>JAAEOH010000176.1 GCA_024244645.1 Hyphomicrobiales bacterium
CAACTGCGCGTTCTCGAAGATCGTTGGAATAGGGCTTGGTCATACATGCTGGCCTCCTCATCCCAGCAGCCTTCTTGAATCATAAATCAACCGAAAAGGGAATCCTCTTGATTCAAAGAAAATGTGACCAGCTCTAGAGCGGTTGTCCGCATGGCTCGATTCAGGGCAGGTTTGAATACACAATCACGGCGAGGATGATGGCGTATGTGAGCTGGTGTACAAGCTGATCGGCGCCGTGGACAACCCAGAAATGGCGCGTATTGGCATTCAGCTTGTGCGCGCAGTCATAGCTTCCTTTTGCATAGTCCGTTGCGTAGTGGACGATGAACTCAAACACCAGCAGCATTGCGATGAGTGTTGCGGGAAGGTCGCAAAAGACCAGAACCAGCAGTGTAAGCAAAATGTGGATGCCGGCGTGAACATATCCGCCAGCCCGGTTGAAATGGCACTTGCCGGCAATCATAGACGGCCACTGAAGTGTATAATCGGCTACAAAGTGCTTTATCTGCAGGCCCACAAGCGCCCAAAGGAACAACAAGTCCATTCATCTACCCTAGAGACAGATCAGCTCTAATCACGCAAAGGGCCAAGCCCCCTCCCACGTCAACATGAATTGTCCCCGGTTTGCGGTCAAATGTTTTCGGAACAATAAACTATATATGGCGATGACAGGTGGCTCTGGTCAAGGAGTGCCTTGCAGCTTTGGTTTATCCGCAATCGAAAACGGCGCCTGACTCGAACACAATGTGGCGCCAGGTGCACATGGGAACGCCTGCACAATATGAACACACACACCCGGTTTAGACACTTTGATGTTCCCCGGTGGCAATACCGTCGAGGATGATACGGGTGCAGCGTTCTACAAGGACCCCCACTGAGTTTTTTGAAGGATCATGCCACTCGACCGTCGAGTTGAGAGCACACAGCAGGAACTGCCGCAGCTGCACAATGCTGACATCGGCGCGCATTGCACCGGCATCTCTGGCTTCCACCAACAATGTCTCCCACTCCGCAAAATAGGCCTGTCTCAACGACCGGTGTCGCATCCGAAAGCGCTCTGGCAGCTGTCCGTAAATCCGGAAATTTGCGGAGGTAAATTCACTGTCCGTCAGCAGAAGGTTCAGATGCGCATGTGCCGCAACCGAAATCTTTGTACGTGGATCGGCATCCTTGCCCTGTGCGCCAAGGGCGGCCCGCACGCCATCTTGAATGTCGCGCAATCCAAGTTCCAGAATTTCATCCAGAATCTCGTCCTTGGAGCTGAAGTGGTAGTAAATGCTGCCCGCCTTCATCTGCGTTGCTGCAGCAATGTCGCGCAGTGTCGCCGCGACGTAGCCCTTGTTTCGAAATAGACCTGCGGCGGCTGTTAAAATATCGAGGCGCGTGCGGGCTGATTTCCTTTGCGCGCCCGCCGCTCTTTCCCGCAGCACGATAGACCCTGCCGGATTTATCGGCACAACCTGCTTACGCTCGCGCATGATGCCGCGAAGGATGACACCCGTCGCCCGGTCGGCAAACAGTTCAACGGGAAAGCCCTCTTCGTCATACCATTCGACACTCCAGTTGAGCGCCCCCGTCAGGAACTGCCGAAGCGGTTTGATCTCAATATCCGCCCGTATGGCCCCTGCCGATTGCGCTTCAGCCAGCAGCTCTTCCCACAATCCGGACAGGCTGCGGCGAACGGGCCGGTGTTTTTGCCTGATCGCCTCCGGCAACTGACCGTAGATGCGGATCTTAGCCGACGTGAATGTTCTGTGCGCCAGAAGCTCTCCCAGATGGGCCCGGACCGCGGCACCGATCCTGTCCTCGCTGGTGCTGTCCGGACCGCAGGCGTCAATTGCTTCGCGAACAGCTGCGTGCATGCCGCGGACACCCGTGTCCAGGATTTCCACCAGGATCTCATCCTTGGATTGGAAATGATAATAGATGCTGCCTGCTTTCATCCCTGCGGCATCGGCAATGTCACGCATCGACGCAGCGTGATATCCGCAGTCGCGAAACAAAGTCGCCGCAGCCCGCAAAATACTCTTGCGCGTCCTGTCCTTTTTTGGACGGACATTGGCCCTATCATCGCTCTGCAAGGTGATGGACATGGAGTCTCTGCTGTCGCTGGACAAAATTGGAACAAGAAGTCATGTTTCTAACAATTGTTTGAAAATTCGGCAATACGCAATCACTGACCGCCAGATATATGTATCAAAACAGCAAACCGGAGAACGACAGATGAAGGGACTGAACGGCAAGCGGGTGATCGTCACCGGCGGAGGCAGCGGGATCGGCAGCGCCGCCTGTCACCGGTTTGCCGAAGAAGGCGCCCATGTTTTCATCTTCGACCTGAATGGCGAGGCTGCAGAAAAAACAGCCGCCGATATTGTTGAAAGAGGCGGAACGGCCAGCGCGTTTGAGGTTGATATCGTAAACCGTGACGCTGTCTTGGCCGCGGTCAGTGTCATCAGCGCCGGAGGCGCCATCGATGTCCTCATCAACAATGCCGGTTGGGACCAGCTTTTACCGTTTGTTGAGTCGGACACGGATCTCTGGACAAAGGTGATCGACATCAACCTCTACGGCCCGCTCAATATGCATCACGCCGTCTTGCCGATTATGAAGCGGCAAAGACACGGGCGTGTTGTCAACATCGCCTCCGACGCCGGGCGTGTCGGCTCCTCCGGAGAAGCTGTCTACTCGGCCTGCAAGGGCGGCATTATCGCCTTCACCAAAACCATGGCACGCGAGCTCGCACGTTCAGGCGTTCAGCTTAATGCGGTATGCCCGGGTCCGACCGACACGCCGCTCTTTTCGAGCTTTGCCGAGGGCGACACCGCTGAAAAGATCAGGACGTCTCTCGAACGCGCCATTCCCATGGGTCGCCTTGCGCAGCCGGACGATTTTCCCGGCATCATCTGTTTTCTGGCCAGCGACGATGCCGGTTTCATTACCGGTCAGACCATATCGGTCTCGGGCGGGCTGACCATGCACGGCTAGCGCAATCTATCAGATAGGGCAGTCCGGATTGAAATTCGGCGGGCGCTTTTCGATCAGCGAAGAAAGTCCCTCACGCACATCCGGGCTCATGAATCCCAGCATTTCCAACGCGGTTGACGCGTCGAATATCGGTCCGGCTGAGCGTAGCCAGTTGTTGAGTGCGTATTTTGTCCAGCGGATTGCGCTTTGCGAGCCACTTGCCAGATCGGTGGCAATGCCGAGCGCAATTTCCTGAAGCTCGGCATCGTCCACGCACAGGGATACCAGAGCGATGCGCTCGGCTTCCTCGCCGGTCAGCGGCTTGCCGGTCAAAAGGTGATATTTCGCTTTGGCCATTCCGCACAGCAGGGCCAGATGATGGCGGCAACGTCGCCGGCGGCAACGCCCAGGCGCGGATGGCCGTCAACGATCCGGGCCGCTTTGCCGGCAATGGAAATATCGGCAAGCAAACCGACGACAAGGCCGGCGCCCGCCGCCGGCCCGTTTATGGCCGAGATTATCGGCTTGTTGCAATTGACGATGTTGTAGACGAGATCCTTTGCTTCCTTCCACACACGCATCAGCATCGTGTAGTCGTTGGCGATTTCCTCGATGAGCTCGAAATCGCCGCCGGCTGAGAACGCCTTTCCTTCTCCGGTAACGATCACGGCGTTGATATGCGGATCCTTGTCGATGTCACGCCAGATATCCGTAAGCTGCGAATGGGTCTCGCCGTCGACGGAGTTGAAGCTCTTCGGGTTGCTGAATGTGATGCGCAACACCCGGTCGGCCGGTTCGTCCAGTTTGAGTTTCGAATAGGCCGCATAACGATCAACCATGGGGATATCCTTTTGAAGTGCGTGATCTGTTCGCCCAGTCTGGACTGGAGAGGCGGCAGAGTCGATGGATTGGCGGTCGCGCGGGTTCGGCGTTGTTGACAAACCCCAAAAAAAACTAACATTCATTTGTTCTTGTGTACGATCCCAGCGCCCTGCAACGGAGGACCGTTCAATGTTTGAAAACGCCATTGAAGCCGGCCAGACGTCAGTATACCGATTGTTCCGGTCACAGGCCCTCATGGCACCGAGTGCAGCAGCCCTCGAATATGGCGATACGGTCCAGACATATGCAGATCTGCTTTCAAGGGTGAACCGCCTATCAAACGGCCTGCACGGCCGCGGCATCGGCAAGGGCGACCGCATCGCGATCCTGTCACACAACAGGCCAGAATATATCGAAGTTGAACTCGCAGCGGCGGCGCTCGGAGCCATTGTCTGCTGCCTCAACTGGCGACTGGTCGAGGATGAGCTCGCCCATTGCATTTCTCTCGTTGAACCCAAACTGGTTATTGCAGAAGCAACCTTCACGGCTGACATAGACCGAATGACCGATGTGCCGGTTATCGAAATCGGCGGCGCATACGAGCAGATGTTGGCTTCGGCCGCTGAGGATCCTGCGGAGACCAAAGTTGAGCCTGAAGACGGCCTGATCATTCTTTATACAAGCGGCACGACCGGTCTGCCCAAGGGCGCGGTCATCAGTCACCGCGCAATGATAGCCCGCGCTCTGCTCTTTTCTTCCGAACTGACATTGGCAACCGACGACGGGTTCATCGCCTGGGCACCGTTGTTTCATATGGCCTCGACCGACCACGCACTGGCGACTTTGATGCGAGGCGGCACAGTGATCGTCATCGACGGCTATCAGCCCGAACCCATGATCAAGGCTATCGAAAAACATGCAATCGGCTGGCTGGTGCTTATTCCCGGCATGATCGAAGGATTTATCGATGCCTGCACAAAGGCAAAGATCAATCCGCGCAGCATCCAGATTTGCGGTGCCATGGCCGATCTCGTACCGCCGCAGCAGATCGCCGAAATAACAAAGATCCTCGATACACCCTATGCCAACTCGTTCGGCGCCACCGAAACCGGACTGGCGCCAGCGTCTCGCGGCCGGATCGAACCGGGCGAAATGCCCGAGCGGCTGTCCAAAACACAAACGGCCTTCTGCGAGGTTCGACTTGTCGATCAAGATGACAGGGACGTCGCCGAAGGAGATCCGGGCGAAATGCTGTTGCGCGGGCCAACCCTTTTTTCCGGCTATTGGAATGCCGACGAAGCCAATGCCGAAAGCTTTCGCGGCAACTGGTTCCATATGGGAGACATGTTCCGCCGCAATCCCGACGGCACGCTCGACTTCGTCGACCGGGCAAAATACCTGATCAAGACCGGCGGCGAAAACGTCTATCCGGCGGAGATCGAAAAGGTGCTCCTCGCCGACCCCGGTGTGACCGATGCCGCTGTGGTGCGCACCAGTGACGACCGGTGGGGTGAGGTTCCCGTCGCCTTTGTGTCCCGCTCTTCGCACAGCATTACAGAAGAAGCGCTGATGAATCGCTGTGCAAAGTCGCTCGCACGCTACAAACTGCCGCGCGAAATCAGGTTCATCGAATTTGATGAATTTCCGCGTTCGACCAGCGGAAAAATTCAACGGCACCTGCTTGAACAAACGCTCACAAATCCGCAATGATGTACGGCCTGCTGACCGGCAGCCATGAAAGGGAATGCGAATGCCGAATGTTTCCGTCGGAGACCACGAACTGTCCTACAGCTTCAACGGTGTGGATGATCGCGAAGACGGCCTGACAATCGTACTTGTACATGGCAGCGGTGGCCAGCTCGCCGATTGGCCGGTCGCATGGCGCAGCAACGCCGACATGACGCGGCTGGTCGGGCTGACTCCAAAATCCCACGATGGCGGCCTGGACAAGTTTCCGGTCTACGCAATCGACCTGCCCGGCCATGGCAAGTCCGGAGGCAACATCCACGACACGGTAGACGGCTATGCAAAGGAAATTGCGGCATTCCTCGACGCGCTAAATCTGCAAGACGTATTTCTGGTTGGCCACTCCATGGGCGCTGCGATTGCCCTGACCCTGGCCGTCGAGCACAATCCGCGGCTGGCATCAATTGGCCTGATCGGCGCTTCGAGCAAGCTCATGGTGAGCCCGGCCATACTCGAAGGTCTGCAAAACAATTTCGAGGCAACGGTCGAAAACATCGTCCGCTATTCATGGCACAAAAAGACAACGGATTTCTTCAAGCAGAAAGGTCGCCAGCGTTTGCTCGAAGCCGGTTCCGAAGTCGTTTACAGCGACTATCTGGCGTGCAGCCGCTACGACCTTTCCGACCGGATCGGCGACGTGGAGCTTCCCGTTCTGATCATCGTCTCAAAGGACGACAAGATGGTACCCGCGGATGCGAGCGCGCAATTGGCAGAGGGCCTGAAACGGTGCACGCGCATTGTTGTTGAAGATTGCGGACATTATCAGCAACTCGAGGAGACCGCCCGAGTTGCAAACGAGCTGACGGATTATCTGAACGGGGAACTCGCTGGCCGATAGCACAATCAGATCTTTGACACCTCGCGCTCAACTTGCCGCATGAAGCCTGCGCGGTCCTCTTCGCTTGCATGATCCATATCATAGAGCTGCAGCCAGCGCATGCGGCAGGACGGATGAAACAGGATCCGCATGGCGCGCATGATCATGTTGCGTCCCGGATCTCGGACAATCCGCAGCCACCATCTGGGTGAACCCGATGTCGTGATCGTCAGGAAATACTTTATGTTCTGCAACCCGCCGACAATGCGCGCGTTCTTTTCTAGCGCCACTTCAAATGCGACACCCGGAAGCAGAACCCGTTCCATCCACCCCTTGAGCATGGCTGGCGGCCCGTACATCCAGGTCGGATAAATCAATATCAGCCCGTTCGCCCATCGCAGCGCCTCGACATGGCTCTTGAGCGGTTCGATGTTCTTTGCCGGCTCGCTGAAATAGTCGAGCCATTCCTCACGCCTTATAACCGGATCGAACCCGTCGCGATAAAGATCGATGACGCGGATCTCATGGCCGTGGGTTTCAAGTGCGGATTTCGCGCATTCGAAAAGCCCCGCAGCATTGCTGCCTTCATGGGGATGGCAAAAGACAATCAGTATGCGCACGTATCGTCCTTGAGTGTCATCTGAAACTGTTGTCCTTCTCTCAGCACAGGCGGCGCATGGCTGATGGGGTCATGCCGAATTCACGGGAAAAACTGCGGGCGAAATGGCCGGGGCTCTGGAAACCGGCCTCCAGACCGATTTCGAGAATGGGTCGGCGCGGATGCAGCAGGATCGCGATGCGTGCCTTGCGCAACCGGCAGCGCAGGAGAAACTGTCCGAAGCTGACGCCGGCGCGGGCGAAGAGCTTGTGGAGGTGGCGCACGGAAATACGAAAATGCGCCGCGACGACGCCGGGAGACATGGTTGAGTCCGCGCAGTTTTGCCCGACAAACTGTTTGATGTGTTTCAGGCGACGGTCGGCGAGTACATCCGAGCGTCCGTTTTCATAGCTCAGCCGCAATAGGTGCACCGGATGGTCGGGAGACCCTTCCGTATCCTCACCCGCAAGGATCGAGCCCACACTGTCAAGCAGCGCTGCGCCGAAGACCTGACCCCGCCCAACGGAACGCGCCACGGCGCCGGCCGGATCGAAATCGTGTTCTTCCAACAGTGTCATCGGCAAATGCATGCAGACCTGTTTGAAGCTTTCATCGAAGCGCATGTCGAAGGGTTGACGCGCATCCAGCATGACGAAGGTGCCCGGACCCAACCGTGTTTCCATGCCCCGTTGCCTGACAACGCTGCTTCCCGATATCTGGATATTCACAAACACCGCGTCGCATGGGCGCTCGTTGACGTCTCTTTTTCGCCGCTGCACAAGCTGCGGGCTGGCGGTGATTTGCGAGAACGATCCCAGTGGACCAAATTCGGACAACCGGATTTCCCCGGCGAACGGATGGTCGCCGGTTCGCTCCGGCGACAGCTTGGTGAAAGCCTGGCAGACCACTTCGCGCCAGTGCGCAAATGCATCCCCGCTTCCGACGGTCGACCAGACATTTGATCCCGCTGCCATCATCGAAAAAATATGGCACCGAACGGCGATACGGGCAATGGTCACCGCTCAAAGTGCACTCTCGGGCAACACGAGGGCCCGCTGAGGCAATGCCGGGGCAAGGTTCTCGCCTAGAGTTCTCCGATCACATGTGACCGGAGGACACCATGGCAAATCACCTCACCACACGTCTGACGGAGAAATACGGTCTGTCGGCACCCATCGTCCAGGCGGGCATGGCATTTGCGGGCATGACGCCACCATTGTGCATCGCCGTCAGTGAGGCCGGTGCGCTCGGATCAATCGCCGGCGTCGGCATTATTCCTCCAGAAGGCGTGCGCCAGCTTGTCGGCGGCGTTCAGGCCACAACGTCCCGCCCTTTCCATGTCAATTTCATCACCTGCTACACGACGCAGCCGCATATCGACCTGATGTGCGAAATGAAACCCCGGGCGGTTTCTTTTCATTGGGGCCATCCTTCAGCGGATTGGATCGAGCAGTTGCACACAGCTGGCATAGACGTCTTCGAGCAGGTCGGTTCGGTGGCGGATGCTCATACCGCGGTGGCCGATGGTGTTGATGTTGTCGTCGCGCAGGGAACAGAGGCCGGAGGCCACAATTACGGCACCACCGGAACGATCGCACTGACGCCGGCGATTGTCGACGCGGTCGGCGACAAGGCACTCGTGCTGGCGTCTGGCGGCATTGCCGATGGCCGGGGCGTGGCGGCGGCGCTGATGTTGGGTGCGGATGGCGTGTGGATAGGAACGCGCTTCGTCGCCGCCGCGGAAAGTGCCGTCGCCTGCGAATACAAAGATCGCCTCGTTTCATCCGGCACCGATCATACGATCATCACCGAGCTTTTCGGCCGCCATCACCCGGAATTCAACCCCATCCGCGTTCTCAACAACCAGGTGGTGATGGAATGGAAGGATCGCATCGCCGAAATACCGGCGGACAATTCCGGCGAGCCAGTAATCGGGCAGATGGACCTGCTCGGCCAGCCGACGCCCTTGCACAAATTCACCAACATGGTGCCGATGACCGGCGCCACGGGCGATTTCGAGGAAATGCCGCTGCTGGCGGGTGAAGGGCTCGGATTGATCCACGACCTGCCGCCCGCAGCCGAAATCGTCGCGCGCCTGGCTGAAGAAGCAGAAGCCGCGCTGACGCGGCGCAGAGCCACGGCCGGGAGGAACAATATGGCTGCCATTTTGGTCAAAGCAGCGACTGGGCGGGTCGGCTCAACGCTTATGCCGCGGCTAAAGACCGCCGGACACCGGGTTCTGGGTGTCTCTAGTCGGAAGGAAGGCGTGCAATCGCTGAAGAGCAAGGGGATTGAACCTGTCCTGGCCGATCTGAAAAATCCGCAATCGCTGGAAACCAATATGGAAGGGATTGAAGGCGTTTTCCTGGCAACGCCTGACGATCCGCAACAGGCCGGCAACCCCCATGTGGTCAAGCTTCCAGCATAATCGGCCGGTTTAAGTCCGCCCGTCAGCTTTGGCGTCTACCACCGCCGGGCCGAACTGGCCTTGGCACAAAGCGGCCTGCCCTTCACCATCCTGCGTCCGACCTTCTTCCAGCAGTCATTGTTGCTGTTCGCGCAGGATGCCGCGAAGAAGCGCAAGAGCACCGCTGCGGTCGGTCAGGGCAAGGTTGCCATGGTCAGCGTCGAGGATGTGGCCGACACCGCGGCCGCCGTGCTCACCAACGAAGCCCATTTTGGTAAAACCTATACCCTGACTGGTCCGTCCGCCCACAGTTTTGACGATGTCATAGGGCGGCTTTCCGAACATCTTGGCCAAAAGGTCGGTTACACCAGCCCGCCGGCCTTTGCGGCACGCCTGGTTCTGCCTTTCGTAACCGGCATGCCCCGCTGGAAATCGAACCTGGTGGTCGATCTGTTATCGGCCTTACGGGCAGGAGCGCAGCAGCATGTCAGTGCCGATGTGGAAATGGTCACCGGCAACGCGCCAAAATCGCTCGAAATGTTCCTGACCTCGAACCTGGATGCGTTCAGCCCGTGGCTGACAATGCACTGTCGTGCCTGCTTCGAAATACGCGGCGCTCATATGATCAGGCGATGTTAGGGCCGAAGACTTGTTCGAGCGGGCTCGAAAAAACACCTCCGATTCAGAAAAACTGAATACATTCAGAATATTATCGCCTTTTTTTGGATTCAATTCCTGAAGCGAAGCAATCGGCCGTGTCATTTGCTGCGAAACCAGCGCAGAGCGGCTACCAGGACGCTTCGGCCGCCATTGCCACAGGCCCACCCACGCGCGCAGTCCAGAGCTTGAGACGATCGCCCTCTTCCAGCGCATGCAGGACGAAATCGCCATCGTCAAACAACGGCGCGTGACTGCGAAAATCAAACCGTTTGGGCGCGCGGCCCTTTCGCAGTGCCGCGGCAAATTGCACAAGCAGCGTTGCCTGCAGCGGCCCGTGCACAATCAGTCCTGGGTAGCCCTCTTCGTCAGTCGTATAAGGCCGGTCATAGTGGATGCGGTGACCGTTGAATGTCAGCGCCGAATAGCGAAACAACAGCGGGCTTGAAACCGCGATACGGCGTGTGTGCGTCCCACTTTCTGCAGGTGCTGCATCTTGTTGTGTACGCGTGCCATCGCCCATGCCGCGATAGACCAGATTCTGTTTTTCGCGCACCACAGTGTCATCACCGACACTCAGCACGTGGCTGACCGTGACAAAACACAGCGTGCCGCTGCGTCCTTCCTTCACCACAACATCATCGATGCGCGATTTGCGTTGAACGAGATCACCGACACGGATGTCGCGCTCGAAGCTGAGTTCGCCGCCCGCCCACATCCGGCGTGGCAGCGGCACCGGCGGGAGAAATTCGCCTCTTGCAGCATGGCCATCGACGCCCAGCTCCGCCGTTGGTGCCGCCGGCGGCGCCAGGCACAGATGGATCAACGGCGCGACGGCATCGCCATTGACCGGGTGGTTCGAGGTAATATCAAGGGTCGCATTGAAGCGTTGAACGAGTTCCGGCGTCACCAGTTCGCTTGCGGCGTCTTCGCGGCCGATCCAGGTTCGATAGTAGTCCAGATCCAGATCCACACCCGTCCTCCTTGAGTTTCAGTTGCAGGAATGACAGTTTTTTTGTGTTTCGAAAAGCCCGCCGCGTATGGAAACCAGGTTCGCATCAATCGGCCTGACCCGCTGCGGCTTGTGCGGGCTATGTCCTCGGCCAAATTCCCCATATAAGGGAACAATAATCAACCGATCGGCAGCCGGTTCCCCGGCCTTTCAGCCGAACAACCACCACAGGGGTCGCCACATGACGGGCAAGACAATGCTCGACAGGGAACTCGAAGGTCATCTGGTTATTTCGCTGGAACAGGCGGTTGCCGCGCCCTATTGCGGCCTGCTTTTGGCCGATGCCGGCGCCAGAGTAATCAAGGTGGAGCGTCCCGACGGCGATTTCGCCCGCAATTACGACCACGGTGCCGATGGAGAGAGCGTCTGGTTTGCCTGGCTCAACCGCGGCAAGGAATCCGTCGCAATTGATTTGAACCAGCCCGAGGACGTCGCCCTTCTTCAAAGATTGCTCGAAGGAGCCGACGTGTTTTTGCACAATCTCGCACCGGGCGCGCTCGAACGCCGGGGTTTTAGCGGCGAAACGCTAAGGACCACGAATACCGGCCTGATCACCTGCCAGATCACCGGATATGGCGATGACGGCCCGGCCCAGAAACTGAAGGCCTATGACACCCTCGTCCAGGCCGAGAGCGGCATTTGCGTCGTCACCGGAACGGCCGAACAACCCTCGCGCGCCGGCGTTTCCCTGTGCGACATAGCCACCGGCCTTACGGCGTTCTCCGCCATATTGCGCGCCCTGATCCAGCGCGGCAAAACCGGCACGGGTCTCGACCTTTCCATCTCCATGTTCGACGTCATGGCCGACTGGATGAACATGCCGCTGCTAGTTCAACGGTATCTTGGACGGGCGCCGGCCCGCACCGGCCTGACGCATCCCGTGATCGCACCCTATGGGCCATATCCGACCGCGGATGATAGCCAGATCATGATCGCCATGCAGAACGACCGGGAATGGCAGAGTTTTTGCGAAACGATCCTCGGTCGTTCGGAACTCGGCACCGATCCGAGATTTGCCGACAATACGTGCCGCGTCGAAAACCGCCCGGCAATGGATGCCGAGATAAACGCTGTTTTTTCCGCCAAAACCCGCGACGAATTGATGGCATTGCTTCGGCAGCACAACATTGCATGCGCCCGGCTCTCGAGTGTCGAAGACCTTTCGAACCACGAGTTCCTGCGCCAGACGGAAATCCACTTCGGCGACGCGGAACTGCTGGCCGCAGATTTGCCGGTGAAGACCGCTGGTCCTCGCCAGCACATCGTACCCAAACTCGACGCGCACGGTGTGGCGATCCGGCGCGAGTTTGCCGGCAGCGAACGGCAGGAAAAAGCAGGTGAACCATGAAGTACGAAGTCGGCAATGAAGATATCCGTGAGGGCGTTCGCCGCCTGTGTTCGCAGTTTCCGGGAGCCTATTGGCGCAAATGCGATCGCGAACAGGCCTACCCGGCCGAGTTTGTCGATGCGCTGACGCAATCCGGCTACCTGGCGGCTCTCATACCGGAGGAATATGGCGGCTCGGGGCTTACCATATCGGCGGCGGCAGCGATCCTTGAAGAGATCCATCGCGCCGGCGGCAACGCCGGCGCCTGCCACGCGCAGATGTACACGATGGGCACGGTGCTGCGTCACGGCTCGGACGATCAGAAACAGGCCTATCTGCCGGCCATTGCCTCCGGCGAACTGCGGCTGCAGGCATTTGGCGTGACCGAGCCGACAAGCGGTACCGACACCGGTTCGCTGCGCACCACTGCCATACGTGAAGGCGAAACCTATTTCGTCAATGGTCAGAAAATCTGGACATCGCGCGCCGAGCATTCCGACCTCATGGTGCTTTTGTGCCGCACCACGCCGCTCGATCAGGTGAATAAAAAGACGGACGGCCTGTCCGTTCTCCTTGTCGACATGCGGGACGTGCGCGGCAAATCCATGACCATCCGTCCTATCCGCACCATGATGAATCATTCCACGACGGAGATGTTTTTCGACAACATGCCGGTTTCCGCCGAGAACCTGATCGGCGAGGAAGGCAAAGGCTTTCGGTACATTTTGTCCGGCATGAATGCCGAGCGCATCCTGATCGCCGCAGAATGCGTCGGCGATGCCAAATGGTTCATCGAAACGGCGGCCAGTTACGCCAAGGAACGGGTTGTCTTCGGTCGTCCGATCGCGCAGAACCAGGGCATCCAGTTCCCGATCGCCAGGGCCTATGCGCAGATGCGCGCCGCCGAACTGATGTTGCGCGAAGCGATCCGGCTTTACGAGTCCGGCGAAAACCCTGGACAGGAGGCAAATATAGCGAAAATGCTGGCCGCCGATGCGTCCTGGGCAGCCGCCGAAATGTGCCTGCAGACCCACGGCGGCTTCGGATTTGCCGAAGAGTACGATGTCGAACGCAAATTCCGCGAGACCCGCCTTTATCAGGTGGCACCGATATCGACCAATCTGATCTTGAGCTATATTTCAGAGCACGTGCTGGATTTGCCGCGCTCGTTTTAGAAGGGGTAACCGGATGGCAGAGCAAACTTCCATCTCGGCAGAAATTACCCAATTCGCAACTGCAATGCAGGCCGGCGAAATGCCGGCGAGTGCCCTGCATATCATGCGCCTGTCTTTGCTTGACTGGACCTCCGTGGCAATTGCCGGCAGGAACGAGCCGGTGTCCCGCACGGTCCGCGCATTGGTCGAGAGTGAAGGCGGTGGTCCCGAGGCCACAATCATTGGATCCGGCATGATGGTGCCTGCTCGCGCGGCGGCACTCACCAACGGCACAACCTCCCATGCGATCGATTACGACGATACGCATTTCATTCATATCGGCCACACCAGCGTTGTCGTCATATCCGCGGCACTGGCACTTGCCCAGAAAACCGGAGCCACCGGCGAAGAATTTCTCAATGCGGCCCTGATTGGCGTCGAAACGGCCTGCCGTATCGGCGACTGGCTGGGGCGGTCGCACTATCAAAAGGGCTTTCACCAGACGGCAACGTCGGGTGCCTTCGGCGCGGCAATGGCGAGTGCCCGCCTGCTGGGACTGGATGCAGGCAAGGCCCGGCACGCACTTGCCATCGCCTCAACCCGCGCGTCCGGCCTCAAATCGCAGTTCGGAACCATGGGCAAGCCCTACAATGCAGGCATCGCCGCATCGAATGGCGTCGAAGCTGCGCTGCTGGCCTCCGCGGGGTTCGTGTCGCGCCCGGACGGCCTTGAGTGTCTTCAGGGCTTTGCCGACACCCATGCCGGCGAAAACGGCGATCCCACAAGCGCCCTCGCCGGTCTCGGCAAGGAATTCATTTTCGAACATGTGCAGCACAAATTCCACGCCTGCTGCCATGGGTTACACGCTTCACTCGAGGCACTCGCTGCCCTGCGGGAGAACGAAAGGCTTGATCCAGAAGCGATAGACCGGGTGGTGATCACCACCAATCCGCACTGGCTGAAAGTCTGCAACCTTGCTGAACCTGCGACCGGTCTCGAGGCCAAGTTCAGCTACCGACTGACAGCGGCGATGGCACTAAATGACATCGACACCGGCGCGCTCACGACCTACACGGACGAAATCTGCCGCGATCCAGCGCTCATTGTCCTGCGCGACAAGGTGCGCATCGAAACGGATGAAAATATTGCCGATACCGCGTCGCGCATCGTTGTGACATTGCGTTCGGGGGTCAGATTGCGCGCCGAGCACGATCTCGAAGAACCCCTGCCCGCACACATCCGCGAAGAAAAAATCCGCAAGAAAGCGGCAGTGCTTTTAGGAGACGAACCGAGCCAGTCACTATGGCGAATCGTCGATACGCTCGACAAATCCGGTCTAGATGCCTTCACCGGATATCTGCGCCGCTATGCGAACTGACGAAACAGCAGCCCGCGCATTTTATCGAGAATTTCGGAGACCGATCTATCCGGCATCAATTCGTGCATGGAAAATGGTTCGTCGATGGTGCGGACGACAAGGTCGGCGTCGGAAAAATCGTGATCCACGGTATAGATGCTGGGCATGACGACCGTCGGCAGCGCCAGCGCCTTGGCAGCACGCAGGCCGTTTTCGGAATCTTCAAAGACAATGCAGTCAGCTGCCGGCACGTCCAGATCTTCAAGCACCCGCTGAAAGACTTCGGGATCGGGTTTCTTTCTTTGCACGTCCTCTCCGGAGCGGATGCTGCCGAACCATCGCAAGGTGTCCGCACCCATCGTGGCTGCGAACAGGCTGACGATATTCGCGCGGCTGGTGGTCGTGGCAATCGCCAATTCAAGCCCGTCGTACCTGGCTTTTCTGATCAACCGTTCGACACCGGGGCGAAGGTGAAGCGCGCCCGGCGCCATGAAGCCGCTGTAGAATTCCGTTTTGCGCAGGTGCAGTGCAGGTGCATCGATATTGGCTGTCGCCGTCTCCTCCGCATAGGCGCGAATTCTCTCTTTACCGCCGGTGACCTGCAGCAAACACACATAAAGCTCCCGGCTCCAGACCCAGCCAATCCCGGCCTCCTTAAAAGCCCGATTGAAGGCGCGCCGGTGCAGATCCTCGGTCTCGGCCAATGTACCATCAACATCGACGATCAACGCCCGTGCGGTCATTCAAGCGGGTTCCTTAAGCCGCTGGATCGCCGTTGAAAGCCACGCCAGGCTGTCAATCACCATGTCTGCGCCAAGCGCGTCGACGGCTACGCTGGTGTAACCGCCGCGCACGGCAATCGAAGCCATCGGCACGGATTTTGCCGCGTCGATATCCGCGGGGCTGTCGCCAACCAGCAGCGCTTCTGCTGCGCCGACGCCAATTTGTGCAAGGGCATGCTCAAGCATGTCCGGTGCAGGTTGCGCGTTGGCCCGGTGTCACCCCCGACCACTACGGAAATCCATTGTGAAAGCTCGAAATGATCCAGGATGCGCCGCGAAAATTCCTCTGGCTTGTTTGTGACAACACCAATTTTGATGCCAGCCGTTGCAAGGTTCGAAACGGTATCGATCGCACCGGTCATAAGGGTCGTACCGACGGTCAGATGTTGGCGATAGATCCCCATCATCCGCTCGGTCGTAAACGCCAGCCGCTGTCCCTCGAGCTGGACGCTGTGGGTGGCAAAGGCGCGTTGAACCAGCTTTTTGACGCCGTTGCCGATCATCGGCCGCACTTCATCTAGATCAAGGCGTGCGAGCCCGTTGCTCTCAAGTAGCCGGTTCACCGACGTTGCCAGATCAGGCACTGAATCGATCAGCGTGCCGTCAAGATCGAACAGGACCGCACGCGGCCATCCGGTCGGATCTGTCTCCGGCCAGCCGGGCGGCGCGCGGCCAAGGTCCTTCAACATGGTCTACTCCAAGTATTCGTCAGGCCGCCGCACGGCCCGCCCCATCCGAGGCCGTGCGGATCGCCTGAATGTTTTCGCGGTAGTGCATCTCCGAGCCGCCCTTGAAGACGGCCGAACCGGCAACCAGCACATTGGCGCCTGCAGCGGCAACAAGCGGTGCTGTTTGCGGTGTGACACCGCCATCGATCTCAATGTCGATCGGTCTGCTCCCGATCAGCGCTTTGACCCTTGCCACCTTTTCGACAACCGCCGGAAAAAACGCCTGTCCGCCAAAGCCGGGATTGACGGTCATCAGCAGCACAAGATCGAGCCGGTCGAGAACATATTCGATCACGTTTTCGGGCGTCGACGGGTTGAGCGATACCCCTGCCCTCTTTCCCAGATCGCGGATCGCCTGCAGGGACCGGTCAAGGTGTTTTGTCGCTTCGGCATGGACCGTGATGATATCGCAGCCGGCATCCGCAAAGGCCTTAAGGAAGGGATCGCACGGATCGATCATCAAATGGCAGTCGAACACCTTGTCGGTACGGTCCCGCACTGACTTCACGATGGCAGGGCCGAACGTGATGTTGGGCACAAAATGCCCGTCCATCACATCGAGGTGGATCCAGTCGGCTCCGGCCCGAACAACCGCTTCTATCTCGTCGCCAAGGCGCGAGAAATCGGCTGAAAGCACTGATGGTGCAACGATTGTCTTTGCAGTCATGATTGACCCTCGGAACTGTCGGGCATGCCCATCGTGAACACCCGACTGACTTTGATGTCGTCCGCATCGATGGTCGAAAGCTCTTCCGCCGTAACCGGACCTGTCGCGCTGGAAAACAGCCGGTTGGCCTGGCGCAGGCGCGCCCGGTCCAGTGCATTGCGGATCGAGCGTGCATTGGCGAAATGCGGCTGGCTTCGACGCAGTTCGATATACCGCGCCATCAACACCTTCGCCTCATCGTCGAAATGATAGTTCTGGCCGGCCAGCATGCCTTCGGAAATCGCCAGCAACTCGTCGTCATCATAGTCCGGAAAATCCAGATGATGGGCAATGCGCGAGCGAAATCCGGGATTGCTCTCGAAGAACCGGTCCATGCGGTCCGAATAGCCGGCAAGGATCACAACAAGGTCCTCGCGGTTGTTTTCCATGACCTGCAACAGGATTTCGATCGCCTCTTGCCCGTAGTCGCGTTCATTGTCCGGGCGATAGAGGTAATAGGCTTCATCAATAAAAAGCACACCGCCCATTGCCCGCTTCAGAACCTCCTTGGTCTTCGGCGCCGTGTGGCCGATATACTGACCGACAAGATCGTCGCGGGTTACCGAAACGAGGTGTCCTTTGCGTACATATCCGAGGCGATGGAGAATGTTTGCCATGCGCAGCGCAACGGTCGTCTTGCCGGTGCCCGGATTGCCGGTGAAGTTCATGTGCAGCGTCGGCGTCTCATGGCTGAGGCCCATGGCCTTCCTGGCCCGTTCCACGATCAATAGCGCCGCGATTTCGCGGATGCGCTGCTTGACCGGTTTCAGGCCTACCAGCTCGCGGTCGAGCTCTTCCAGAACCTCGTCCACACCGGAGGTTCTGTATTCCTCCGCCAGATCGATCGTCTGCGGCAGGCTTTCTGCAGGCTCACCCATGAGGCTCTCCTATCCGCCGGCCCGAAGCCCGTAGGACTGGGTCCGGCCATGGCGGTCATAGCGGGCGAGATCAAGCTTCGGCTCTTTCGCCGGGCGGTTGACGATGAACGACATGCGCACCGTCTCCCAACCACGCGTGTTGTCGAAGGCGTTGATACGGATGTAGTGGTCCGGATTGGCCGTCCGGCAATCATCCAGTTCCATCATCACGCCCTTGGCGTCGCGCAGGTCGAACATCGGGTTGCCCCACATTTCCCAGTAGTTGTTCCTCGGATGCGGGTCGTCCGTATACTCGATACCGATGGCCCAGTCCTGTTCCAGGCAATATTCCACCTGGGCGTTGATCTGTGTGTCATCAAGATCCGGAAGAAATGAAAAACACCCTTGAGTGATACGCATGGTCTGTCTCCTTTTCTGCCGCTTATATGGCGACCGACGGAGTCGGAATGAAATCCGACGTGTCGGTAGATGTGTAGTTGAATGTGATGCTGCCCCAGGTATCGAGCGCGGCTTCCAGCGGCTTGCACCATTTGGCGGCCTCGCGCAGGATTTCAGGGCCTTCATTTTTGATGTCACGGCCCTCGTTGCGGGCAAGCACCATGGCTTCGAGAGCAACGCGGTTGGCGGTTGCGCCCGCCTGGATACCCATCGGGTGGCCGATCGTGCCGCCGCCGAACTGCAGCACCACATCGTCGCCGAAGAGATCGAGAAGCTGGTGCATCTGACCGGCGTGAATGCCACCGGAGGCAACCGGCATGACTTTCTTGATGTCAGCCCAGTCCTGGTCGAAGAAAAGCCCGCGCGGCAGATCGATTTCGTTGTGTGTTTCCCGGCAGGCATTGTAGTAGCCCTGCACGGTCAAAGGATCGCCTTCGAGCTTGCCGACGGCGGTGCCGCAGTGAAGATGATCGACGCCGGCAAGCCGCAGCCATTTGGCGATCACACGGAACGAAATGCCGTGGTTCTTCTGACGCGTGTATGTGCCGTGACCGGCGCGGTGCATATGCAGGATCATGTCGTTCTGCCGGCACCATTCGGAAATCGACTGTATCGCCGTCCAGCCGATGATGAGATCGACCATGACGATGACGGAGCCGAGTTCCTTGGCGAACTCCCCGCGACGATACATTTCCTCCATCGTGCCGGCGGTTATGTTGAGGTAGTGGCCCTTGATCTCACCGGTCTGGGCGGAAGCCAGATTCACCGCTTCCATGCAGTACAAAAACCGGTCGCGCCAGTGCATAAAAGGCTGCGAGTTGATGTTCTCGTCATCCTTCATGAAATCGAGACCGCCCTTCAGACCTTCATAGACCACACGGCCGTAATTCTTGCCGGAAAGCCCAAGTTTCGGCTTGGTCGTTGCGCCAAGCAGCGGCTTGCCGAACTTGTCGAGCCGCTCACGCTCGACGACAATGCCGGTCGGCGGTCCCTTGAAGGTTTTCACATAGGCCACCGGAAAGCGCATGTCTTCGAGCCGCGCCGCCATCAGCGGCTTGAACGAAAAGACATTGCCGATGATCGACGCTGTCAAATTGGCGATCGAACCTTCTTCGAAGAGGATCAGATCGTAGGCCACATAGCAGAAATACTGTCCCTCCTGCCCCGGAACCGGCTCTACGCGGTAGGCCTTTGCACGGTAGGAATCGCAGGCCGTCAGCCGGTCTGTCCAGACCACGGTCCAGGTCGCCGTCGAGCTCTCGCCGGCAACAGCCGCGGCTGCCTCGATCGGATCCACGCCTTCCTGCGGAGAGATGCGGAACAGCGCGATCAAATCGGTATCCTTGGGCTCGTAGTCACCGTCCCAGTAGCCCATCTGGGCATATTTGAGCACGCCGGCCTTGTAGCGTTCCTTGCCCTTGATCTCTGTCTTGGCATCGGTGTTCATGAGATTGTCCTTTCCAATTCGCTAGGCGGCCCTGGCCGTCGACGGAACGGGGTCGAGCAGACCCTCGACGTAGCGGTCTGCCATTTCGTCCATTGGGACGACCCGGATCTTCGAGGCATTGCCTGAGGTGCCGAATGCGTCGAAACGATCGCGGCACAGCTCGCGCATCGCATCCATGGACGGTTTGAGGAATTTGCGCGGATCGAATTCCGTCGGGTTTTCACTGGCGATCTTGCGGAACTGCCCGGTCATTGCCATGCGGCAATCGGTGTCGATATTGATCTTTCGCACGCCATGTTTGATGCCGCGCACGATCTCCTCGACAGGCACGCCGAAAGTCTGGGGCATTTCGCCGCCAAATGCGTTGATGATGTCTTGCAGCTCCTGGGGAACCGACGAAGAGCCGTGCATGACGAGATGCGTGTTCGGCAGTTTTTGGTGAATGTCCTCGATCACGCTCATGGCCAGGATATCGCCATCCGGTTTGCGCGAGAATTTGTTGGCACCATGCGAAGTGCCGCAGGCAATTGCCAGCGCATCCACTTTGGTGCGCAGGACGAAGTCGACCGCCTGATCGGGATCTGTCAGCAGTTGCTCCTGCGACAGTGTTCCTTCCGCGCCGTGGCCGTCTTCAGCTTCAGACTCGCCGGTTTCGAGTGATCCGAGCACCCCGAGTTCGCCTTCCACGGACGCGCCGACCCAATGGGCCATGCGCGCGACCCTCTCCGTGATCTCGACGTTGTAGTCATAGGACGCCGGCGATTTGGCATCGGCCTCGAGAGAACCGTCCATCATAACCGAAGTGAAGCCGTGGCGGATCGCCGTCATGCAGGTGGCTTCGTTGTTGCCGTGGTCCTGATGCATGCAGACCGGTATTTCCGGATAGATATCGCACAGCGCATCGATCATGCGGGCGAGCATGATGTCGTGGGCGTAGTTCCTGGCGCCACGCGATGCCTGGATGATCACCGGTGCCTCGCAATCGCGCGCCGCCTCCATGATCGCAATGCCCTGCTCCATATTGTTGATGTTGAATGCGGGCACGCCGTAGGAATATTCTGCGGCGTGATCCAACAATTGACGAAGTGTGATGCGGGCCATGATCAAGCCTCCTCCAACGTTTTTTGTTTGAGAACGTCGATGCCCGGCAGGTCTTTGCCCTCAAGCCATTCGAGGAAGGCCCCGCCCGCGGTGGATACGTAGGTGAACCGGTCGGCAACGCCTGCGGCATTGAGCGCTGCGACCGTGTCACCGCCGCCTGCGACAGTTACCAGCGATCCGGCCTGAGTGAGGTCAGCCGCAGTACGGGCAATCGACTGCGTCGCCATATGAAATGGCGGTGTTTCGAAAGCACCGAGCGGACCGTTCCACAAAAGCGTGCGGCAGGATTTCAGCGTCTCCTCGATTTTGGAGCAGCTGACTTCACCTGCATCAAGCGCCATCATAGTGGCCGGAATCCCATCAGCAGATACCGTCCAGTTCGGCGCATCCGGCTGCAATGCCTCTGCCACCACCACATCTTTGGGCAGGATGATCTCGCAGCCCGAAACCTCGGCCTCGCCAAGGATTTCCAATGCACTGCCGACCGCATCTATCTCACAAAGCGAGGTTCCGACGGGCCGGCCAAGCGCTGCAAGGAAGGTGTTGGCCATGCCGCCGCCGATGATCAGGTGATCGACCTTGGTCACCAGATGCTTCAGCACCTCGATCTTGGTCGAAACCTTGGCACCGCCGACCAGGGCGGCAACCGGCCGGTTCGGATTTTCAAGCACCGTTTCCAGGGCATTCACTTCGGACAGCAGCGACGGTCCGGCGAAGGAGGGCATCAGCGAAGCGATGGCGTGGGTCGACGCATGTGCCCGATGCGCACAGGAAAAAGCATCGTTCACATAGATGTCGCCATTCACCGACAGCCGGACGCCAAAGTTGCGGCTGTTTTCACCCTCGCCCCGGTGAAATCTCAGGTTTTCCAATACCACGACGCTTCCGGGTTGGAGATTGGCGGTCCCGCGTTCCGCGGCATCGCCGACGCAGTCGGAAACGAATTTCACATCGCAACCAAGCGCATTGCCGAGCGCGGCAGCTATGGGCCGCGTCGAATAGAGCGGGTTCGGCTCGGCATCCGGCCGGCCGAGATGGGTCATGACAACAGCCCTGCCGCCGCCGCTCACGATGTCGCGGACAGTCGGCGCAAACCGTTCAATCCGAGTTGTGTCGGTGATGACGCCGCCCTTCATTGGAACATTGAGATCGGCACGGATCAGCACCGTCTTGCCGGCAACGTCTACCTGTCTGATATCGGGAAGGTGCTGCGCCATCAGATGAGCCTCCCCATGGTGACGGCCGTATCGGCCATGCGGTTGGAAAAGCCCCATTCATTGTCGTACCAGGACAGGATGCGGCACATGGTGTCATCCATGACCTTGGTCTGATCCATGTGACAGACGGAGGAATGCGGGTCATGGTTGAAGTCGACCGAAACCAGCGGTTCGTCTGTGAAGCCGAGTATGCCCTTCAATTCGCCTTTCGCCGCTTCCTGGATGGCCGCATTGATCTCGATGACGGATGTCGGACGCGAGGCAATGAAGGTGAGATCGACAACCGAGACGTTTGGTGTCGGAACGCGGATGGCAACACCGTCAAGCTTGCCATTGAGTTCCGGCAGCACCAGGCCGACGGCCTTGGCGGCACCTGTCGAAGTGGGAATCATTGAGGAAGCTGCCGCACGTGCGCGGTAGAGATCCTTGTGCATCGTGTCGAGCGTCGGCTGGTCGCCCGTATAGGAATGGATCGTGGTCATGAAGCCGCGATCGATGCCCATCGTGCTGTTGAGCACATAGGCGATCGGCGACAGGCAGTTGGTGGTGCACGAGGCGTTCGAAACCACGCGGTCATCGGAAGTCAGCGCTGCATGATTGACGCCGTAGACTATGGTTTTGTCTGCGCCGGATGTCGGTGCCGACACAAGCACGCGGTCTGAGCCGTTCTCCAGATGCATCGCAGCCTGGTCGCGGGTCGCAAAAATTCCGGTGCATTCGAGCGCGACGTCAACATCGCCCCAGGGCAACTCTTTCGGATCGCGCACGGCAGTAACCTTGATCGGTCCCCTGCCCGCATCGATCATGTCGCCGTCCACCGTAACCGTACCGGGAAAACGACCGTGCACGGAATCGTAGCGCATCAGATGGGCATTGGTTTCGACCGGACCCAGATCGTTGATCGCAACGACCTCGATATCGGTCCTGTCGGATTCGATAATGCCGCGTAGCACATTGCGGCCGATGCGACCGAAACCGTTGATGGCGACTTTGACGGGTTGGTTCACTGATCTGTTCTCCGCTTAGCGAGTAAGGTCGAGCGCAAGGCTTGCAACGCGATCGGCATTGATGCCGAAATGGTCGTAGAGTTCTGCGGCCGGCGCGCTGGCGCCGAAGGAGGTCATGCCGACAAAAACACCGCCGTCACCGAGCCAGCGATCCCAACCGAGCCGTGCGGCCGCCTCGATCCCGATCCTCGGCGCATCGCCGAGAACTTCTTTTCGGTACGCATCGTCCTGCTCCTCGAAAAGCTCCCAGCACGGCATGGAGACGACGGCCGCCCGCACATGGTGCTCCGCAAGAAGCTCGTCGGCGACAGCCTTTGCAATTTCCACCTCGGACCCCGTCGCAAGAAGCGTGATATCGCGCTTGCCGTGGGTTTCATGGAGCACATAGGCACCGCGTTTTGAACGGTTCTCGTCCGTGTGGGTGTCGCGCAACATGGGAAGCCCCTGCCGAGACAGCACCAGCACGCTTGGCCGGTTCTTTGAGGAAAGTGCAATCTCCCATGCCTCGGCCGTTTCGATGATATCGGCGGGGCGTAAGACATTGAGGTTCGGCGTTGCCCGCAGCATCGCCAGGTGCTCGATAGGCTGGTGGGTCGGGCCGTCTTCGCCGAGCCCGATGGAATCATGCGTCATGACGTAGATGACCCGCTGCCCCATCAGGGCCGACAGCCGCATCGCACCACGCGCATAGTCCGCAAAGCACAGGAACGTACCGCCATACGGAATAAAGCCGCCATGCAGCGCCAGCCCGTTCATCGCCGCAGCCATGCCGTGCTCTCGAATGCCGTAATGAACGTAACGACCCTCGAAACCATGCTGGCCGACCGGCGCAAGGTCCTTGGTAATCGTCAGGTTCGAATGGGTCAGATCCGCGGAACCGCCAATCGTCAGGCTGCAGGTGGAGTTGATCACTTCAAGCGCCATTTCCGACGCCTTTCGGGTCGCGACCTTTGTCGCCTTTTCGACATGTGCCTTGCGGAATTCCCGCAGCGCCGACTCAAGCCCTGCATCGACGTCGCCCGCAATCGCTTCGTTGAAAGCCACGCGCAGCGGGTTGAAAACCAGCCGCTCCTGCCAGGCATCTCGCTTGCTGTCGCCACGCCGGGCAATGGCGCGCCATGCATCCGTCACATGCTGAGGCAGTGCAAAAGGCGCGTGCGGCCAGTTGATATTGTCCCGAACGGCAGCAATTTCCTCATCGCCGAGCGGCGCGCCATGGGTCTTTTCAGAGCCTTCCAAATTTGGCGCACCCTTGCCGATAAGCGTGCGGCAGGCGATGAGTGTCGGTTTTTCAGATTGCCTCGCTTTTTCAATAGCCTCGGCAATTTGGTTCATATCGTGACCGTCAATTGTCTCGACGTCCCACCCGGCCGCCTGGAAGCGTGCCGGCTGGTCCGTCGAAGTCGACAGGGACGTCGGTCCGTCGATAGAGATGCGGTTGTCGTCCCACAATACAATCAGCCGTGACAGTTTCAGGTGGCCGGCAAGATCGATGGCTTCATGGCTGAGACCCTCCTGCAGGCAGCCGTCACCGGCTATAACATAGGTAAAGTGATCGACCAGCGCATCGCCGAAGCGCGCCACCATCATGCGTTCACCGAGCGCCATGCCGACCGCCGTGGCAATACCCTGCCCCAGCGGACCTGTCGTCGTCTCGATGCCTTTCGCATGGCCGAATTCGGGATGACCGGCCGTTCGGCTTCCGAGCTGACGGAAGCGTCGCAGTTCCTCGACCGGCATGTCGTCATAACCGAGCAGATGATGCAGAGCATATTGCAGCATTGAGCCGTGCCCCGCCGAAAGCACAAAACGGTCGCGGTCGGGCCATTGCGGATGCTGCGGATCTATATTGACGAAGCGGTTGAAAAGGACCGTCGCCACATCAGCCATGCCCATGGGCATGCCGGGATGGCCGGAATTGGCCTTCTGCACCGCGTCCATGGCAAGCGCCCGAATGGCGTGCGCCATTTCCTGTTCTGTTGCCGCGGCACTGGTGATTTCCTTGGACTGCATATTCATAACTTCTCCTCAGGACGCGCGACGTTTCAGATCGATCAGCTTGTGGATCAGCGGCGTGAAAATCAGCTGCATGGCGAGATCCAGCTTTTCGCCGGAACAGACGATGGAATTGGCCCGTGACATGAAGCTGCCGTCGAGCATGGACAGCAGATAGGGAAAATCGATGCCGCGCGGATTGGCAAAACGGATCACCAGCATGGATTCGGCCGGCGTCGGTATCCAGCGCGCGGTAAACGGATTGGACGTATCGACGGTCGGGATGCGCTGAAAATTGATATTTGTCTCGGAAAATTGCGGGCAGATGTAGCGCGCATAGTCCGGCATGCGCCGCAGGATCGTTTCCGTGACCGCCTCGGTGGAATAGCCGCGCAGGGATTTGTCGCGATGGTTCTTCTGGATCCATTCGAGATTGATGACCGGAACAACCCCGATTTTCAGATCGATGTGCCGCGGCAGATCAATGGTGCCGCTCTTTACGCAGCCATGCAGGCCCTCATAGAACAGCAGGTCGCTTGCCGGCAGATCTTCCCATTCGGTGAAGGTTCCGGGCGCAGAACTGTAAAGCTCGGCTTCAGTGTCGTCGTGGACGTAGCGTCGGGTTTTGCCCGTGCCCTTGCGTCCGTATTCCTCGAAGACGGATTCAAGGATTTCCAGCTCGTTGGCCTCCGGGCTGAAGTGGGAAAAATTTACGTTGCCGTTTTCCTCTTCCTCCTTGACCTTGGCGCGCATGCCGAGCCGGTCAAACCGATGAAATGCGTCGCCTTCGATGAACGCGGCGGTCATGCCTTCGCGCTTGAAAATCTTTTCAAACGTGTCCTTGACCGTGGTGGTTCCGGCGCCCGAAGACCCGGTGATCGCGATGACGGGATGTTTGTGTGACATCGGTAGCTGCTCCCGTTCAGGTTCTGAAAAGGCCGCGATTGGCAAACAGCGGATGGCGATCCGCAATCGACGAGGGGTCGCTGTGATAACGCTCGATCGTCTCAACCTCTTTGCACGAGCCGAAAATGAGCGGTGTGCGCTGGTGCAGATCGTGCGGCACGAGTTCAAGAATGCGGGTCAGCCCGTCTGATGCTGCACCGCCCGCCTGCTCGATCAGCATTGCGATCGGATTGGCCTCGTAGACCAGCCGCAGTCGGCCGCTTGAGTAGCCTCTGCGTCCATCGCCCGGATAGAGGAAGACGCCGCCGCGGCTGAGGATGCGGTACGTGTCAGCGACAAGCGAGGCGATCCAGCGCATGTTGAAATCTTCGCCGCGTGGTCCTTCCGAGCCGGCAAGGCAATCGTCGACATAAAGCCGAACGGCTTCATCCCAGTGCCGATAGTTGGAGGCGTTGACGGCAAATTCCCTCGCGGATTTCGGAATGACGATCGATTCATAGGCTTCAACGAACGTGCCGAGCCGACCGGAGAAGACGTAGATGCGTGTTCCCGAGCCTGTCGTCAGAACCAGAGCCAGTTGCGGTCCGTAGATGAAAAAGCCGGCGGCAAGCTGCGTCTCGCCAGTCTGAGCAAAGGTCGCTTCAGGATCGCCGGCGCTTGGCAGGATCGAAAAGATGGTGCCGATGGAAACATTGGTGTCGATGTTGGACGATCCGTCGAGCGGATCGATGGCAACGGCGATATCCGACTGTGTATTGATGGTAACCGGTCCCGGGAGCTCTTCAGACGCATAAAAGGCAATGCCGGCCTGCCGCGCCGCATCAAGAAAGCGGTTGTCGGCGTGAACATCCAGCTCCTTCTGTGCATCGCCGTCCGCACTGTACGTTGCGCGGCTGCTGGCAAACGCCGCACCCAGTGCGCCTTCATTGATGGATTTTCGGATCTGGACAGCAGCACCGGCAAAGGCGCGAATGGTACCCGCAATCTGCAGCCGCACCGGATCATCCGAACCGGCATAGGTATTCAGATATGCGTCAAGCGTTGCGGACTGCATCGTCGTTCCTCCCGACCGGCTACCATTCGCCGACGCGGCGGAATATCGGTGAAATGCAGACATTAGTAAAATTTATTTTCTTTATTAACGCGATAAAATATTCTAACTTACCCTCATGAAGAATCTGACGATCCGACAATTGCGCTCCCTGATTGCCATCGAAAGAACGCAAAAAATATCCAGCGCAGCCAAAGAGTTAGGCTTGACCGGACCGGCGATAACGCTGCAACTCAAACAGCTTGAAGAAGAAGTCGGTCTTCCGCTGTTTGACCGCACACCCGAGGGGATGCGACCGACTGCCGCAGGGCGCCGGGTTCTGGAAGCTGCCCATTCCGTGCAGGAACGCCTTTATATGCTCGATGAGGAGCTGACCGCATTCAAGGGCGGCCAGCGCGGCACCCTCAGACTGGGAGCCGTTTCCACCGCCAAATATTTTGCACCCCGGCTGATCGCGGCATTCAAGGACCGCCATCCGGCAATCCAGATCGAGCTCTTTGTCGGCAACCGCGCCGAGACCATCGGTGCCCTGCACAAGCACAGTGTCGACATTGCCCTGATGGGACGCCCGCCCGCGGACCTCAAGGTCAAGGCTTCCGTATTCGGCGACCACCCCCTCGTCATAATCGCGCCTTCGGATCATCATCTCTCAAGTCGGCGCGAAATCACCAAATCGGAAATCGCGGCAGAGGAATTCCTCGTCCGCGAATCCGGCTCTGGAACCCGTATTTCGCTTGAAATATTCTTTGCCGATGTGCCCACGAAACTCGACAATCTTGGCACCGAAATGGGATCGAATGAAACCATTAAACAGGCCGTCATGGCCGGCCTTGGCGTCGCCTTCATATCCGCCCATACGATAGAGCAGGAACTGCAACTCGGACGGCTGGCAATATTGGACGTGGTCGGCATGCCAATTCGACGGCAGTGGTTTTCCGTCTCGCGCGCCGACCGGGCCCAGTCGCCTGCAATGGGCGTATTTCAGGAATTCCTGACGCAGCAGGGTCCGCGATATCTGCCGATCACACCAAGAACCTATCCGGCGGAATCCGTTTCAAACCGAAGATAAGAAAAGGCTGGCCCGGATCCGGCACCTGTCTGCAAGCGGCGCCGGCCCTTATCCACTCCTTTGCCGGGCACGTCTCTCAGGGAGCAGAGCCGTGATCCCGGCGGGATCGAAATAGAGCCTAAATATGTATCGTTTAGCCCTCCTCGGCCGACCTGGCTATGGCTTCCAGCACCTCGATATTGTGCACCATCTCCTGCGACGTATAGGGATATCTGGCCCTGCCGCGGATCGCGTCTGCAATCATCGCAACCGACGAGAATTTCCATACCGACCCGACCCTCGCCGCTGTTGAACGCGGTCTCGATCTCTTCATCGAAAAGCCGTGGCAACGGATGCCCGCCAGTCACAGACAATCCTCGATGCGATAGAAGCCGCCGGCGTCGATGCCGTGGTCGGCTACACGCAGCGTTTCCGCCGCCGTTTTCTGGCCGTCAAGAAAAGACTGATCACCGGTCAGATCGGCGATGTCACATCGGTTGTGACGCGCGCCTTCATGAACCGCATGGTGCCGATCGCCACCGTCAGCCGCACCCAGGACAGGGCCAATCTGACGCCGATGGTGGTGTCGGGCACCCACAGCCTCGACATGTGCATGTGGCTTATGGAAGGCAAGACGCCCGTATCTGTCTTCGCCCAGTCCTGCGACGCCGCGCTCGGCAAATGGGGCACGAAGGATTCCACATTCGGCATCTTCACCATGGATGACGGCACCATCTGGAGCATGAACATTTCCTGGGCTTTGCCGGTTGTGTGGCCCGGCGCGGTCTACGGCATCGAAATCGGTATCGTCGGCACCAAGGGGGTCATCGATATCGAAGACACCCACCGCGATGTCGTGCTTGCGACAGAGGTCGCGCAAGGCGCGGGTTATGCGCCCGAAGGCTTCGATCCGGGCGCGCCGCGCCACGTCGACTTGCTGACAAGCTATCCGCCGGGCGACCTGCACGACAATCAGCTCTGGGGACCGATGCGCGAGGAAACCAATGCCTGGTACCAACGCATCTACACCGGTCAGCGCACGCCGCACGCCACGGCAAATGTTGGGCACCGCAACCTTCTATTGACGATGGCGATGGATCTATCTGCCAAGCGTGACATGCCGGTCGAACTGCCTGCCGACCCGGATGAACTGATGCGGGAACTGGTCTGATGGCGCCGATAAGCATCAGGTTCGGCGGATATCAGGGGCTTGCATCCGTTCACACCCGCGCCGGTCATGCCTTTGGCGACGCGCTTTCAAAAACGCTCGGAAATACCGCCGACTTTTCATTCGACAGCAACATTGTCGAGCGTGGTCAAAAAGCATCGGATCTGTTGTCCTTGGTGGAATCTGGAACACTTGACGCATGTTACTTTTCATCCAGCTATCTGGCGTCACGGGTGCCTGAACTGGGCATTTTCGACCAGCACTTCATCGTGCCCGACCGGGCCCGTGCCTATGCTGCCCTCGATGGTGCGCTGGGACGCGAGCTTTCCCGCCTGATGGAGGAAAAGACCGGCTATGCCGTGCTCGATTTCTGGGACAACGGCTTCCGCCACATCTCCAACGGCAAAGGCCCTATCCTTTCGCCCGAGGATTGCCAAGGCCTGAAAATCCGCACCCTTGCCAATGACA
Source organism: Hyphomicrobiales bacterium (assembly GCA_024244645.1). Lineage (GTDB taxonomy): Bacteria > Pseudomonadota > Alphaproteobacteria > Rhizobiales > Rhizobiaceae > Hoeflea_A. Next base: position 29,802 of record JAAEOH010000176.1, read on the forward strand.
ATCACCAGCGCGTCTTTCGGGCGCTGGGTTTCGAGCCTAAAACCATCGATGTGCGCGATCTTCCGGCCGCTGTCGCCGACGGCACGGTCGACGCTCAGGAAAATCCACTGACCAACATCTACAATTTCGGCCTCCACAAAAACCACAAGCACATCACCCTCACCCGCCATCTCATCGGCGTTGCCATGGTTTTGTTCAACAAGGCTGCCGTTCAGTCATGGCCGGCGGACTTCAAAAAAGGCGTTCAACAGGCCCTGCGCAAAGCAACACAGGCTCAACGTGGCTTTGCCGACGAAGATGACGTGGTGTGCGCCGATAGTCTCGTCGCCGAGGGCGTTGAAATCGGCGATCTGAGTAAGGCGCAGAGGCAGGCCTTTGTCGACGCCACAAAGGACGAAGTCGCCAAAACAAGGGCCGGCTTTGATGCGCGGCTGATAACGCTCTTCGATGCCGATCTGGCCGGCAGTTGATGAAAACCGGAGCGTTTCCTGCAATTTTCGGTCTCGATGCGACCGGAATCGCCAGCCGTTATGATAAGCCAATGGGTTCCGACGCTTTAGCAAATTGATCTTATGAGATATTGTATATCTAAATCAATATGTTAACATAAATTCATAAATTATAAACTTCAGCAATTCGGCTTGATATTCTGCTCAATTTGTACGCACCGGAATAACTGTTGATTTACTACAACGCAGACAAGACCCGCCAAATCTCGACCGAATAGCTCGATCTTAAGCATAGCCGGATAAGGTGATCTAAAAAGACGTGCCTTCTAACAGGGGATGGTTTGATGCACCTTTTTTTCAGCCCGAGCGGCCGGATAGGCCGTATTCAATGGTGGCTTGGCTGGCTATTGCCGATCGCGATCCTGGCCATATCCCTGGTTCTTGCCGGTGGATTGGTTGGCGAGAACGTTGAGGCCATCGAGGCCGGCGCACCGGTCAACGAGCTGATTGCGGTGCTCATCATGTTCACGTTTCTCAGTACATGTATCTGGGTCAATATTTGCCTGACCGTGAAGCGCTATCATGACCGCGACAAGAGCGCGTGGTGGATATTCATTGTTCTTGTCCCGGTGATCGGGCCGATCTGGCAAATCGTTGAATGCGGTTTTATGCCGGGTTCGCCAGGCGGCAACAACTACGGGGATGACACCAGCCCGGTCTGGTCCGACATCGAAGTGGATATTGCAGCCATGTGGCGTGCATAGCTGGTTTTTGACGCGGCGGCCTGCAAACCTGAACAATGCGGCGGCGCGTTGGTCCAATGACCCGGTCGCGTGCAATTGTCGAGCAAAGGGATAAATATTATAAATCGACTTCATTATTGTCCTTTTGCCGGTCTAACCTGACTACAAAGATGAAAGAGCTTCGCGTTTTTATCGTCAACGCGAATGGTAGCAGGAGCGAGCCCAATGCAATCTGACAATCCTGAAGATCAGAAATCGACCGAAGGCATGGTCGACTACAATCGGAATTCGGCCGCGCAGCAGCAGATCATCGACAGCCAGGCCATGCAAATTCGCGGCCTCGTCGAAAAAGTAAGCAACATCGGGACAGAATTCAGGATCGTTGACTACGGATGCGGCCCCGGAATAAGCACCATCAACGTGATGCGGCCCGCGATTGAAGCATGCCGCTCCGCACATCCTGGAGAAAAGATTGCCGCATGCCATGCCGACCAGCCGGGCAATGACTGGAACACGCTTTTTGGGCTCGTTTCGGGACCGTCCGGATATCTGAACGGCACGGAAAACGTCAGAACCGAAGCGGCCATCGGATCTTTCTACAAACAGATGGCAGCCGAGAATTCGGTCTCGCTTGGAACCTGTTTCGCGGCGAGCCACTGGTTCAGCCGCGCCCTGCATCTATACGCACCAAACACCGTGTGGTTTGCCGATCTTGAGGGCGAGGCGCGCGCCGAAATGGCAGCCTTTGCCCGGCAGGACTGGTTGACATTCCTTCGCTGCCGGGCGCTGGAACTGCACCCCGGCGGATATCTGCTGGTGTCCACGCTCGGCTCAGTGCCCGATGCCCAGGAGAAAAACGGATTCGCCGCTTCCGGCCGCGGCATCTACCGGGCTCTGCAGGTCGTTGCGCGGGAAATGGCGGATGAGGGCCTGATCAATGGTGAAATACTAGACAATTTCGTGTTTTCGCTCTGGTTCATGTCCGAAGACGAAGCCAGGGATCCGCTTAAGCAGGATCCGGAACTGTCGAAGGCCTTTGAGATCGACACCCTCAAGGTGGAGCCGGCACCACTTCACCAGGCCGATCTGTTTGCGGATTCGATTGGCGATCCGGTGGAATATGCAAGGCTCTATACCGGCTATGTCCGCGCCTTCGCCGACTCGACATTGCGCAAACAACTGTTTGAGCCTTCGACAAACAGCGCAGAAGATGCGGACCGGCTAGCCGACGAATTCTTCCATCGCCTTGACGGCCTCTATCGCAAATTTCTCGACAAATACGCATTCGAGATCTGGCACCTGACCGTCGTCTTGCGCAGACGGTGATCGCGGAACGCAATCAGGCCGCGTTGCTGCCCGCACGCGCATCGACTACCGCCGCTTTGCCCCATTCGTTGGCGGCGGCCGCATCCATCGGCAGCGCCGCTGCCAGCTCTCCGGAAAATTCCTCCCACGCCGGCAAATAGGTATCGCGCACCGCCGTCAGGACCGGCACACCGAGATCAATCGCCTTTTCGATGACGGCCCGAAAACCCTGCCCGTCGGACTCGCCCTTGCCGAAACGGTTGAGGACGATTATGTCGACCTCCTCATCGAGCAACAACAAAAGTCTGCCTGCCATTTCAGCGAGCGCCTGCGGATCAAGCCGGCAACCTTTCGATCCTGCGCCAAGGGCCTGCGTGATGCGGTGCCGTGAGCCGGTCATGACATCTTCGACATGGGTGATCGAACAGCAACTCTCCGTATCGGGCGTGTCGTGCTGCACGAAACCGCCGACCCGAATGCCTTCTGCCTTAAGTGCCTTCACCGCATCAATCAGAATGCCGTCAATATACTCATCCTTGCCAAAGTGGATGGCGGCAAGTGGATGCACATTGTGTCCAGTCATCAAAAAACTCCGTTGCCCTGCAGACCGCATATATGTCGGCTCGAGGGAAGATAATTAATTCACTACTCGGTGCGGCTGCACGATACGGTCATTAACGCTCACCACCAACATGTCCGTGCCCGCCACAACCGCATTCAAGATCCCGCAACAATCCGTCATTCAGGCCGTAAACCCAGCCGTGGATCGACAGATCCCTGCCGCGTTTCCAGGCGGACTGGATGATCGGCGTTCGTGACAAACCCTCCACCTGCGAGGCGATACTCATTTCGCACAGCCGATTGAGCCGCGTATCGGGGTCTCCGATCTTTTTGAGTTCCTCGGCCCGATTGTCGGCTGTGTCGCGGATCGGCTGCAGCCAATGATCGATAATGCCGTGGCGATGACCGTCCATGGCCGCCCGCACACCGCCACAACCATAGTGGCCGCAGACGATTATGTGTTTTATTTCAAGCGTTTCCACCGCGAATTCGAGAACCGAAAGCAGGTTGATATCACCGCGATGCACAAGGTTTGCCACATTGCGATGGACAAACACTTCACCCGGCTCGAGACCCGTAATGACATTGGCCGGCACACGGCTGTCAGAACAGCCGATCCACAGGTAATCCGGTCGCTGCAGCGCTGACAGCCGGCTGAAATAGTCCGGGTCTTCGCGCCGCTTGTTTGTCGCCCAGCGGATGTTGTGATCAAGAAGATCAGTCAGCATTCGGTGTCTCCGGATAATCGATTCCACGCCGTGCCGCCATTCGGCGACCGAGATTGCGCAAATCATCGGCCGTCAGACGCGCCCTGGCAAGCGGCATGACAATGGCATTTTCGACAATCAGGTGCCGACGCTCATTGGCGGCGAAACGATGCAGGAGTTCGGCAAATTTCGGTGAGGGAAAACCACTGCCATTGGCCTCGATCGCGCTGGACAGTTCGCCGATCACCAGTTCCGCCTCGTCCCTGTCGGTCGCGTGCTCTAGACTGAGTTCGCCAAGCACCTCCTCAATATCGTCGGCGGGTTCGGCCCGGCGGCGTAGCAGAGGAAACAGATCTTCCTCTTCATCGATGACATGTGGGCTGAATTCGGTCTTCAAAAAATCCAGCGCGGCGGCGGCCTGTTCCGTATCCAGCGCGTCGCTGTCGGCCAGCTCATCGAGAGCCTGGCACAGTGCCCTTTGCCGGAAGTGATCGGTAAGAATATATTCGAGCGGCGACAGCAGCTGCGCGACGGGCGGCGCATTTTCCAGCGCCTCGATCGTCATCGCCCTGACTTCTTTTCGCCTGTTCATTGCGTCATCTCGTTCTACTGCACAAGAGGCCCGTCGCCAGTGTTCAGGCTGATGCCCTTGATCTCCGCAGCGCCTGCAAGAATTGCAATGTATTGCGATACAGCTTTCGACCATGCCGCGGCCTCGAGCCACACGGCAATGCGCTCCCGCACAAGATCGAACGGCAGCTTTTCGCCGGGTACCTTGCGGTCAAGCGCAATGACGTGAAATCCGAACCGGCTTTCCACCGGAACAGTCGAAATCTCGCCCTCCTTCATGGCCTCTATCGCCCGTTCGAATTCAGGCACGGTGCTGCCGCGGGTCAGTTGGCCGAGATTTCCGCCGTGCTCGCGCGACGGGCAGGCCGAGTGCTGTTTGGCAAGCGCAGCAAATTCCTGCGGCTGGTCAGACAGATGATTGCTCAGTTGCCGGGCCAGTGCTTTCGACTTGATCCTCGCGGTTTTGTCTCCGGGCACTGACGCCAGTAGAATATGACGCGCTTCGATCAGCGGCTCGGATGAGAGTTTTTCCGGATTCTGGTCATAGTAGCGCCGACATTCCTCTTCACCGGCGGTCGGCACATCGACCTGTCGATCGATCAGCGCCCTGATGGCCGCATCCCTTTCTGTCTCCAGCCGCCCGTCCGCATCGTTTTCGGGAAGGACGGCCAGTTCGAGCCGCCGGGCTTCCTGCCATAGCAGTTCACGAACGACCAGGGCCCTTGCGGCTTCGGCCAGGGCGCCACCCGGATTGTCGGCCGGGTGGTTCTGTGCTTCGGCCAGAAGTTCGGTTTCGGAAATCGCAATGCCGTTGACGCTGATTTCCTTTGTGACGGGTTTTGCCTTCGGCGGTACCGACCTATCGGGCTCCTGATAGGTCGAATAGCTTTCGCCGTCAATTTGCAGCGAAGGGTTCTGGTAAAGTGTCGCCATGGCAATTACTCCACCGGGGTCCGAGTGGCCTGCGGGCGGCGATTGCGCTGGCGCACAACCTGGTAACCCGGGCGCCACAGATAACGCAGGGGTGCACTGAGCATGTGAACAAGCCGGGTGAACGGGAAGATCAGCAAAATGGTCAGCCCGAGGAACAGGTGCAGCTTGAAAACGAAGCTGGCATCCGCAACGTAACTGGAAGCTTCCGCGTTGAAGGTGAATATTCCTTGAGCCCATTCCATAAATTTCAGCATCTGATGACCCTCCAGGTGCTGCAGCGAAATTGGTATGGTTGCCAATCCCAGAGCCAATTGAACCCACAACAACAGGATTATCAGTGTGTCGGACGAGCTCGAGGCAGCCCGCACACGGGCGTCGAAAAGGCGCCGTTGTGCCAAAAGCGTGGCCCCGATAATCGCAGCAATGCCAGCAATGCCACCCGCAACAACCGCCAATCCCTGCTTGAAAGTGTGGCTGATGCCGAAGGTGTCGAAGTATTCAATCGGCGTCAACAGCCCGATCAGGTGTCCGAAGAAGATGACCAGGACGCCGACGTGGAAGAGAACGGAGCCCCAGACCAGCTGCTTGCGTCGCAGAAGCTGGCTCGAACCTGACCGCCAGGTATAAGGTTCGCGGTCATAACGCACGATGGTGCCGACAACAAGCACCACAAGCGCGATATAGGGATAGATCCCGAAAAAGAGCGTATTGAGATAACCGGACATCGTCCTGTCCTCCTAAAGCGTGGTGCTGGATGGTTGAGCGGGATCGGTGACCTTGCGTTGCGCTGCGCGCATCTGCGTGCGCAACCGGTCTGGCCCGCAGGCGTTCTCGCCGGAATTGCCGCCGAAAGTGACGACCTCCTCTTCCCAGATACGGTCGAGCGCTTCGAGATCGTCCGGATCGTCCAGCGGCTCATCCAGAAGGCCTTTGAGAAGCGCCCGGTCCGGCTTTCCCTTCGCCAGCACCTCGAGCGCGCCGAACGCGTTGGCGTAGATCGATTTGCGCTTTTTCAGCCGCTCTCGCAGTGCGCTGAGAATATGCACGGTCTGCCCAAGCAACTCCTCCGCCTCGGCTGCCGGTTTCACGGAAAGGAATTCCAGGAACATCGGCAGATAATCCGGCATCTCGTTTGTGCCGATGTCGAAACCGGCTTTCCCGTACATTTCCATCAGGTCGACCATGGCGCTGCCGCGGTCACGGCTTTCGCCGTGCACATGCTCAAACAGGTGAAGCGACAAGGTGCGCGTGCGATCGAAAAGAAAGACATAACGCTCCTGCGCCTCGTAAAGATCGAGCGAAGCAATGTCGTCCGCCAGCCGCTTGATGAGCAGCGCCTCGCATTTACCGGTGCCACTGTCTGCATCCACTGCGGTATTCAGTTCGGGTATCGCGTCCTGAAGCTCCTTCGTCGGATAGGACAGAAGCAGTGAGATTACCTTTAAAGTCGTGTTCATCAGACCTGCTCCTTGAATACATCCGTTGGTGTATGCGTAGTTCTTGTCGGCTTCGCCCCGAAGAGATCGGTGTCGGAAGCGCCACCCGAACAGCCATTGCCAAACGAAAACCCGCAGGAGCCGCGAACATCGAAGGCGTCCTCGCTGATTTCCCGGTGTGTTGTCGGGATGACGAAGCGATCTTCGTAGTTGGCGATCGCCAGAATCTGATACATCTCCTCGATCATCTCGCCACTCATGCCCACCTTCTCGGCGACCACCTCGTCGATGACACCGTCAATGGTTTTGGCGCGCATATAGGCGCGCATGGCAAGCATGCGTTCCAGTGCCGAGACTACGGGCGCCTCCTTGCCGGCCGTCAGAAGGTTGGCAAGATAGCGGACCGGGATCCGCAACGAGCGGACATCGGGAATATCGCCATCAACGCCGATCGTGCCGGATTGGGCGGCAGACTGGAGCGGAGACAGTGGCGGGATGTACCAGACCATCGGCAAGGTGCGGTATTCGGGATGCAGCGGGAACGCAACCTTCCAGTCCATTGCCATTTTGTAGACCGGCGAATGCTTTGCAGCCTCGAGCCAGGCATCGGGGACGCCGTCCTTCCTTGCCTGTTCGATGACCTTCGGATCATTCGGATCGAGGAACACTTTCAGCTGTTCTTCGTAGAGGTCCCGCTCATCGGAGGTCGATGCAGCTTCTGATATCTGGTCTGCATCATATAGAACGACACCCAGATAGCGGATGCGACCTACACAGGTTTCCGAGCAAACGGTCGGATGTCCGGATTCAATGCGCGGATAGCAAAAGACGCATTTTTCGGATTTGCCCGAAGACCAGTTGTAATAGATTTTCTTATACGGGCAGCCGGATACGCACATGCGCCAGCCGCGGCATTTCTCCTGGTCGATCAGGACAATGCCATCGTCTTCACGCTTGTAGATCGCGCCCGATGGACAGGCTGCCACACATGTCGGGTTCAGGCAGTGCTCGCACAGCCTCGGCAGATACATCATGAAGGTGTTTTCGTATTCGCCGTAAATTTCCTTTTCGACGCCCTCGAAATTATAATCCTGTGATCGTTTGGAAAACTCGCCACCGAGAATCTCTTCCCAGTTCGGCCCCCACTCGATCTTCTGCATCCGTTCACCGGTGACCATCGAACGCGGTCGCGCGGTCGGTGTTGTCTGGCTTTCGCCGGCGGTCTGCAGATGGCCGTAGTCGAAATCGAACGGTTCGTAATAGTCGTCGATTTCCGGCAGATCCGGGTTGCCGAAGATATTGGCGAGAATACGCCATTTTGCACCCATTTTGGGTTCGATCTTGCCGTTGGATTTGCGCACCCAGCCGCCGTTCCATTTCTTCTGGTTCTCCCATTCCTTGGGATATCCGACACCGGGTTTTGTCTCGACATTGTTGAACCAGGCGTATTCAACGCCCTCACGGTTCGTCCAGACGTTCTTGCAGGTGACTGAGCATGTGTGGCACCCGATGCACTTGTCGAGGTTCAGCACCATGCCGATTTGCGCGCGAATTTTCATTCTGCTGCCTCCGAATTCTGTGAAACGGGCCCGGTATACGGACCTTCCATCCAGTCGACTTTGTCCAGCTTGTGAACCACGACGAACTCGTCACGGTTCGAACCAACCGTGCCGTAATAGTTGAAGCCGTAAGACTGCTGGGCATAACCGCCGATCATATGGGTCGGTTTGGTAATCGCCCTTGTGACGGAGTTGTGAATGCCGCCGCGCTGCTGGGTCAGTTGGGATCCCGGCGTATTCACGAGCTTTTCCTGAGCGTGATACATGTAAATGGTTCCCTCCTTCATGCGCTGTGAGACAACCACCCGGGCAACAATCGCGCCATTGACGTTGAAGACCTCGACCCAGTCATTGTCGACGAGGTCTGCCTTTGCAGCGTCCACTTCAGAGATCCATACAACCGGACCGCCGCGGTTCAGCGTCAGCATCAACAGGTTGTCCGAATAGGTCGAGTGAATGCCCCATTTCTGGTGCGGCGTGATGAAGTTCAGCACCAATTGCGGCTTGCCGTTCGATTTGGCTTCGATAACGGGGTTGATCGATTTCGTATCGATCGGCGGACGGTAAAGGCAGAACGCCTCGCCGAATGCCCGCATCCACAAATGGTCCTGGTAGAGCTGCTGGCGACCTGTGATGGTTCGCCACGGGATCAGCTCGTGAACATTTGTATAGCAAGCATTGTAGCAGACCTTCTCCGATTCCAGCCCCGACCAGATGGGCGACGAAATGATCTTCCTCGGCTGCGAGACGACGTCGCGGAACCTGATCTTCTCGTCCTCCTTGGGAACGGCAAGATGCGTGTGGTCGCGGCCAGTATTCTTCGACAGTGCCGCCCAGGCTTTGACCGCCACTTCGCCATTGGTTTCCGGCGCCAGCGTCAGGATAACCTCGGTTGCGTCGATATCGGTCTCGATTTTCGGACGTCCCTTGGTCGGACCTTCCTCGCTCACCACCCCGTTGAGATGGCCGAGCAGTTCGACCTCGTGTTCGGTGTTCCACGTGATGCCCTTGCCTCCATTGCCAAGCTTGTCCAACAACGGGCCAAGTGCACTAAAGCGCTTGTAGAGGTTCGGATAGTCCCGTTCGACAACTGCCACGGTCGGCATCGTCTTGCCCGGAACCGGCTCGGTTTCGCCTTTCTTCCAGTCCTTGACGTCGACCGGTTGGGCTATTTCGCCAGGCGTGTCGTGCAGGATCGGCACAAGTACAACATCCTTCTCGACACCGAGGATTTCCGGAGCCACTTCGGAGAACTTGCTGGCAATGCCCTTGAAGATGTCCCAGTCGCTGCGCGCATCCCAGGCCGGATCTGCGGCGCTGGTCAGCGGGTGGATAAACGGGTGCATGTCCGATGTATTGAGATCGTTTTTCTCATACCAAGTGGCCGTCGGCAGCACGATGTCGGAATAGACGCAGGTGGTCGACATGCGGAAATCGAGCGTCACCAGAAGGTCCAGTTTTCCCTCCGGCGCCTCGTCGTGCCAGACCGCTTCCTGCGCCTGCTGTCGACCCTCCTCGCCAAGATCCTTGCCCATGACGCCATGGTTGGTTCCGAGCAGGTGTTTGAGGAAATACTCATGTCCCTTGCCGGACGATCCGAGCAGGTTGGAGCGCCACACGAACATGTTGCGCGGCCAGTTGGCCTCATCGTCGGGATCCTCGCACGACATGTTCAGGCCACCGGATTTCAGCTGTTCGGTGACATAGTCTTTGGGATCCTTTCCGGCTTTGTCGGCTGCCTTTGCAACCTCCAGCGGATTGGTCTTGAGCTGTGGTGCCGATGGCAGCCAGCCCATGCGTTCGGCACGGATATTGTAGTCGATCAGCGTGCCGTCCCAAGGACCTTCGGGTGCCGTCGGCGACAGGATCTCGTCGACCTTGAGCGTCTCGTAACGCCACTGATCGGTGTGCGCATAGAAGAACGAAGTCGAATTCATGTGGCGCGGCGGGCGGCCCCAGTCAAGGCCGAAGGCAAGCGGCTGCCAGCCGGTTTGCGGACGCAGTTTTTCCTGTCCGACATAGTGGCTCCAGCCACCGCCTGACTGACCGACACAACCACACATGACCAGCATGTTGATAATGCCGCGATAGTTCATGTCCATGTGGTACCAGTGGTTCAGACCGGCACCGACGATGACCATCGAGCGGCCATTGGTCTTTTCGGCATTTTTGGCAAATTCCCGTGCAACCGTGATGATCTGCTCGCGCGGCACACCGGTGATCTTTTCCGCCCATGCGGGGGTGTAAGGCAGATCGTCGTCGTAGGATTTCGCTGAATTGCTGTCTTCCAGACCGCGGTCAAGGCCGTAATTGGCGACAAACAGGTCAAACACCGTGGCGACAAGCGTATCGCCTTCGACAAGATTCAGTTTTCTGGCCGGAACCGAGCGGAGCAGCACGCTGTCGTGGTTCGTGCCCTCGAAATGATCATGTTCGCGATTGCCGAAATAGGGGAATGCGACATTGGCGACCTCATCGTGGTCGGTGTCGAGGACCAGGCTCATCGCCAGTTCGACATCCCTGCCCTTGCCGTCCTTGGCCTCAAGGTTCCACTGACCCTCTTCTCCCCAGCGGAAGCCGACGGAGCCCAGCGGTGTTACCGGCTCCCTGGTCTTTTCGTCAAAGGCGACCGTCTTCCATTCGGGATTGTTTTCCTCGTCCAGTCCGCCTTTGAAATCGGATGCGCGAACGAGGCGGTCAGGCACATAATTGCCGTCCTTCTTCACCAGACGCACCAGCATCGGCATGTCGGTGTAGCGGCGGCAGTAATCTTCGAAATATTCGGCCTGCCGGTCGAGGTGGAACTCGCGAAGGATGACGTGACCGAAAGCCATGGCAAGTGCAGCATCAGTCCCCTGCTTCGGATGCAGCCACATATCGGAGAATTTTGCGGCTTCCGAGTAATCCGGCGATACGACGACCGATTTGGCGCCCTTGTAGCGGACTTCCGTATAGAAATGCGCATCCGGTGTCCGCGTTTGCGGAACGTTGGAGCCCCACAACATCAGAAAGCCGGAGTTGTACCAGTCGGCCGATTCAGGAACGTCCGTCTGCTCTCCCCAGGTCATCGGCGAGGATGGCGGAAGATCGCAATACCAGTCGTAGAACGACATGCATACGCCGCCGAGCAGCGACAGGTACCGCGAACCGGCAGCATAGGAAATCATCGACATGGCCGGGATCGGCGAAAACCCCATGACCCTGTCCGGCCCCCACTTTTTCGCGGTATAGGCATTGGCTGCGGCGATGATTTCGTTGACCTCGTCCCAGGTGGCGCGAACGAAACCCCCGAGCCCGCGCAATTTGACGTAGTCGGCCCGCTTTGCCGGATCTTCTTGGATCGCCGCCCATGCTCCGATGGGTGTCTTCAGGGTCCGTTCCCTGCGCCACTGGCGCAAGAGTCGTGAGCGTATCATCGGATATTTCACCCGGTTGGCTGAATACATGTACCAGCTGTAGCTGGCGCCGCGCGGACAGCCGCGCGGCTCATGGTTCGGTAGATCGGGCCGTGTGCGCGGATAGTCCGTCTGCTGGGTTTCCCAGGTGACGATGCCGCCCTTGACGTAGATTTTCCAGGAGCAGGATCCGGTGCAGTTCGCGCCGTGGGTGGAGCGGACGATTTTATCGTGCTGCCAGCGTTGGCGATAACTGTTTTCCCAGTCCCGTGATTCGTTGGTTGTAACGCCATGTCCTTCGGAAAAGGTCCCCGTTTTGGATGGGGCCAGGAAGTTCAGGCGGTTAAGGAGATGGCTCATTGGGTTTCTCCGGTTTCAGTGACGGCGGGTGCACAAGGCACCCGCCTGTTGTCGGTTCGCCGTCCTATGGATTTTTCACGTAGGCGTTCTTGCGCAGGTAGAACCACCAGTTGATGATGATGCAGATCATGTAGAAAGCCGCGAAGCCATAGAGGGCCAGTTCCGGGGTCGCCAGCTTGATTTGCTCGCCCAGGACCTGCGGGATGATGAATGCGCCATAGGCTGCAACTGCGGATGTCCAGCCAAGCACCGGTCCCGCCTGTTCCTTGTCGAACACAACAGCAATCGTGCGGAATGTCGATCCGTTGCCGATGCCGGTTGCTGTGAACAGAACGAGGAAAAGCAGAAGGAACGGCACGAAATACTGCTCCGGTGTTGCAGATGTATAGGCCTGCTGCATGAAGTAGGCGACGCCCAGAGCACTGACAACCATGATAACCGAAATGATCTGGGTCACTTTCGCGCCACCCATCTTGTCGGAGATCATGCCGCCGACCGGCCGGATCAGCGCACCGATGAAGGGCCCCATCCACGCATACATCAGTGCGCTCGGACCGTTCGCATTGACCGTGTCATGAGTAATGATCCCATCAACCGCGACATGCTGAAAACCGAAGATCACCTTGATGGCCAACGCAAATGCCGCCGAGTAACCGATGAAGGAGCCGAAGGTCATCGTATATATGATGGTCATGGCCCAGGTGTGCTTGTTGCCGAAGATCCGGTACTGGTGCTCGAGATTCTTGCCGACCTGACCGGGTATCATCCGCAAAATCAGCACTGTTGCGGCTATGACAATCGGCAGAACGATCCATTTGGAAACATCGAAACCTGAACCGCCCACATTCGTCGGCAGCATCAGCCACAGGCCGCACGCGGCAGTGAACAGGCCGATGACAAGCATGAACGTGATGATGGCGAATGTGCTGATCGGATTGCCGATGTTTGGCGACACATGCTCATCGCGGATGTTGTTCATGCCGAACCAGCCCGCAAAAGCCAATGGGATGAGGAACACCAGCCAGACATAACCGGCGTTCTGGATGTAGGTTTCGGAGCCGGCAGGTATCTTGCCGATCAGCGTTCCTGACGTGTTTTGCAGGATCAGCGCGTCGCCGCCGAAAATGCCCATGGTCATGACCAGCGGCACCAGGATCTGCATCGTAGTCACGCCGAAATTGCCGAGGCCGGCATTCATGCCCAGCGAATAGCCCTGCATCCGTTTGGGAAAGAAGAAACTGATATTCGACATTGAGGATGCGAAATTGCCGCCGCCGATGCCGGACAGGAATGCCAGAATCTGAAACTGCCAAAGCGGCGTGTTCGGATCCGACAGCGCGAACCCCGCGCCCGCTGCCGGGATCATCAGCAGGGCAGTGGTAAAGAATATCGTGTTGCGTCCACCCGCGATGCGAATGAAGAAGGTGCTGGGAATGCGCAATGTCGCGCCGGTCAGACCTGCAATGGCCGCGAGTGTGAAGAGCTCCGATTTTTCGAACGGGAAACCCAGATTGAGCATCTGCACCGTAATGATGCCCCAGTACAGCCAAACGGCAAATCCGCATAAAAGGCTGGGAATGGAAATCCAGAGGTTCCGGTTTGCGATAGCCTTGCCGTCGCTATCCCAGAATTTTTCTTCTTCCGGGTTCCAGTTGCGAAGGTCTTGTCCCACGTCACTCTCCTGTAAAGCGCTGACGCATCGATGCGCCGCAATGTTTGTCGGCCCGGTAAATCGGGCATCGGCGGGAGGGCGCGTGTGCGCCCTCCCGTTTTCAGTCAGACTGATGTTGCGGCACCGCTGGCCGGCTTTTCAGCTTCTGAGGTATTTGTCTTGTCCAGCGGCTGGTCCGGGACATCGGACAGGAAGGTTTCCTGTTCCAGACCCGGGTGGCGGCGCCGCTCCATCCTGCGGATTGAGACATGCATCCAGATTGTGGAAACCGCGACCAGCACGAACATCAGCATGTAAGGCGCAGTCCAAACGCCGGTGTAGTCCAGCAATAATCCGAAGGCGATCGGCAGGAAAAAGCCGCCGAGACCCCCGATCATGCCGACGAGACCGCCGACCGCACCGACGTGATGCGGGTAATAGACCGGGATATGCTTGTAGACAGCCGCCTTGCCGAGGCTCATGACAAAGCCGAGGATGATGGTCATGAAGACGAAGGCTGATACGCCGATACCGAAGTTGAAGGTGATCTCGCCCTCTATGCCCTGAACCACATAGCTTGTCTGCGGATAGCTCATGACGAACAGGCAAAAGAGCGAGACGAGGAATGTCAGATACATGACAAAGCGTGCACCCCATTTATCGGACATCCAACCGCCAAGTGCCCGAAAGACCGAACCCGGCAGGGAATAGAGGCCGGCAAAGACTCCCGCCGTTGTCAGCTCGAGCCCGTAGGCGCCGACATAATAGCGCGGCAGGAAGGATGCCAGCGCGACGAAGGCGCCGAAGACGAAGAAATAGTAGGTGGCAAAGCGCCAGACCTGGATGTTTTTCAGCGGAGCGAGCTGTTCCGCAGCTGAAACCGGCTTGGCGCCGGTCTTCTTGCGCTCGGCCTGTGCCGGATCTTCCTTGGAAAGCACGTAGAAAAGTACCGCCGTGATCGCCAGGACGATGGCGTAAACCCGGGCCGTACCTTCCCAACCGACTGCGACAACCAGAAACGGTGCCGCGAAGTTGGTGACCGCGGCCCCGACATTGCCGGCACCGAAAATACCAAGGGCTGTGCCCTGTTTTTCCTTTTCGAACCATTGCGAGACATAGGCGACACCGACGATGAACGATCCGCCGGCAAGACCAAGACCAAGCGCCGCAACCAGAAAGATCTCATAGGTCTGCACGGAAGTAAGCAGCCACACACACACGGCGGTGATGAGCATCTGCAGCGGGAACAAGATACGTCCCCCGAACTGCTCGGTCCACACGCCAAGGAAAATCCGGCTGACCGATCCGGTCAAAATCGGTGTCGCGACAAGCAGACCGAACTGCGTGTCCGAAAGTCCGAGCTCGCCTTTGATCTTGACGCCGATGATCGAAAAGATTGTCCACACGGCAAAGCAAACAGTGAATGCAAATGTGCTCAGCCCCAGCGCCCTGTACTGGTCTGAGCGGCTGACATCTTGCAGCGAATGCATGGCTTGGTCCCCAATCCTGATGCGGGACGGTTCGCCCGCCCCTGGTGAATATGCGCGCACAATCATCCGCCGCATCTTTTTTGGAATTGATCTAAGTCAACGGTTTCGGCGGTTGCCGCACAAACAAGCGCCGATAGGGCAGCCGGCAAGGGTCGCACGGTCAAACATCAAACATGCTGATTGAAGTTCGCAGGCCGGACTGCTAATTACGTCAAACCTGCTCTTGACAATTATTAAGGACTTGCCTTTTGCGTCCATCCGACCTGCCGCAGGTTCGATCGCTGGAACTCTTTGAGAGCATGAGCGACTCGAATTTCGAATTGCTGATGCAAGCGGCGTATTTGCAGACATTTCCCGCACAGCTGGAGCTGATTGCGGAAGGCGATCCGGCGGATTTCCTGTACATCGTAATCGAAGGATGTGTGGAGCTGTTTGCACGTTCCAACGGCGGTGAAACGACCATGGGTATGGTACGCCCCGTCGGCACATTCATTCTCGCGGCCGTGTTGAAGGATGCCGTCTATCTGATGTCGGCGCGCACCTGCAAGCGTTCGCGGGTGCTGATGGTCCCGTCTGAGGATGTCCGCCAGCTGTTCCAGCGCGACGAGGCTTTTGCCCGGGCCATCGTTGTCGAGCTCGCAAGCTGCTACAGGACCGTCGTCAAGGAACACAAGGATCTGAAGCTGCGCACCGCCGTAGAGCGGCTGGCCAACAGGCTGCTCCGCTATAATCTCGATCAGGGCGATACCGGATCGCTCGAACTGCCGCATGGCAAGCGCACCCTGGCTTCATTGCTGGGCATGACGCCGGAAAATCTCTCACGCGCGTTCAACACACTGAAGCCCTACGGGGTCGTCGTTCGCGGCAACAAGATCAGCCTCAATGATCTCGAAGCACTCGCCAACCTGGCCAAGCCCAATCCGCTGATCGACGACCGGACGACATGACAAAAGACCTCGCGATAAAGGAACTTACTGTCCATGAGTGACAACAGGAAGTCGATCATCATAACCGGCGCCGGCTCGGGCATTGGCAAGAGTTGCGCGCAGCTGTTCCTGCAGAACGGCTACCGGGTCG
This sequence comes from Hyphomicrobiales bacterium, assembly GCA_024244645.1. Taxonomy (GTDB): domain Bacteria; phylum Pseudomonadota; class Alphaproteobacteria; order Rhizobiales; family Rhizobiaceae; genus Hoeflea_A. Next base: position 46,038 of record JAAEOH010000176.1, read on the forward strand.
GGCTGATCGGACGGCGACAGGCGCCTCTTCAAACCACTGCGGACGGTCATCCGGATGCACTGCCCCTGCCCTGCGATGTCACCGATCCACAGCAGGTGGAAGCGGCATTCGACAGGGCCTATTCCGAATGGGGGCACCTTGATGTTCTGTTCAACAATGCCGGTCTGAGCAAACCGGCACGCACGATCGACGAGATCCCCGTCGAGGATTGGCTGGAAACTGTGAATGTCAATCTGACCGGTGCGTTCCTGTGTGCCCGCCAGGCGTTTCGCATCATGCGCGCCCAGTCTCCGCAGGGCGGGCGCATCATCAACAATGGATCGGTATCAGCCTACGTTCCACGCCCGGGTTCAGTGCCATACACATCGACAAAACACGCCATCACCGGCCTTACCCGCACGATTTCGCTCGATGGACGGCCTTTCAACATTGCCTGCGGCCAGATCGACATCGGCAATGCGCTGACCGAAATGGCCAAGCCGATGACGGTCGGTGTTCCGCAGGCGGACGGATCGGTGCGCGCCGAAGCGACCATGGATGTCGGCGACATCGCATCATCGGTGCTGCACATGGCCAGTCTTCCATTGGAGGCGAATGTTCAGTTCATGACAGTCATGGCTTCATCCATGCCCTATATCGGCCGGGGCTAGATGTGAGCTCTCCACAGCTAGAGCGCGTCAGACTTTCGCCGCCGTCTGCATCCAGTTGATATAGACCCGCTCGGCCATGCCGGAAAACGCGCTCATGTGTTCATCGCAGGCAGCCTTGAGATTGCTGGCTCCATCCTCGCCGAGATTGCGCTTCAGCGCATCGGCATAGGCCGGAATGGCAGCCCAGTTTTCAATCGTGTCCGGCTCCACCTCGAGATGAAACTGCACGGAATGGGCGCGCGGCCCCCAGTTGATTGCCTGAAGAGTGCAATCGGGCGATGTCGCCAGGCATTTTGCCCCTTCGGGCAGCGTCTTGACTTCCGCACCATGCCACTGGAGACAGGGAAAAACCTCTGGCAGGTCGTCAAAAAAGATGCCGCTCGCGCCCTCTTCGGTCAGCTGAACGTCGAGCACGCCGACCTCGGATTTTTCCGCCCGGCCGCAGGTTCCGCCAAGCGCCTCTGCAAGAAGCTGATGGCCCAGGCACAGCCCGAGAAAGGGCAGGCCGCGCTCGGCAACTGCGTCCCGGATAAACGCCTTTTCCGGCTTCAGCCAGGGATGCTCGTCTTCTTCCCACACATCCATCGGGCCGCCCATGACCCACAGTGCGTCGAATCCGTCGATCGACGGCAGAGGCTCACCCTCGTTGAGATGCACAGGAATCCAACTATGGCCATCCTCTTGCAGAAAAGCGCGAAATGACCCCGGATGTTCGATGCGCTCGTGTTGAAGAACGAGTATGTCCATCGTCTGCTCCCTAAAACTCTTCGCCGAGATAATCAGACATTGCCTCACCCTGGCAAGTGGCTGTTCGCCGATTATTGCCGGCTGGCAGACGGCGGCCTGCCAAATCTCTGGCGGTAACTGTGTGAAAAATGAGCGGAATTGGCAAATCCTGCCGCAAGAGCGATCTCGGTGATGTTCAGCGTCGATTGCGAAAGAAGATTGTCGGCCTTTTCCAGGCGCAAGTCGCGAAAAAAACCCATCGTGCTGCGGCCGAGTTTTTCCCGGAACAGGCGATTTAGCTGTCTGGCGCCCAATCCGGTCAATTGCGCAAGCTGTTCGAGCCCTAGCGGATCGGCAATGTGATTTTCCATCAGCTCAATAGCCCGCAGGACGGGCAGGCTCGCAGTGCCGTATCGTTCCACCGGCCCTGCCCTTTGCGGTCCGCCGGAGGGACGGATTTCCGTATGCACGAACCAGTCGCTCACCCGGCGGGCAAAATCGGCCCCGTGGTGTGTGGTGATCAGCGCATGCATCATGTCGAGCGCGGCCGTGCCGCCGGCGCAGGTCAGCCTGTCCCGGTCGATCACGTAGATCGTCCTCTCCAGTGCGAGCATCGGCGCATATTCAGCCAGCGCCGGCGCGTGCTCCCAGTGAACCGTCATGCGGCGCCCGGCCATGATGCCGGATTGCGCGAGGATGACAGGCCCTCCCGAAACACCTCCGATCAGCACACCGCGCCGCGCCAGATGCCGCAGCCACTGGTAAATCCGTTCATCGGAAAAGCGCGCCGGATCGCCTCCTGCGACAACCAGGATCAGATCGAAATCGACCCGCTCTCCGACATGCGCAGACGCCTTGATGATGGCGCCGCTGGAGCTGACAGACTGGGCGCCCACCACCGGCACCTGCTCGATTTCGTAGAGTGTTTTTCCGGCCAACAGATTGGCCGCTCGCAGGGGTTCGATCGCCGCCGAATAGGACATCAGCGCAAACCCGTCGACCAGCAACAGGCCGACCCGGAACGGTTTCGTCGATGTTGCGGTGATGTCCATTATTCGAAAAAAGCCGACTATTTTACGAAAGTCAACGGTGGCGATGAGGCAGATGATGTTGCGAACGACCGGGAGGATATGCGGAATGCGGTATTCCGGCTTTAAGGTATTGTGGGAAGGGCTGACGGGCAACCGCGGCTGGAAACCGGTGTGGCGCGAGCCCGAACCGAAAGAATCCTACGACATCGTGATCGTTGGCGGCGGCGGCCACGGCCTCGCGACAGCCTACTATCTGGCCAAGCAGTTCGGCATGACCAACATCGCCGTGGTTGAAAAAGGCTGGATCGGTTCCGGCAATGTCGGCCGCAACACGACAATCATCCGTTCCAACTATATGCTGCCCGGCAACGAGCCCTTCTACGAATTCTCCATGAAGCTGTGGGAGAATCTGGAGCAGGATTTCAACTACAATGCCATGGTCTCCCAGCGCGGCATTATCAACCTGTTTCATTCCGACCCGCAGCGCGATGCGTTCGCCCGTCGTGGCAATGCCATGCGCATGGCCGGCGCCGATGCCGTTCTCCTCGATCGCGCCGGCATCGAAAAACACTGCCCGTTCCTTGATTTCGACAATGCCCGCTTTCCCATCAAGGGCGGGCTCTGGCAGCCGCGCGGCGGCACGGTCCGCCACGATGCCGTGGCCTGGGGCTATGCGCGCGGTGCCGATGCGCGCGGCGTGGATATCATCCAGAACTGCGAAGTCACCGGCTTTGTCATGGAAAATGGTGAGTGCAAAGGCGTCGAGACATCACGCGGCACCATCCGCGCCGGCAAGACTGCTGTATGCGTAGCCGGCTCCTCGGGTCGTGTGATGGAAAAGGCGGGCATGCGCCTGCCGATCGAAAGCCATGTGCTGCAGGCCTTTGTGTCGGAAGGCCTCAAACCGGTCATACCGGGCGTCATCACCTTCGGCGCCGGCCATTTCTACGTCTCGCAATCCGACAAGGGCGGTCTTGTCTTCGGCGGCGACATTGACGGCTACAACACATATGCCCAGCGCGGCAATCTGCCTGTCGTCGAAGATGTCTGCGAGGGCGGTATGGCCATCATGCCAATGATCGGCCGCGCCCGGCTGCTGCGCATGTGGGGCGGGGTCGTGGATATGTCCATGGACGGCTCGCCCTTTATAGACAAGACCCATATCGACGGGCTCTATTTCAACGGCGGCTGGTGTTATGGCGGCTTCAAGGCGACGCCCGCATCCGGTTATTGCTACGCCCATCTGCTTGCCAGGGACGAACCGCACCCGACGGCCACTGAACTGCGTCTCGACCGGTTCCTGACCGGCAACATCATCGATGAAAAGGGCGTGGGCGCCCAGCCGAACTTGCATTGAGGGAGCGGAAAAAATGATCATCAACCACCCTCTCCTCGGCCCGCGCGATGCCAGCGAGTTTGTCTATCTCGGTGATGCTTCGCTGATCGATCGTCCCGACTGGCAGCATGAAAATTCCCAGCAGGAATTCCACAACTATCTCTATCTCCGGGACAATCCTGCGGGCGAGCACCGGGAGTTGTGGTTTCACGAACAGGGCGACCGTTCCTGGCTTGTTGTGACACGCAACACGCTGACGCACGAAATCTCGAAGGTCGAACTTGCCCGCGATGTAGCCAAAGAACGGGGACGCGACAAATGAGCCAGTCCCATCGCATCGACGGCGGCCAGATCGACCGGTCGAAGACCCTGTCTTTCTTCTTCAACGACCAGCGGCTTGATGGCTATGCCGGTGACACGCTTGCTTCAGCATTGGTGGCAAACGGCGTGAAACTGGTCGGGCGCTCGTTCAAATACCATCGCCCAAGAGGCATATTCTCAGCTGGGTCGGAAGAACCCAACGCGCTTGTGCAACTGCGCCGCGGGACGTTCCAGGAGCCGAATACGCGTGCCACGGTGGCAGAACTCTTCGACGGGCTGTATGCGACCAGCCAGAACCACCGCGGACCACTGAAGCACGACCTGCTGGCAATCAACGACTTTTTCTCGCCCTTCATGTCCGCCGGTTTCTACTACAAGACCTTCATGTGGCCGAAGGCCTTCTGGGAAAAAATCTACGAGCCGATCATCCGTTCTTCCGCTGGTCTCGGCCGACTTTCCGGGAAGGCCGATCCGGATATTTATGACAAGGGGTTTTTGCACTGTGACGTGCTCATCATTGGCGCCGGACCCGCCGGCCTTGCTGCAGCACTTCGTGCGGCGCGTTCCGGGGCGCGGGTCATTCTTGCCGATGAGGATTTCCAGCCTGGCGGCCGCCTGAACACAGAAACATACTCTGTTGATGACACGGCCGGCGCCGACTGGGCATCCACGGCCATTGCTGAACTTTCCTCCATGGATAATGTTCGTCTGCTCACCCGCACCACTGTCTACGGCGCCTACGACCATGGCGTCTATGGTGCCCTTGAAAGCAGGACCGATCATCTGCGCGACAGCGGCGGCAAACCCCGTCAGATCCTGTGGCGCATCTGTTCCCGGCGGGCCATCCTTTGCGCCGGCTCGACCGAACGCTCCATCGCCTTTGGCAACAACGACCGGCCCGGCATCATGATGGCCGGCAGCGTCCGCGCCTATGCGAACCGCTGGGCAGCGACCCCGGGCAAACGCGTCGCGGTCTTTACTAACAATGATGATGGCTGGCGCACCGCGACGGACCTCGCCGCACACGGCGTCGCCATAAGCGCCGTCATCGACACGCGCGACAAACAGCCCCTTGCCGCTCCCTCCGGCGCCATGATCGCCATGGGCAGCACGGTCACCGACACCAAGGGCCGTCACGGCATACGCTCGATCACGCTGGCGAACGGCCAGACCATAGACTGCGACTGCCTGGCGGTGTCCGGCGGCTGGAACCCCAACGTGCATCTGACCTGTCATCAGCGCGGCCGGCCGCAATGGCGCGACGATCTGGCCGCCTTTGTTCCGGGCGGCGATCTGCCGACAGGAATGAGTGTTGTCGGGGCTGCAAACGGTGCGCTCACACTGTCAGCCGCCCTCAAGCAGGGCCATGACGAGGCCGGCTCCGTTGCCGCCGGTCTTGGCTTTAAAAAGACAAAATCAGCACTTCCCAAGGCTGAAGACGAGGCCGCCGAAGTTGCGGCCTTCTGGCATGTCGGGCAGAGCAACGCGCGCGCCTGGATCGACCAGCAGAACGACGTCACGGTAAAGGACGTCAAACTCTCCCATCAGGAGGGATATCGCTCGGTCGAGCATCTCAAGCGCTATACAACGCTCGGCATGGCGACCGACCAGGGAAAGACCGCCAATATGCTCGGTCTGGCGGTCATGGCCGAATGCACCGGCAGATCTATCCCCGAAACCGGTACGACAATATTCAGACCGCCCTATTCGCCGGTGCCGATCGGCGCATTGGCCGGGCGCGCCCGCGGCAAGGATTTTCGCCCGACACGGCTCAGCCCAAGTCACGAATGGGCAGAAAACCAGGGCGCCACATTCGTTGAAACCGGCCAGTGGCTGCGCGCCCAGTGGTTCCCCAAACCCGGCGAAACCAACTGGCGGCAAAGCGTTGACCGCGAAGCACTTCAGGTCCGCAGCGCGGTTGGCATCTGCGATGTGACAACGCTCGGCAAGATCGACGTGCAGGGTCGCGATGCGGCGGAATTCCTGAACAAGGTCTATGCAAACGGTTTTGCCAAGCTGGCAGTCGGAAAAACCCGCTATGGGCTGATGCTGCGCGAAGACGGCATTGCCGCCGACGACGGCACCACCGCCCGCCTGTCGGAAACCCGGTTCGTGATGACCACCACTACGGCCAACGCGGTGGCGATATTCCGTCATCTCGAATTCTGCCGCCAGTGTCTGTGGCCGGGCTTGGACGTTCATCTCATCTCGGCCACCGAACAATGGGCGCAATATGCCGTCGCCGGCCCGAAATCCCGCGATCTCCTGCGTAAGATCGTCGATGCGGATATCGACATCTCAAACGAGGCCTTTCCGTTCATGGCCTGCGGCGAGATCACCGTTTGCGGCGGAACGCCCGCCCGTTTGTTCCGCATTTCGTTTTCCGGCGAGCTTGCCTACGAAATCGCCGTTCCGACGCGTTATGGCGATGCCATGATCAAGGCGCTGATGAAGGCCGGTGAGGAATTTGACGCCATAGCCTACGGAACAGAAGCGCTTGGCGTCTTGCGCATCGAAAAGGGCCACGCCGCCGGCAACGAACTGTGCGGCCAGACGACGGCCTGCGATCTCGGCATGGGCCGCATGGTCTCGAAGAAAAAAGACACCATTGGCAGCACCTTATCGGAACGTGTTGATCTAAACCGTGAAGACGGGCTGACGCTTGTCGGCTTTGCGCCGGTCAATCGCGATGACGATTTGAAGGCCGGAGCGCATTTCGTCACCAAGGGCAACGCCGCAACGACGCAAAACGATGAGGGCTGGATGACGTCGGTCGCCTATTCGCCATCGCTCGGACATTCCATCGGCCTCGGCTTTATCAAGCGTGGCCACGAACGCATGGGCGAAATCGTCCAGGCGGCAGATCTATTGCGCGGCATGAACACAGACGTGGAGATCGTCTCGCCGCATTTCTTCGATCCTGAAGGGGAGCGCCTTCGTGTCTGACGCCACATTGAAAGCCCGTTCGCCGCTTGACGGCTACCGCCAGCAGTTCGGCACTCTTGAAATCGTCGAATTAAACGGCCTGGCGCTGGTTTCCGTCGCCACGCCACTGGACGGTGAGGAAGAACTCAAAAAGGCAATGACGACCGCTCACAAGGCAGAATTACCGGCAGTGGGATCCTCTACCCAATCTAGCGTTGACGACACGCGGTTTCTCGGCCTGCAGCCAGGCCAGATGTTTGCAATGTTTGCCCATGACGGTGACCGGGCTGTCGAGTTTGTCGCCAAAAAACTCGGTGAAACCGGCTACTACACCGACCAGTCGGACAGCTGGGTGATTTTGCAGTTGTCGGGCGCCGATGTACGCACAGCCCTTGAACGCATCTGCGCCATCGATCTGCAAGACAGCGCATTTCCCGTCGGCGCAGTGACCCGCACAGTCATGGAACATCTCGGCACCATCATCATGCGCACCGGCCACGACACATTTGTGCTTTTGTCGGCCCGTTCGTCGGCAAAATCCTTCCTGCATGCCGTCCTGACATCCGTAAACAACATTCAGTAACGCCAACGACCGGCGTGGCCGGACCGGAGACAAGCAAATGGCCCACAAGACCGACATTGAAATTGCCCGTGAAGCGAACAAGCAGCAGATCCAGGAAATCGGCGCAAAGCTGGGTATTCCGAGCGAGCACCTGCTGCCCTACGGCCACGACAAGGCCAAGGTTTCAGCCGAATTCATCGCTGCCCAGAAGGACAAGCAGGATGGAAAGCTGATCCTGGTGACGGCGATCAACCCGACACCGGCGGGCGAAGGCAAAACGACGACGACGGTCGGTCTGGGTGACGGGCTCAACGCCATCGGCAAGAAAGCCGCCATTTGTATCCGCGAAGCCTCGCTGGGTCCATGTTTCGGCATGAAGGGTGGCGCAGCGGGCGGTGGTTATGCACAGGTCGTTCCGATGGAGGACATGAACCTCCATTTCACCGGTGACTTCCATGCCATCACCTCGGCACACAACCTGCTGGCTGCGATGATCGACAACCACATCTACTGGGGTAATGCGCTCGACATTGATATTCGTCGCGTCGAATGGCGCCGTGTCATGGACATGAACGACCGTGCCCTGCGCGACATGGTGACCTCACTTGGCGGCGTCGCCAACGGATTTCCGCGCCAGTCGGGTTTCGACATCACCGTTGCATCGGAAGTCATGGCGATCCTGTGCCTTGCCACCGATCTCGACGATCTTGAAAAGCGGCTCGGCGATATCATTGTTGCCTACCGCCGTGACCGCACACCGGTCACCTGCCGCGACATCAAGGCCGACGGCGCCATGGCAGTCCTTTTGAAAGACGCCATGCAGCCGAACCTCGTGCAGACGCTTGAAAACAACCCGGCCTTTGTACATGGCGGTCCGTTTGCCAACATAGCCCATGGCTGCAATTCGGTTGTGGCGACCAAAACCGCCCTGAAGATCGCCGATTTTGTGGTGACGGAAGCCGGTTTCGGAGCTGACCTCGGCGCTGAAAAATTCATGGATATCAAATGCCGCAAGGCCGGCATTGCTCCGGACGCTGTGGTGATTGTCGCTACGGTACGCGCCATGAAAATGAACGGCGGCGTCAGGAAGGAAGATTTGGGCACAGAAGACATCGAGGCCGTGCAGCGCGGCTGTGCCAACCTCGGCCGCCACATCGAGAACGTCAAGTCATTTGGCGTTCCGGCCGTCGTCGCAATCAACCATTTCGTCACCGATACCACTGGCGAAGTCGACGCCGTGCGCGAATATGTGGCAAGCCTCGGATCCGAAGCCATGCTGTGCAAGCACTGGGCCGAGGGATCGGACGGCATTCGCGATCTTGCGATACGCATCGCCGAGATCGCCGACAGCGGCATGGCCCAGTTTTCAACGCTCTATCCCGATGAGATGCCGCTGTTCGAGAAAATCGAGACGATCGCCAAGCGCATCTACCGCGCCGACGAGGTGCTGGCCGACAAGAAAATCCGCGATCAGTTGCGTCAATGGGAAGAGGCCGGCTTTGGTCACCTGCCCGTTTGTATGGCCAAGACGCAATATTCCTTTTCCACCGATCCCAATCTGCGTGGCGCACCCACAGGCCACAGCGTACCGGTACGTGAAGTACGTCTGTCGGCCGGAGCGGGCTTCATCGTTGCAATCTGCGGTCAGATCATGACCATGCCGGGCCTGCCGCGCGTGCCATCGGCCGAAGCGATCCGGTTGAACGAAAAAGGTCAGATCGAAGGTTTGTTCTAAGCCGCATCCCGGTCTCGGCAGCGGCCTTTACAGGGCCGCTGCGCAACCCGGACAGAGGTGTCCTACCCTCCACATTTCCGCGCGGCCTCACGTCCGAGATCATCCAGCAGCTGTTTGCGGATGGTCTCGTCTTCCGGCAGTTCCGCCAGTGAAACGATCGGCTCTCGCTCGTTCGACTGCGCACAATAAAGGCCGCGTCCGGAAAACACGTCCATCGGCTGGTCGCCGGCCCAGGCGATGACACCCGATCCAAAGATCGTGTAGAGCCCCTGCGGCCCTGGCTGGGACAAATAGCCCTCCATTAGTATATCGCCGACAGGACCGCTGAAAAGGCCAATTGCAATGCTTTGCGCAGCAATATCGCCATTGCCGGGTGTGCCGCGAACTGTCAGCACGTCATCCGGTTTTGCATGGCTGGGCGTTATGACGGAAACGCGCGTGCCGCCAACCAGAATGGAACCGTCCGCATCGTCGATCCGAAAGGTTCCGACAACAATTGCTTCATTGCGCGGTTCGATTTTGACGATGCGGGACGCAACCACGTCACTTCCGCGCCAAAGACCGTAAACAGCAATCCAGTCTTCGCCCGCCAGCGCATCGGCGCCGTCCGCAAACACCGTATCGGGTCCGACAAGCACCTGCGATCCAAGAACAGACACACCGTTGGCACCAACGACCGAGACCGGACCGACGATCGGCGTGTAGAGGCCAATGTTTCCTGCATGCCAGCTACCGTCACCGTGAACAGCTTCAACAATGACGGTTTGACCGACGACAAGTTCCGATGCCGAATTAATCCCAAGTGAAGAAACAACACCCATCCCATCCGGAAAAACAACATGCTGGCCGTTCACATAGATGCTGCCGAGCTCGGTGATGGTTCCGACAATGCCCGTTCCGACGATACCGCCCTCGCGCTCGTCCTGCGGCTTGTCCTCACCGGCGTATGCTGAAATTGCAAATGCAAAAGAAAATCGTAAGGCACGTAAAATATCGCGTCGTCATGAGCATCAATCCCCGTCCTTGCGAGATTTTTGTTTATCGTTTTTGCCGAAAATGTAGGTCCCCAATGAAAATCTGCCTCGCTGGTCGGATTTTTCCGCATCCCGCTGTTGAAGTGCCATGGCGCGACGATTGAGCTCCTTCAGCACCGCCTCGCTGCGTTCACGTGCGAGATTGACGAGTTCCTCGACAGACTCATCCGAAAGATGGCTGAAATGGGTCGCGCGCTCGAAGTTGCGCGCGTCCTTGTCTGTTGCCAGCAGGTTTTCGGTCGCCGATTGCAGGTGCGCCAGAAGGTTTTTCTCATAGGCCGAGATCATCGCCTCGGAATCCGGATCGGCGATGAACGCGTCCTGAACCAGGCGGATGGTGTTGCGCTGTTCCAGGTTGACCGCGCCTTCTTTGACAAGAGCATCGAGCACGGTCGCTGCTGGAAGATCGATACGGGCGTCCTGCACCAGATCATCGAAGCCAGCCTTTTTCTTGCTGCCTGTACGAAGAAGGGCCTTGGGATTACCGTCCTTGTCCGTAAATCTGTCCGTGACAGTCCAGTAGCTGATAACGAGCGTGCAGGCATTGACAAGCGACCGCCGTGCCGGAGGTTCGGTCTCTTCCCGCAACCGCCGCACATCTTTGCGGTGCAGCCCGGTCATCAGGCTGATCCGGCTGTCGGTCAGCTTCGGCTCATCCACCGACAAATCCGCTGCAGCGTCGAACAGCGCTCGTTTCAGGGCTTCGGTAGCCGCCGACAGCGTTACGCCATGCGCAATCATCGCCCTTGCGATTGGACGCAGCATGCGCGACAGGGCGCGTTGAAATTGCTCGGTGCGGTTTTGGCGCACGTTTCTCTCCTTGAGCACGATGCAACCGGATCGAAGCCTTGACCATCGGCAAGTGCTTCAATCCAACCTCATCCGGCCGTCGCCCCATGCCTCAGTGCCAGTTTCTGAGCGTCTCGGCAAGCTGTCCCCCATCCCCGCTCTCGGGCGATCACGTTCCCGTAATATAATTTGAAGGAGCGTGACTCAAAAATGGGAAAAAATCCCAATAGCCTGTAACTCGGTCTCGTGTCGAGAGCTTTATTGGGAGAAAAAACTTATGAACAGGATGTCACGCGCTGCGGATTCCTACGCAGCCGATCACGAATCTGCACTCAAAATTGAAGGCCTCCTGGGCAAAAGACTTGCCACTGGCATGGATCCAGCGGCGTTCAGATTGCCCACACATACTGCCCTTTGGCAAACCAGCCGCTTCAACAGACATGCGATTTCGCATCTGTCGGAGGACGACCAGGCACTGTTCGAAATCTTCGGCCACGGACCACTTGTGCGGCCGCGGCACGGTACAATTCATTCCGGTTTCGAGTGTTACGCGGCCGAGCAGCCGGATGCCGTTGCAGTCCGCCATTTGGGCAGCGAAATCACCTATGGAGAACTGGACGCCCAATCCAACCGTCTTGCGCGCATCCTCTTGAGCCATGATGTCGGACGCGGCGACGCAGTCGCTCTCTACCTGCAGCGGTCGATCGAAATGGTCGTCGGCATCATGGCCATCCTCAAGACCGGCGCGGCCTATATTCCTCAGCATGTTGGCGTCGCGCCGAAAGAGACACTGGAACACATTGCCGATGTAACCGGCGCCAAAGTGGTGCTGGCTCTGTCGGAACTGAGCGATCAGCTCCCTCCGGACCGGACCCGGACCTGTTTTGCAATCGACGATGTCATGGCGCCGCCAATTCACGCCGGCGACGCCGCGCCCGTCCGCGCTGAACCCGCGCAACCGCATGACCCGTGCCTCATACTCTTCACGTCCGGGACGACAGGCGTTCCCAACGGCGTCCAGGTCACACACCGCAATATGTGCAATATTTTGCAGACAGCGCCCGGCGATCTTGGCATTCGGCCGGGAATGAAGGTCGCACAATTGCTCTCCATCGCCTTCGACATGGCCGCATGGGAAATCCTCGGCTGCCTTACAAATGGCGGCACGCTTGTCATTCGCGGAAATGATTTTCAGGAAGCCGCTGAACAGGTTGATGTGATCATCGCCACGCCTTCAATCCTCTGCTCGATCGACGCCGCGCGCTGCCGCAATGTCAAAGTCGCCGCTGTCACCGGCGAACCCTGCCCACGCTCGCTCGCCGATACCTGGTCATCCTTCAGCAGGTTTTACAATTCCTGTGGCCCGACCGAGACGACGATCATCAACACGGCCGAACCGCATTACCCGATGAAGCCGGTGCTCTCCATCGGCCGTCCCACACCCAACAACACCGTCTATGTTCTCGATGAGAATTTGCGGCCCTGCAAGATCGGAGAGGTCGGCGAAATGTGGGCGGGCGGTGATTGCGTAACAGCGGGTTACCTTGCCAATGAGAAACTGACCGGCGACCGCTACCGCCCAGATCCGTTTCTTGGCGGCGGACGCATGATGTTCCGGACCCGTGACCTTGGCCGCTGGACCGCAAACGGCGAACTCGAGCATTTCGGCCGGGTCGATGACCAGGTGAAAATCCGCGGATTTCGCGTCGAACTCGATGCCGTTTCTTCGGTGTTGGAGGCGGTCGAAGGCTGCGAACAGGCGGTGACGCTTAAATACGACAACCGCAATCTCGTCTCATTTGTCAGCCCTGAAACCGTTGATATTGCACGGGCCGAAGACGCCGTCGCGGAAAAGCTGCCCTATTGCTGTGTGCCCGCCTTCATCATCGCCCTTAATGAACTGCCCCGCACACCGCGCGGCAAAATCGACAAGCGCCTGCTGATGAAGATGGCTGTCGACCACCACGGCAAATCGAATGTGAGGGTCGCCTAGATGTCCATGCAATCGGTAAGACAAATCGACCTGACGGCGTCGCGTCCGGGCTAGCGCCGCATTACCCGCCATCCGGCGATCATGGAATATCAGCGACTGGCGCTGCTGGTTTTCGCGGCCAATGTGGCGGTCCTCTACTGGGGCGTCGAGAATCAAATCTGGTGGGACGGCAACGGCTTTGCCCTCGCCCGCATATCGGATCTGGCACTCGTCAACTTCTCCCTCGGGATTCTCATCCGACGGCAGCGTGTGATCAATCTGCTGTTCTGGCTGGCAACCCGCATTCCGAAAAGCTGGCCATTGTGGATCCGCTGGGGCGCCGGCAAGGTGTTCCATTTCGGCGGCCTGCACATGAGCGGCAACATTGCCGGAACGGCGTGGTTCCTCCTGCTATTGACCGGCATGGTCTGGAACCATGCACTGGGATTGGAAGGCATTTCATCCCGGACGATCCTTGCGACGGCGGGAATGCTGGTTTTGCTTGGCCTGATAATTGTCACCGCGGTGAGTTCGATCCGGGCACGGTTCCACAATATGTTCGAGCGGATACACCGTTTTGCCGGCTGTACGGTTCTGCTTCTCTTTTGGGCGCAGACCCTTTCAGTGCTCGATGACACGGGAGGAACAGTCATCGGTTCTCCTGCCATCTGGATGCTGTCTCTGATCACCCTTTCAATAGCCGCGCCCTGGATGTCGCTGAAAAAAGTGCCGGTCGAAGTCGTCAAACCGTCCAACCACGCGGTCGTGCTTCGGTTCGACTATGGCGACATGCCGTTCCCCGGGTCTTCCAATTCGATCAGCCTCAGCCCGCTGCTCGAGTGGCATTCCTTCGCCAACATTCCGGCGCCGGGAGAAGACGGCTATCGCCTGATCGTCTCGCGCGCCGGTGACTGGACGGGCAAGCTCATCGAAAACCCGCCGTCGCATGTGTGGGTCAAGGGCATAACAACGTCCGGCGTTGCCCGCATCGAGGTGCTGTTCAAAAAGGTTGTTTATGTCGCCACCGGCAGCGGCATCGGTCCGGTCATGCCGCACCTTCTTGCCAAGGATGTGCCGATCCAGCTGATCTGGTCGACACGTTCGCCGCGCAAGACCTACAGCGATGCGCTGGCGGATGAAATCCTCGAGGCCAGCCCGGATGCCCTTATCTGGGACACGGACGAAAAAGGCAAACCGGACCTGTCGCAACTGGCATTGCAGGCGGTTCAGGATTTCGATGCCGAAGCGGTCATCTGTATTTCAAATCAGAAACTGACGCGTCGTGTCGTCCATGACATGGAAAGCCATGGCATTCCCGCCTATGGCGCAATCTGGGACAGCTGAAAATCGCCGCATATGAAACAATCAAGGTGGACCGCACGGGCCGGATCGTAACGATCCGGCTCAACCGCCCGGATGCGCTGAACGCGCTTAACACGCAGCTTCTTGAAGAAGTGCTTGATGCCGTCGTATCACTGGACCGTGATCCTGATGTTGGTTGTTTTATTGTCACCGGCAATGAGCGTGCCTTTGCGGCCGGTGCCGATATCGCCGAGCTCAATGCGCAGGATCACATGAGCATGTACCAGTCCGACTTCTTTACCGGCTGGGACCGGTTTGCCGCGTTGCGCACGCCAAAGATCGCTGCTGTCTCCGGTTACGCGCTGGGCGGCGGTTGCGAACTGGCGATGATGTGCGATGTGATATTTGCATCCGAGAGTGCAAGATTCGGCCAGCCGGAACTGAAGATCGGCGTCATTCCGGGCATCGGCGGCTCACAGCGTTTGACACGACTGGTCGGACGTGCCGTCACCATGGACATGATCCTGACCGGCCGGATGATCACCGCACAGGAGGCGCTTCGCGCCGGACTTGTTTCGCGCGTTGTCGCCAATGACGAACTGCTTGCCGAGGCGCAAGTAGCAGCGGAAACAATCGCCGCATATTCGAAACCTTCGGTGATGATGGCGCACGAATGTATCGCCATGGCAGAGGAAACCGGCCTTGCCGAAGGTGTGCGGTTCGAGCGGCGCGTCTACCACGCCATATTCGGCAACGACGACAAGACCGAGGGCATGGACGCCTTTTTGCAGAAGCGCAAACCGGAATTCAGCGGACGCTGACATAACGCCCTGCCGAACCGCCTATCCACGTGTCCCGCATCAGACAATCGTTCGCTCAAGCTTGAAAACATGGCGATTTGACATAGAGTTCGATCCGACTCGAAATCAGGGCGTCATTGCAGATGAACACCATCCCACTTCGAACCGGCTCGGACGGGACGAATCCGGAAATCGGCGGAGATCCGATATGTTCGATCAGCGAGGTCTCAAAGACCTATGCCGGCGGTTTCCATGCACTGGACGGCGTATCCCTCGAAATCAGGAAAGGCGAAATCCTTGCATTGCTGGGACCGAACGGAGCGGGCAAGACGACGCTGATTTCCATTATTTGCGGCATCGTCAAATCGAGCGGCGGATCGGTGACCGTCGGTGGATATGATGTCGGTCGGCATTTTCGCCAGAGCCGAAGTCTGATCGGCCTCGTGCCGCAGGAAATAAATCTGGAGCCGTTCGAAACCGTCTCCAACACGGTCAACTTCTCACGCGGCCTGTTCGGCAAGCCGAAGGACACGGATTACATCGAAAAGGTCCTCAAGCGCCTTTCGCTCTGGGACAAGCGCAAAGACCAGATTGTCACCCTTTCGGGCGGAATGAAACGGCGCGTGCTGATCGCCAAGGCTTTGTCGCATGAGCCGCGGGTCCTGTTTCTTGACGAACCGACGGCCGGTGTCGATGTGGAACTGCGCAAGGATATGTGGGAAATCGTCCGCGCCCTGCAGGCGGACGGTGTCACCATCATCCTGACAACCCATTATATCGAGGAAGCCGAGGCTATTGCCGACCGCGTCGGCGTCATCGACAAGGGCAAACTGCTTCTCGTCGAAGACAAGTCAACGCTGATGCAGCGCATGGGCACCAAGCAGATCAGGATTGAGCTGCAGTCGGCCCTGGAAAGCATCCCGGATGCACTGTCCCAATACGAACTCGAAATAGACAAGACTGGCAATGCACTGATCTATACATACGATCCGACCGGCGGCCGCACCGGCATAACCTCGCTGTTCAGCGATCTGAAATCCGCGGGTCTGGTCTTGTGCGATGTCCAGACCTATCAGAGTTCGCTGGAAGAGATATTCGTTGACCTGATCAAGGCTCAGACATGAATCTTCATGCCATAAAAGCGATATATATATTTGAAATGTCACGCACATTTCGCACTATTCTACAGAGCCTGGTTTCGCCCGTCTTATCCACCTCTCTCTATTTTGTGGTGTTCGGTGCGGCCATTGGATCGCGATTTGCCGAGGTGGAAGGCGTCAGCTACGGCACATTCATCGTGCCCGGCCTGATCATGCTGACGGTGCTGACCCAGGCCGTCTCGAATGCCTCGTTCGGAATTTATTTCCCGCGTTTCATCGGCACCATCCAGGAAATTTTGTCGGCGCCGATCTCCAGCCTGGAAATCGTTGTCGGATATGTCGGTGCGGCGGCCACCAAATCCTTTGTAATCGGCCTGATCATTCTGGCGACGGCGCATCTGTTTGTGCCGCTCAGGATCGATCACCCGGTCTGGATGCTGGGATTCCTTGTATTGACCTGCGTATCTTTTGCCCTCTTCGGCTTCATTATCGGCATCTGGGCAAAGAATTTCGAGCAGCTGCAGCTCGTGCCCCTGCTGGTCATCACGCCGCTGGTGTTCCTCGGCGGAAGTTTCTATTCCATATCGATGCTGCCGCCCGTGTGGCAGAAAGTCACCCTGTTCAACCCGGTGGTTTATCTGATTTCGGGGTTTCGCTGGAGCTTCTTCGGTGAAAGCGATGTTGGCGTCGGTCTCAGCCTTGCCATGGTACTGCTCTTTCTGTCGATCTGTCTCGCCATCATCATGTGGATTTTCAAGACCGGGTACCGGATCAGGAACTAGGCGACGCCGGTAATCATCGAAACGATTTCGTTTTTGTCGGATTTTGCCGTTTCGCGCACGCCGATCTGCACGCCGCGCCGTAAAACGCAGATGCGGTCGGAAAGCCGGAAGACCTGATCGAGGCTGTGGCTGATGATGAGAATGGCGATGTTTCGCTCCCGCAATATCTTGACGATCTCCTCCACCCTTGCCGTTTCCGCAACGCCCAGCGCAGCGGTCGGCTCGTCCAGGAGGATCAGTTTTTTAGCCCAATGGGTCGCCCGGGCAATCGCAACGCCCTGCCTTTGACCGCCGGACAGGTCACGAATGATCGCCTTTGCGGACGGAATGCGCACGTCCAGTTCATCGACCAGCGCCTGTGTTTCGCGCATCATTGCCTTGCGATCCAAAAGGTTCAGCGGGCCACGCACCGTCTCGCGGCCTAAAAACATGTTCATATAGACCGGCTGCTGATCCGCCAGCGCCAGGTCCTGATAGACAACTTCAACCCCGTGCGCCCGTGCGACACTGGCATCGGCGAACGCCACCGCCTCTCCATCGAGGCTGATGGTGCCCGAGGTGGGAGCGTGCACGCCGGAAATCATCTTAATCAGCGTCGACTTGCCGGCGCCGTTGTCGCCGACCAGAGCGACGATTTCACCGGCATGAAGATCAAGCGAAAAGTCCTCGACGGCAACCACACCGCCAAACGCCTTGTGAATATTTGCCAGTTCCAGCACAGGACCCGTTGATGTTTCCTGGGTTGCGTTCAAGGCCATTATTTCATCTCCGGCCAGTTTTCAGGAACACCGAAAATGTTCTCAATCGACGCTACCTTTGGCGCCCCTGTGGAAACCCCCGAAATGCCGACGGTGAAAGCCCTGGTGACAAAGGCCTGTCCTCGGAAGCCGAAGACGACGCTGTTGCCGGCTTGCGGCTTTACCGGGCCGGACGTGTCGATCATGCCGTAATAATCGATCGCCGAGGGTGGCGGGATCTCGACACTTGCCATGGCTGAACTTTCAGTCGTCGGCTCCCTCGAAACGATTGCCTTGACGTCATAGTCGGGAAACACCGGATCGATATAAAGACCGCCGCCGAAACAATAGGCCCGGCCGCCATGCTGGTGCGAGACCTCGCTGAGATAGAGCACAGCCGGTCGTTCCGGCAGATCCTCCAGCGCATGCAGGGGCGTCGTGCCGTGCAGACCGTTTCCGGGCTCGCATTGCGTCGCCCCGGCATCTGCAAGCGCGTCCAATACAATCGAGGACGTCGTACCCGGCGCATTGATCTCGATATCCGACCGTCCCGCCTTCGCCAGTTTTTCCGCTGCCTTTGAAAGCGTGGCAAGGTTCGGCGTCGGCTTCACCTTGCCGGTTTCATTGTCGAAGAGCAGCGCCGGAAAGGTGGTGATGCCCGCGAAGCGCCCTCCGGCAAGTCCATCCATCATCTCCGCCACCGCAACGATATCGTCCGCCGCAAACCCGCCCTCGTGGCCGCGATAGAAGATATCGCCCTCGGTCTGTATGCGGGCCATGAGATCCTGCCGGCGCCCGTCACGGTCCGACGCCTCGGCAGCTTCTCTGGCCTTTTGGTCGCTGAAAACCGTCCAGAAGTCGGGCTTGATATTCCTTACCGCCGGACCAGCCTCATGACGCGGCACCTGAACAAGATGCCCGAGATGCCCCACCGTCATACCTGCCCGTTTGCAGGCAACCGCACAGGCCATATCCACGGCCACGGCCCGGTCGACCCCGCCGCGCATCAATGCATGGCAAAAGCCGCTGTTGCGCCCGACCTGCTTGGTCATGGCAAACACCTTCATGCCGTGCCTGTCCGCATCTGCCTTGAACAGGCGGGCATTTTCTTCGGCCGCGTCGAGGTCAAGCACATAGGCATTGGCCGGGATGAGCCCTTCCTGGTGCAGCGCGATTGCCGCCTCGATGAATTGCGGATTGCGCCGCCTTAAAACGTCAAGAAACAATTCAACCTCCTACCGGCTGGTATCGCGCAGCGAAATCGCGACAGCGATCAAAATGATCAGTCCGCGCACGATCATCTGGTCCGACACCGAAAGCCCCATGAGAATGAGCCCGTTGTTGAGCATGCCCATCAACAGCGATCCGACCAGCGCGCCGATGACCGAGCCCTTGCCGCCATTGAGTGCCGTGCCGCCCACGATGACGGCGGCGATGACCGTCATCAGGTCGCTCTCGCCGAGCGTATAGCGGGCAGCCTGCAGTCGCCCGGCATAAAGCAGCCCGGCAAGACCTGCACAGCCACCGCTGATCATCATCACCGCAAGTCGGATGCGCGGCACCTTGATGCCGGAAACCTGTGCCGCACCGGCATTGTCGCCTGTTGCAATGACATGCGCGCCAAAGCGGCTTTCGCGATAGACGATATGCCCGACAATGACGGCGCCGATGGTCCACAGGATGAGCGATGGAATGCCGAACAGCGCGCCGGAACCGAAGAAGCCGGTAAAGGCATCATTGACCACCGGTATGGAACGCAGATTCGTCATCGAGCGGGCAAGCCCCGCGAACAAACCCAGCGTCGCCAGCGTCACCAGGAAAGACGGCAGCCGCAGATAGGCGACCAGGACGCCGTTGAACCAGCCAATGGCAAGACCAACACCCAGACCGGCGGCGATGCCCGCAACCATTGGATAGTCCTGCATGACCACTGCGCCGGAAAGCGCCGAGACCGCGACGATCGAGCCGAAGGACAGGTCAATCTCGCCGGCCGACAGCACGAAGACGAAACCGATCGCCATGATCGTCGCCGGTGCCGTCTGCAGAACGATGTTCGACAGGTTGCGGGTGGTCAGAAAACCGTCGTCGCTGAGGGTTATCGCAAAGAACAGGAAGATGGCCAGAAATCCGAGATAAACAACATATTGCTGCAAATCGAATGTCTGTCTGGCGGATTTCAGCCATTCCATGGCCACGGGCTCCCCGGCAACTGAGTGCTTTTGAAACCGGCCGGCAGTGTGCCAGCCGGAAGAGGCAGTGAATTACTTGCCTGCTTTCATGACGCTGTCAGGCGCGTCGCGGTGCAGCGACTGCTGCCAGCCCGCTTCGACATTGGACGGAGTAACCGTCACGGCAGGCGCCACGACGAAGGGCGGCGTTTCCTCGCCCGCCAGAGCGCGGGCACCCGCGGCTGCCATGGCGCGACCCAGCTCATAGGCTTCATCGGCCACGATTGCCGTCACGTTACCACCCTTGACCATGTCGAGTGCAATCGGCTCGGAAAGGTCGAGTGTGACAATCTTGGTCGTCTTGTTGCCATTGGCGCGCAGCGCCGCCAGAACGCCTTCGGCAGGCCCCGCCCATGTGACATAGATGCCGCCGATATCCGGATTCTTCAAAAGCATCGCATTGGCGATATCCTCGGCCCGCGCCGGATCGCTGATGCCCTGTTCGGCAACGATCTCGATGTCGGGATAATCCTTTTCGATCGTCGTCTTGAAGGCATTGTCGCGCTGGTTGGTGACGTAGTAGTTGGCATCGTGGAAAATCCAGCCGACTGTACCCTTGCCACCCATGCCTTCAGCCAGCGCATCCGCCGCCTGCTTTCCCATCTGAAACAGATCGTCGGTCACGATGGCCGCGTAGTCCGATGGATGCTGATAATCCTGCGGCAGGTTGGACAGGAACACCAGTTTGACGCCTTCCGCCTTGGCGTCCTTGAACGCCGCGGCCGACGTCACCGGATCGAGCGGCAGTGACAGGATGATGTTGGGTTTTTTCGCAAGCGCCGTCTCGATGTCGCTGCGCTGTTTCGCAGCATCGAAGCCGGCGCTGGTGGTTGCCACCACCTCTATACCGAGGCGGTTGAACTCGTCCGTCGCACCCGCGGTGACCGCATTCACAAAGTCGGACTGGTCATGCCACAGGAGCGCGGCGCGGTATTTGCCGTCCTTGAGCATCGAGACCTTTTCATCGCCGACTTTGACTGACGATGAAGGTGTAGCCGTCTCGCCCTGGGGTCCGACGGTCTGCGCGTGCGCAACGCCGCCCAGCAGCATTGCTGCGACCGAGGCTGTTGCAATCAGTTTGGTGAAGTTCATAGCAGGTTCCTCCCATGCTTGATTTTGGGGCGCGTCACGCTTCGACAACGCCGCAGTGGTTGGCAATGAACGCGGCGAACGCAACGACGCCGGCCACGTATTCTTCGATATTCACGCGTTCTTCGAGCGTGTGGCAGTTGGTGATATCCCCAGGCGCGCAATAGACCGCCGGGCATCCGATCTGATCGATCAGGAACGGAACTTCCGACCAGTAGGGTGCCCCTTCGATCCGGCCTCGTCCCGGCATTGCGGCGTCGAGCGCATCAGCCAGGGAAATGATCTGTTGCAGGTCTGCGGCAACCTCCGCCGGTGATCCGCCCAGCCGGTGGTCACGCCCCGCGGGATAGTCGAGTTCTATGGCAATGCCGTCTTCGAGATTGACACCGCGGATAGCGGCTTCTAGTTCCGCGACGGCGTCATCCAAATTTTCTTCGGGCAGCAATTTGCGGATCAGCGAGAGGCTGCACTCGCCCGGAACGGCAATGTACCCGCCGCCATTGATCTCGGTGACCAGTGCAAAGGCACGTCCGACCAGCGGATGCTCCGCGCGCGTTGATATTGCCTGCGAATGGTCCCAGATGGCGGCAAGCACCGCATGCGCTGCCTTCAGCGCATCGACGCCCACTTCCGGCACGCCGAAATAGGCCGATTTTCCGGTGATTTTCACGTCGGCAATGAAAAAGCCCATCTGTGCCGGAAAAACGGAAAGCCTGGTTGGTTCGACATAGACCGCGAAATCCGGTCTTTCGATCTCGCCGGCAACAACACGGCGTGTGTAATCCTTGACACCGGCACTAACACCGGTGCCCGGTTCGCCGCTTTCCTCGTCGCCGACAAAGGCAAAGGCAACATCGCCCTGCAGTTTGAGACCCGATTTGTCGACAAGTTGCAGAGCAGCGAGCGCAGAACAAATGCCGGCCTTCAGGTCCCCTGTACCACGGCCCCAAATTTCCCCGTCGACAACGGCACCTCCGAACGGGTCCTCGCGTTCACTTCCCTTCCAGCGCTCTTCCCAGCCGCTGACATGAACGGTGTCGGTATGGCCGATGAACAACAGCCGCTTGCCGCCGCCTGAACCCTTGCGACCACCCCAGATATTGGGTCGCCCCGGCAAAAAATCCGCGCGTTCAGGATCAAGCCGTAAATCGATCATGCGCTCTTCAAGAAAATCGACGAAGTTGGCTTCGTTGCCGGTGATGCTCTGCCGAGATACTGCTGCCTGAAGGAGCGCCACGACATCGTCCCGGTCGATGGTTTTTCGAAACCGTTCAAGCAGTTGTGCGGAAATCATCATACCACCGCTCCACTGAATCTGACCACATCCGGCGGGGGCAGCGCGATCTCGGCTCCCGGAACACCGCCTGAAAACAGCGTCGCATGCAGGTGGCTGAGGCCGACAGCGGCAGCGCCTGCAATGGCCGCCTGTGTCCCGAGCGCCGATACGCCGATTTCGATCTTGCGGGGAAAACACTGTGCGGCGAGTTCCTGCACCCGGTGGACAAGTTCTTCGCGACTTCCGATGGAGCCCCCGAGAACGACCCTGCCGGGTCCGGTTACAGCACAGATCGCGGCAACGGCGCGGGCTACCAGCCTCGCGGTTTCATCAATAACTGTCAGCGCGGTTGCTTCACCTGCCGATGCTGCATCGAATATGCCCGGAACATCGGTGTCGTTGCCCGACAAATGCCTGTATCGCTCTCGAATACCGTTCGTGGCGGTCACCCGCTCCAGCGCACCAATGTGCAGTGACTCGGGCTCGAACGGGTCAGCGCCGAATGGCAGGAAACCGAGTTCGCCGGCGGCATGCGCGCTGCCGCGAACCAGCTCTCCACCGACCATGATCCCCGCACCGATACCGGTACCGAGTGCGATATAGGCCAGATCATCAATGCCGGCGCCGTTTCCGATCCAGTGTTCTCCGAGGACCGCAAGGTTGACGTCGTTTTCGACAAAGACATCGCGGTCGAGTTCCTGCTTCAGCATCGCCACGACGTCAAAGGTATCGATATCCGCAATATTCGGCGCCATCAGCACCCGCCCGGTTTTCGGATCGGGCACGCCGGGCACGCCGACAACGGCAAGGCGCACCTTTTCGAAATCGATGCCATTGTGATGCGCCACGTCCCGGCACATCCGGGCGATCTGGCGAACAACATGGACGCCGCCTCTGGCGTCGGTGGGTTCGACCAGTTCCGCCAGAACATTGCACGACAGATCCGCAATCGCCGCCCGTGCCTTGGTGCCGCCGAGATCAACCGCCGCAATGCACGCCGCATCCGGCACGATTTCAAAGGTGACTGCGCTGCGCCCGACATGGCCGCTGGTGCGCCCGGTCTCGCGGATCCAGCCGCCATTTTCAAGGAGGCGGGCAATTTCGGATATTGTCTGCTTTGACAGTCCGGTCTGCTTTGCCACGCTAGCGCGGGAGATCGGGCCGGAATGCACGATCGTTTCCATGACCGCACAAAGCGAGAGTTGCCGTGATATGCGCGAGGCGTCGCTCAAAGCGCATTCCTTTTTAGTTCGTTCCCTTACCGAACTAATTATCGAACAGCGATGCGGAAGTCAAGCCGCCACCCGGCAACACCGAGACATTCATGTGGAAATCCGGAGATCGGAAGACGGTCCAGAGCTCTGGCGCCCCGCAATAAAGATCGAAATTTTGTTCCTTAATTCATATAGTTATGATCAAGTATCAAAGTTCAGTTTTCTGAACTGCCGCTCCACGACCCCCAAAAACAGGTGCTTGACCGGATCGATGGCCGTTGCCGCCGATACGATCAGCCCGACCTTGTATTCGCTCAACGCCTTGTGGGCCAATTTGACGTATTTCAGCTCACCGCGCTCGATCTCGCGCATGAAACCCATCTTGGTGTATATGCCGACCACCTGGTTGGTCAGGATTGCCTGTTTGGCGATGACCAGTGCGTTGGTGAAGATGTGGGTCGACAGATGCACGGAGAGCGACGCCATCTCCTGGTCGAGCAGAGAGTGCCCTGCCCGTGCATCGATAGTTCGCACCAGCGGGTAGCCCTCTATGTCGTCAACGGTGACGCTCCCCCGCTCCGCCAGCGGATGGTCAGGGCGCATGATGAGACCGAAAGGCGTCGCCTTTTCGGAAAAGATCCGCACATCCGGATGGATATCGTTGACAAAACTGATGCCGATATCGATATCGCCCGATATCACCGAATTGACGATCTCGTCCGGCTGATCGGTGGTGACGGACAACGAAATCCCCGGATATTTGTCCCCATATTCTTCCAGCACATGCGGCAGGACACCAAACGTCGCCGAATCGAGCGTCTTGATCTTCAGATGTCCGGTTCTCAAATCGCGAATGTCGTCGATGATCGTCTTGATGCGGTCGAAGTCATAGAGCGTCTTGCGGCAATGTTCGAGGACGATCTTCCCTGCCGTTGTGATTTCGACCCCCTCCGGCGAGCGATCGAAAAGACGGATCCCGAGCGTCTCTTCAATATTGATGATTTTGCGGTTTACGGAGGTCGACGAAACATTCAGCAGGTTCGCCGCTTTGCGGATCGAACCCTGGCGCGCGACCTCATCCAGATAGCGCAGAAATACTGTGTGCATGGCGGTTCTCCGATGGGTGATGCAGTTTATGCACCACCGTTGGCTAATTTCGCTTCTTCTTGCCTCACCTGAATCCGGATATAAGTCAAGTCGGGTGGAATGCGATCATTTGCGGCCGTATGTGCGGCGCTCGTCGCAAAGGAACCCACAATGGGAGGATTAAATGTCAATCAAGGCCAATCATCAAATTCAACGGCGCACACTCCTTAAGGGAATGGGCGCAGCCGCAGGCGCGGCATTTACCGGAACGATGCTGCACATCAACAAAGCAGCCGCAGCCGATGAATTCAAAGTCACCATGCAGCTCGGCTGGCTCGCTTCAAACGGCATTCTCGGAGAAGTTGCCGCCGACAAACTCGGCTACTACAAGGATGAAGGCCTCAGCCTCGAGATTGTCCCCGGCGGACCGAATATCGATGGTGTCGCCTCCGTCGCCTCCGGACGCGCAAATCTTGGCTCAATTTCCTCCAGCCCGTCGCTGATGCTTGCGCGTGCCGCAGGAATACCGATCAAGTGCATTGCAGCCGGTTACCAGCAGCACCCCTTCACTTACTTTTCGCTGAAGTCGAACCCGGTCAACACACCGCAGGATCTTGTCGGCAAGAAGGTCGCCACCAATGGCACAGCACGCATTTTGCTGCGTGCGCTGCTGGCCGCGAACGACATCAATGAAGACGATCTGGAAGTGATCGTCAGCGGCAGCGACATGTCCGTCCTGATGACCGGTCAGGCAGACGTCGTCACCGGTTGGACCACAAATGTCAACGCGCTCTCGGTGCTCGGCGACCAGCGGGTTGATCTCAGCCTTTGGGATGCCGGCATCCAGCTATACGCCAACCCCTATTATGTGACCGACGAAACGCTCGCAGAACACAGGGACAAGGTTGACGCGATGATCCGTGTCAGCGCCAAGGGCTGGGGCTGGGTCCACGAGAACCAGGAACAGGCTTGCGAGTTCCTCGTCGAGCGTTATCCAAACCTCGATCTCGCCAGCGAACTGAAAGCTGTTCCGCTCGTTGATGGATATTCGTTCAACGCCATTACGGCCAAGAACGGCTGGGGTTCGATGACCCGCGAAAACTGGCAGGCTCAGATTGACGCCTATGCTGCTCTCGGGCAGTTCGAAGGCGAGCCGCCGAAGGTCGACGACATGATGACTCTTTCGGTTCTGGAAGCCACTGCCGCTGATCGGCCCAAATACGGATAATCACAATGCCTTCTGGTGCAACAAACCAGGAAGCTGCAACCGGGTTACCCCCGGTTGCCGCATCCCTGACGAACGCCTATGTCCGCTTCGGCGCATTCACGGCAATCGAGAATTTGAGCCTCGATGTCGAAGATGGCGCGTTCTATACGATCCTGGGCCCATCCGGCTGCGGAAAATCGACCTTGCTCCGGCTTGTGTCCGATCTGATCCCGGCTGCCTCGGGTGAAGTCAACATTTTCGGCAAATCGACTGAAGAAGCGCGGCTTGCGCGTGAATTTGCCTTCGTCTTCCAAGACGCAACACTGCTGCCATGGCGCACGGCATTGCAAAATGTCCAGCTGCCGCTCGAAATCGGCCGCAAGCGCGGAGTGAAAATCCCGATCAGCGACAAGAGCCCGTCGGAGCTGCTTGATCTGGTAGGCCTATCGGGACGCGAAGACGCCCTGCCCCACGAACTGTCGGGCGGCATGCGGCAGCGCGTGGCCATTGCCCGGGCGCTTGTGTGCAAACCCAAGCTTCTTCTGATGGATGAGCCTTTCGGCGCGCTCGATGAAATGACACGCGACCACCTCAATCTGCAACTGCTTAAGATCTGGAAGGAAACGGGCGTGACAATCCTGTTTGTCACCCACTCCATTCCTGAGGCGGTGTTCCTCGGCCAGAAAGTCCTGATGCTTGCATCCCATCCGGGAAGGTTGCGCGAAGTGGTCGACATCGACCTGCCCTATCCGCGCGAGATTAAACTGCGCGACACGCCCGAATTCACCCGCCACGCAGCCTATCTGCGTGAACTTCTGGAGACGTGCTGATGACCATGGTGGACAAAGCCGATCCGGGCGAAGTTGAGAATGACGAACCAACGGAACTGGCGCTGATCGAAGAGCGCAAATTCGAAAAGCGCCGCAAGATCGAAGCTTTCGTTATTCCCATTGGCACCGTGATCTGCCTGTTGATTATCTGGCAGATAGGCGTGCGCCTGTTCGGCGTGCCGACCTATATCGCTCCGGCACCAAGCGATGTCGGCGAAACGCTCTTCTCACAGTTTCCCCTGCTGTTGAAGAATTTCTGGCCGACATTGTTTGAAGCCGTGCTTGGGTTCATCACCGGAAACCTTGCTGCGGTCTTGATTGCTATTGCTTTTGTACATTCAAAGAACGCCGAAAAGGCCTTCTTCCCTATTGCCGTCTTCATCAACACCATTCCGATCCTGGCGATTGCCCCGATCCTGGCGTTGATCTTCGGTTCGGGACTGACGGCAAAGGTCATGATCGCCGCACTGATCTGTTTCTTCCCGACGCTCGTCAACATGGTGCGCGGCCTGCAATCGGTGAGTCCGCAGGCGCTGGAACTGGCAAGGATCCTTTCAGCGTCGAAATCCGAGGTATTCTGGAAAATCCGCCTGCCTTCGTCGCTTCCATTCCTGTTCTCGGCGCTCAAGATCGCGGCAACGACCTGCGTGATCGGCGCCATTGTCGGGGAATGGATCGGTGCTGATGTCGGACTTGGCGCCCTCATACTTGACGCGACCTTCAACTACCGCTCGCCGCTGCTTTACGCGACCGTGTTCATGTCCTCGGGTCTATCGGTCCTGTTGTTCGCCGCCGTAACCATTGCAGAGCGAAGAATTATCCGTTGGCACACATAGGGAATGCATGAATCGAATTCATCGCGTTTTCTCTTAAGCCGCTGAGAATTTTGAATTTAACCGCAGCCGGATTGCCGTACGGCAGGACAGTTGCGCCTCAAGGAGCAAGATAAAATGGCTGAACAGACAAAAGATTTCGTCATGTCGTCAAGTCAACAGATACCGGTTGTCGCCGCAAC
This sequence comes from Hyphomicrobiales bacterium, assembly GCA_024244645.1. Taxonomy (GTDB): domain Bacteria; phylum Pseudomonadota; class Alphaproteobacteria; order Rhizobiales; family Rhizobiaceae; genus Hoeflea_A. The sequence goes on from JAAEOH010000176.1 coordinate 73,785, forward strand.
GGATGTTGTTGTGATTGGCGCCGGACCGGCCGGCCTGACCGCAGCGATATCAGCGGCCCGCAATGGCTGCTCCGTGACCCTTGTCGAGCGTTATCACCACCTCGGCGGCATGGCCTCCGGCGGCATGGTTCTTGTTCTCGATGACATGGTCAACGAGGGCAACGAGATCGTCACCACCGGTATCGTCAACGAATTTGTCGACCGCATGGAAAAACAGAACGGTGCCGTCTTTCCGCCGCGCGAGGATTGCCTGACAAACTGGGAGATGTGGCAGAAATGGTCGCGCTGGGGCTGCATCGACTTCCACAAGACCGGCATGCCCCAGCCGATCATCCATGCGGTCGCGTTTGATCCCGACGCTTGGAAACGTGTCAGCCTAGATCTGGTGCAGGAAGCCGGTGTCAATCTTCGCCTGCACTCCTGGTTCTCCGAAGCGCTTGTCGAGGACGGCCGCGTCACCGGCATTATCTGCCAGACCAAGCTTGGCCGACAGGCAATCAAGGCCGACATGGTTATCGATGCGTCCGGCGACCTCGATGTTGCTGCCTCCGCCGGCGCATCCTTTATCAACGGTCAGTATATCGTGACCACCGTGTTCCGGCTGATGGATGTCGATACCGAACGGGCCGAAGCCTTCGAATACAGCGAACCGGAGGCCTATAAAAAGCTCGACCGCGAAGCACGCAGACGTATCGGCGGTGCCTGGGGCATGTGGTGGCTGAAGACTCCGCTGCCGGGCGTCGTTTGGTGCAACTGTCCGCATATGCCGGGCTATGACGGATTGTCACCTGAGGACATGCTGGGTGCCGAGGTTGAAGGCCGCGAGCGGATGATGAAACTGCTGCATTTCGCCCGCGAGAACATTCCCGGCTTCGAAAACGCCAAGATGCTCGGCGCCGCCGAACAGCTTGGCATACGCCAGACGCGTCTCCTCAAAGGTGAATATGTTGTCACCAAGAAGGACGTCGCGAGCCGCAGGCATTTTGCCGACAGCGTATGCCGCGGTCGCGACTACTATACGCCCTACCGGGCCCTTCTGCCCAAAGGCATCGACAATCTGATTGTCGCCGGTCGGCATTATTCGGTCGATAGCGATGCACAGAAGCTTTCCCGCGAAATTCCACCATGCATGTCCCAAGGCGAAGCCGCCGGCGTCGCGGTCTCGCTGGCGCTCAACAGCAACGGCGCACTCCGCGACGTCGACGCCAGGCTGATCCAGAAGCAGATGCGGGCGCAGGGGGCCGATCCCGGCGACATTCCCTCCGCCAACGCTTTGGTTGAAGACCCGATTGCGGTGTGAGGAATATAAGAATGACTGATACCAACAAGATGCCTCTCGACGGTGTGCGGATCCTGGATTTCACCCAGGTCATGCTCGGACCGTGTGCAACCCAGATGTTGGCGGATTTCGGGGCAGACGTCATCAAGGTCGAACGCCCCGGCGCCGGAGATCTGTCGCGCAACTTCTTTGGTGAAACCTCGGAAGTCGCCATGAACAATGCGGTGTTTTCCTCGCTCAACCGCAACAAGCGTTCAATCGAAGTCGATACCAAATCCGATGCCGGAAAGCAGATCATTTACGACATGGTCAAGGTCAGCGACGTTGTCGTCGACAATTTCCGTGCCGGGGTGATGGACCGGCTGGGTTTCGGTTATGAGGACCTCAAAAAGATCAATCCGCGCATTATCTGCGCCTCCGGCACCGGCTTTGGCGAAAAAGGCCCCTATGCCCACAAGGGCGGCCAGGACGTGTTGGCGCAGGCCATGAGCGGTGTCATGGAAAAGACATCCGACCCGTCCATCCCGCGCTCGATCTACCCGACGACGCTTTGCGACTACACCGCCGGCATGCATCTCGTACAGGGCGTTCTGGCAGCGCTGTTGATGCGCGAGAAAACCGGCGTCGGCCAGAAAGTCGGCGTATCGCTCTACGATTCCATGATTGCCATGCAGATGCAGGAAGCCGCCCAATGGAGCAAGCACCGCGAAGTGCTGAACTGGGCGGCCATGCCGCTCACCGGCGTGTTCAACACCACCGACGGGGCGCTTGTTATCGTCGGCGCGTTCAAGGCCAATCCGCTGCGCGATATCTGCAATGCGCTCGGCATCGACGATGTCTCGCCTCAATATCCGGACCTTTCCTCGCAACGCCAGAACAAGCCGTTCCTGCAGGATCTGTTCCGCAAGAACTTTGCCACCAACACCACCGCACACTGGCTCGAGCGTCTTGAAGAACAGGATCTCCTTTGCGCCCCGGTCCGCCCGTTGGGCGAAGCCCTGGACGATCCGCAGACAGCCATGAATGAGATGCTTGTCGATATTGATCACCCGGTGCTGGGAACGGTGACGTTCGTGGGCTCCCCGGTTCATCTCGGTGGAGCCCCGCTTGAAGTGCGCTACGCACCGCCGAAACTGGGTGAGCATACTGACGAAGTTCTGCGGGAACTGGGGCTTGCAGCCGCGAATGAGGACAAGGTGGCAATATGAGCGTCGATTTCCAACTCACGGACGGTTGCGCCCGGGTCACCATCGACCGACCCGATCGCATGAATGCGGTCGACGCGAAAACGGAAGCTGAGCTCGAACGCATTTGGAATGAGATCGAAGCCAATGATGCCGTACGCTGCGCGGTTCTGACCGGAAGCGGCGATCGCGCCTTTTGCGCCGGCGCCGATCTGAAATCCGACAGCGGAAAATCCGGCCTTGACTATTGGGCCTATCGCAATCCCGACTGCTTCGGTGGCATCGCCATGCGCCAGAGTTTGAAGATTCCGATAATAGCACGTGTCAACGGTCTTGCGCTTGGCGGCGGCCTGGAGATGGTGTTGGGCTGCGACATCGTGATTGCCGCCGATACCGCCCGCTTCGGTCTCCCGGAGGCAAAGGTCGGTCGCGTGCCGCTGGACGGTGGCATGGTGATGCTGCAACGAATGATTCCACAGAAAATCGCAGCCGGACTGATGATGACGGGCCGGATGATGCCGGCCGCAGAAGCCGCCGCCTACGGCCTGGTAAACTCTGTTGTACCGGCGGACCAGCTTGACGAGGAAGTCGATCGCTGGGTTGCCGATATCGTCGCCTGTGCGCCGCTCTCCATTGCTGCCATCAAGGCAACCATTAAAAATACCTCCCATCTGACCCCGCATGAAGCCTACGCGCTTCGCCTACCGGAGCTTGTCGACGCACTCGGCAGTGAAGACAGCGAGGAGGGTGTTGCTGCGTTCCGCGAAAAGCGGGCGCCGCGGTGGAAAGGCCGCTAGACTGAAACCATGGCCTTGATCATCAAAAGTGAATGTATCGACATCAAGGACGGCGATTGCACGACCGTGTGCCCCGTCGACTGCATCTATGAAGGTGCGCGCATGTTCTACATTCATCCGATCGAGTGCATAGAATGCGCATTGTGCGAAACAATTTGCCCCGTCGACGCCATCCGCTACGATGACGAGGTTTTGGCCGAGGAAGAAATCTACGTGCGCATCAACCGCGAGTATTTTGAAGATTCAGTGACCGGGCTCGGAAATCCCGGAGGCTGGAACGCATCGGATCCGGCCGACAAGGATCATCCAATTGTTGCCGCCGCGCCTCCGAACGAACTGGCGCCGGCTTACCACCAGAAAAAGGACGCAAGCTGAAATGTACGGCGTAATCGCTGCAGTTCCCACGCCCATCACATCGGCGGGCGAACCCATCCGTGATTTGTATCTGTCGCACTGCAACTGGGCTCTGGAAAATGGCTGCGACGGCCTCAATATCCTGGGTTCGACGGGTGAAGCAAATTCATTCGCTGCGGCGGCCAGAAAATCCGTCATGGCCTGGGCCGCTGACAATATTGACCGCGCGCGTCTCATGGTCGGAACCGGTACACCATCGCTTGCGGAAACAATCGACCTGACAACCGCCGCGGATAATCTTGGCTACAAAGTTGCCCTGGTTTTGCCGCCCTACTACTACAAGCCCGTCTCAGATGAAGGGCTGATCGCGTGGTATACCCGCCTGCATGAAGCGCTGGGCACCCGCAACATAGCCATCTACTTTTACAACTTTCCCCAGATGACAGGGTTGCCGATACCGGTCGCGGTCATAGAGGAATTGCATCGCAAATGGCCTGAACGCTTCTGCGGCATCAAGGATTCTTCCGGCCAACTGCCCTATTGCCGCGAACTGACCGCGCTGCTGCCCGATCTGAAAGCCTTTCCAAGCTCCGAAGTTGCGCTGGGCGAAGCCGCGCAAAGCGGCTTTGCCGGCTGCATCTCGGCGACGGTCAACGAAACGGCGCCGCAATGTGCACTACTGTGGTCGGGGCGCAATGAGCCCGATCCTGCTCTCGTCGCATCGATTTCGGCAATCCGGTCGGCCATATCGGCACAACCGCTTATACCGTCTGTCAAATTCCTCGTATCGCATCGCACGGGAAACCCGGATTGGCAGCGCGTATTACCACCATTTTGTGAACTATCGGCGGCGCAACACACTGTTCTGTCGCAGGCAATTGAGAACCTTGTCACGGTGTGACAATCTTCTCCGGATTTCAAAATAGAGGGTCAAAATGACTAAGCACGACAACCTGATCGGCGCCGAGTGGGTCAGCTTCGGCAATTACCAGGACAACATCAACCCGTCCGACATCTCCGACGTGATCGGCACTTATTCTTACGGCGATGCATCAAGCGTCGAAGCAGCAGTGGAGGCTGCCAAGTCTGCCTTTCCGGCCTGGCGGGATGCATCACCCCAGCTCCGTCACGATGTGCTTGATGCGGTTGGCAACACAATCGCGTCGCGCAAGGACGAGATCGGCCGCCTGCTGTCACGCGAGGAAGGCAAGACCCTCGCCGAAGGCATCGGCGAGACCATGCGCGCCTCCCAGGTTTTCAAGTTTTTCGCTGGAGAAGCACTGAGACAGGTCGGCGATCTGCAGGCCTCCGTCCGTCCCGATATCGAAGTCGAGGTGACCCGTGAACCTGTCGGTATCGTCGGGCTTATCACGCCGTGGAACTTTCCGATCGCCATTCCGGCCTGGAAGATTGCCCCGGCGCTCGCCTACGGAAACTGCGTCATCATCAAGCCCGCCGATCTGACGCCCGGCTGTGCCCATGTGATCGCCGAAATCCTGCATGAATGCGGCTGTCCGCCCGGTGTCTTCAATCTCGTTATGGGGCGCGGCTCGGTCGTTGGCGAAGCCATCGTCACCCATCCCGACATCAGTGCCATCTCCTTCACCGGTTCCGTGGCAACGGGCCACCGCATTGCCGAAACCTGCGGCCGGCTGCGCAAGAAGGTACAGCTCGAAATGGGCGGCAAGAACCCGATGGTCGTGCTCAACGATGCCGATCTCTCGGTCGCCGTTCCCGCCTGTGTCAACGGCACATTCTTTTCCACCGGACAGCGCTGCACTGCATCCTCGCGGCTTGTTGTCGAAGCCGGCATTCACGATGAATTCGTGGAAGCGGTGTCGAAAGCCATGCAGTCATTGAAGATCGGCGACGCGCTGGATCAGGCGACCCAGATTGGTCCGGTGGTCGATGCCACGCAGCTGAATTCCAACCTTGACTATGTCGATCTCGCCAAGACCGAGGCGGCCGAGGTCATCGGCGGGGAGCGGCTCGAGCTGGCCGCCAAGGGCTTTTATCAGGCCCCTGCCCTTTTTGTCGGAACAAGCAACGATATGCGCATCAACCGCGAAGAGATCTTCGGTCCCTGCGGTTCGGTGATAAAGGTCGCGGATTTCGATGAGGCCGTCGCTGTTGCCAATGACACCGAATTCGGCCTCTCGGCCGGTATCTGCACCCAGAGCCTCAAACATGCGCGGGCCTTCAAACGTCAGGCGGCCGCGGGCATGGTCATGGTCAATCTGCCGACGGCGGGCGTCGATTACCACGTGCCTTTTGGCGGCCGCAAGGGCTCTTCCTTCGGTGCACGCGAACAGGGCCGCTACGCGGTTGAATTCTACACCACGGTCAAGACGTCTTACGTCTTTGCGGGCTGAGATGGCAGACGACAAGAAACAAAAATGGGATCGGCGGTTTCTGGAACTCGCCGATCACATCGCAACCTGGACCGAAGACCGCAATATCGCCGTTGGAGCGGTGATCGTCGGTCCGGATCTCGAAGTTCGGGCGACCGGATTTAACGGCCTGCCGCGCGGTGTAAAAGCTCGCGACGACAGTCGTTTCGACCGCGAATCCGGCGAAAAATTCTTCTGGTTCGAACATGCCGAACGCAACGCCATATACAATGCCGCCCGCGTCGGAACGGCGCTCGAAGGCTGCACGATCTATATCAATCGTTTTCCGTGCTCCGATTGTGCAAGGGCCATCGTTCAAAGCGGCATAACAACTGTGATCTGTCCGCAAAAACCCGCTTTTGACGGCGCGCTCGACCACAGTTTCGACGTCTCCGAAGTGCTGCTCGCGGAAGCCGGCATAAATCTCGTGACCGACACCGAATAGGCGGCGCGCTCACGCAGCGGATGCGTTTGAAGACGATCGTCATAACGCGGCAGCTCGCGCGCCTTTATTATCCGCCGCCCGCCGCCTCCACGGTCAGGCCGCCAAGCAGACCGGTCCCCGGACTGCAGTTGACATATTCGGCGATTTGGTTTCCCGAAGGCAGAACGGACACTTCATGCCAGAACTGAAGCTGCAGATCAGGTCTGTATTTGGGCGCGATTTCCAGGAACTTGTTGAAGATCGCAAGGTGGGTCGGATGATGTTTCGCCCAGTCCTCCAGGTCCTTCATTGTGCGAAAATACGCCAGCCCGAAGCTACGCTGGGCAGGTTCGAATTCCGCATCCAGATCGCGCATGTAGCGGTACGTATAACAGCTGACTTCGTCGCCCTGATCGCGAAGAAATTCCATTCCCGCTTTCAGCACCGGCTCGATCTGTTCGAGATATTCCTCCCGCTGCGCGCCTTGCGTAAACGTCCAGTCCTGACCGGAGCGGATGATGCACAGGTTCTCATGCGCTTCGACAACCAAGCGGTTTTCGCTTCGTTCGACAATGCGCAACGGCCCTCCGGCTTCCAGTGCGTCACTGGCGGAAAGCGGAATACGGTCGCGCATACCGCCCCAATACATGTGCCGGTCAATCGGGCCTTCTATCGATGTGCGGCACTGGCTCATGCCATGATCGTGCTCGGGGCCTGAGAACAGCGTTTCGGACCGCTCAAGCGGGATATTCATCATTTCCCGGAACACGCCATAGCCGGCCGACGGATCGGTGTGTTTTGCCCAGAATGACACGAAGCCATCCGTATCGAGCCAGTTTGCAGCATCCTCCGGATTGCACCAATAGAGGATCCCGACAGATTGCTGCAGACCGTTTCTGTCCGTGCAGGTGGCGAAATCGATGATGTCGGCATCGCCTCCAATTGTTTTCAAATCCTGCAGAAAACCGGACACGTCGGTTTCGGCGCTGTGCTGGCAGCCGATGACGAACATCGACACGGCGTCGGTCTTCCCGTCGAACACCGATTTCCACGCCGGCACCGGCGGGTTCCAACCCGGCGGCATCCGCAACGGATACCGCCGGGCCTCCTGGGAGTTATTCTGCTGCATCGGAAACCTCCTCGGCTTCAGGCACCTCTACAATCGCATCGGCCTCGCCTGAAAGTTTGATGCCTTCTTCAAAGGGCATGACGGTGGGATTGGCGCGCTTGTTGAACATCAAACGAAGCACATCGGGCCGCGAATAATGACCGACCGGATCGGCTGCGGCTTTGGCGAAAGCAATGGCGCCCAGATCGATTTCCGCGATCAACAGACCTTCTTCGTGCTCGCCCAGCGGTTCTCCGATCGGCGCGCCGTCCGGCCCGAATATGCGGGCGAAGCCGCCGCCGGGCTGCAGGAACTGCTGCTTGTCCGGTGTGTCGCACAACAGTTCGCACATTTCTTCGGAGACCGTCGCGCAGGATGCGATGACGAAGCACTGACCCTCGGCGGCATACATCTGGCTCGCCGATGTATTGAGTTCCTATCCAAGCGCATAGGCCGCACCCTTGTAGAGGCCGAATCTCGGCCATGATGCGACATGGATCTGCTCGTTTTGAGAATACATCGCGTATTTGGTCAGCGGTTGAAGATGTTCCCAGCAGCACAACGACCCGACGCGTCCGATATCGGTCGGATAGACCGCAATATCGCTGCCGTCGCCTTCGCCAAACACCGTGCGTTCGACATGGGTCGGTTTCAGCTTGCGGCGGCGTGCAATGACCTAGCCGTCGGGACCATACATCCACTGCCCCATATAGAGACTGCCGACGGCACGTTCCGAAACGCCCAGGACAACATGCATGTTGTTCCGTCGGGCCGCCTCGCGCAGCGCCAGGTCCTGCGGACTGTCTGCTTCAATGGCGTTGTCGAAACAGCGGCCGACAAACTGCATGCCCCATGCCGGCGCGCCGAGCCATATCCACCACGGATAACCTGGCACCCAGGTTTCCGGAAAGGCGATGAGCTTGACGCCTTTCGAGCCGGCCTCGTCGATCAGCGAGATTGCCATGAAATGGGGTTTCAACAACTTCCAGCACTTCTCAAAGCTGTTCCGAGCTCACTTTGGCGAGTCGCCATCGCAATACCGTGCGAACCAGGCTGGCGGCATCAAGCTCACACACTAGGCACGCATCCACTCGAGCCCCTGGAGGGTCCCTGCCCTCGGCCGGTATTCGCATCCGACCCATCCGTCGTAACCAAGGACATCGAGCTGTTCAAAGACATGGCTGTAATTCAGCTCGCCCTCGTCCGGCTCCCTGCGATGAGGTACGCTGGCGATCTGTATGTGCCGGATGAATGGCATATGCCGTTCGAGGCTGCGCACGACATCGCCATGCATGATCTGATGGTGATAGATATCGAACTGCAGGCCGACATTGGGTCGATCGATTTCGGCCAGAATGTCGACCGCCATATCGGTCGACGACAGGAAGTAACCGGGCATGTCGTAACCATTGAGCGGTTCGATCAGAATCTCCAGGCCCGCCGCTGCAAATTTTTCGGACGCGTAGCGCAAATTATCCAGAAAGACAGATCGCGCCCGTTGCCTGGATACTTCGTTCTGATTACCGGCCATCACATGACACCGCTTGGCCCCGGTGGCCGCAGCATAGGCAAGCGCCGTTTCCACCGACTGGCGAAACTCGTCCTGCCGCTCGGCAAGGCAGCCAAGCCCCCTGTCCCCGCTTTCCCAGTTTCCGGGCGACAAATTGAAGACGCTTACATCCAGACCGTTGCTGCGAACGGCATCGCCCATTGCCTCCACCGGATGGTCATAGGGAAAGAGAAATTCGACCGCCTCGAAGCCGGCTTCCCGTGCAGCCCGAAAACGGTCGAGAAAATCGTGCTCGGTAAACAACATCGAGATGTTGGCGGAAAACCGTGGCATGCGGATCAGGCGGTTTTCTCGTGGACATTTTCAACCGGCGCATATGCTTCAACCGGCGCCGAAACATTGTGCAGGTCGAAAGCACCGAGCGAACGCATTAACCCGTCATCACCCTCGGCGATCGACTTTGTCGTCATGATGGAATGGCCGAGTTTCTTGCCGAGATCACCCAGTCTGGCCGCGACATTGGCAGCCGATCCGATGACGGTGAAATCAAGCCGTTCCTCGGAGCCGACATTGCCATAGGTCACATTGCCGAAGGCAAGGCCCGAAGCGCAGCCGATATCCGCATGATTATCGCTTTCAACATTGACCTCACGATCAATTTCAAGGGCGGAAGCGAGCGCCTGCCGGCAGGCCTGCGAAGGGTCGTCCCCTGTCGGAAAGATCGCCAGCACGGCATCGCCGATGAATTTAAGCACCTCGCCGCCATGCTCGTTGACGATCCGGGTTGTCGTGTCGAAAAACCGGTTCAACAGGACAAGGTAGTCGTCCCGGTCCATTTCATCTGCCAGCCTCGAGGAGCCGCGCAGGTCGCAAAACAAAATGGCGGCGTCGATCTGATCGCCATCGCCACGGCGGATTTCACCCCCCAGGACGCGTGCGCCCGTGCGCTTTCCCAGATAGGTCTCAAGCAGCGATGACGCATTGTCTCGAAGCGTAAAGACTTCATAGAGCCGGCTGATTACCGCAGAACATTCGAAGACAAGACCAAGATTGGCCGTCGTAAAGCCGTCCGGGTGGTCGCAGGTCAGCGTCATAACGTTGATCTGTCCGTTGGAAAATCGGAGCGGCATGGCCACATAGTCCGTGGCACCTTCGGCCTTCAAATCGTCCATGATAGCGAATGTGAATTCCGCTTCTTCTGCAAGCAGGTTCTGCCTCACGCCGCCGAGGCCGTTGGTGACATGCCGCAGCGGGCTGTTCACAAAGGCCGGATTGTCGAGAATGTCGTAGGACGGCGTGAAGGTCTGAACCCCGTCCTTCTTGTTCCAGACATGGTTGCGCCCGGCAATCATCGGATGCAGCGACCAGATCAGGACGCTCATACGCGACACCGCGATGCCGTCTTCGTTGAATTTGAGCGCGATCGCCTCAGTCAGTTCCTCAGGCGTGTTGCACAGCCATGCCTCACGCATAATCCAGTCGATCGTCGGACCGGATATATTGCCGTGCTCTTTCGTCTCGGATGCGTCATCGGCAACATCTACGGCGGTAAGAACACTTGGCATGAAGGCAATCAGGCCCTCTACCTCCGCAGATTCGGGCAACGCGTTCTTGTATGTCCACGCGGCGTTCTCAAAAACCTCGCCGTCGATCTCCACATCCCAATAAGTCGCCGTACCCTTGAATGGACAAAATGTGCGATGCCCGGTGGTACGCAGCAGGGTCGCTTTCACGTCCTGCGGCGGAAAATAAACCACCGAAGGCAATCGGGTTTCGTGCATGATTTTTGCGGCCGAACTCGACGCAATGACGGCATCGCCATGTTTGGCGATTGTCTCGCCGGATAGCGGTGCCACATCGAGACGGTAACCCAGCGCTTGTTTGTCAGGACGAATATTCATTCCCTAAAGATGGTCGTGTTTGGCCAAAATTCCAATAGCTGCAAATCGCGGCAGTCTCGCCCATTCTTCACCGCCATTGAATCCGTCCAGAATCCAAGCGAATTCGATTTGCCTGAAAACCGAAATAAGAAGCTGATTTTATTTGTATAATTCATTCATTGCCCGAGCCAAAACCCCGTTGCGTGAGATGCGGCAGCATGGCCGAAAAATCCTGACCTTTCCCGCCGTCTTCAACAAAGGCCTTGTAGAGGGTGCTGGCAAGCGCACCCATCGGGGTCGCGGCATCCGCCGCACCGGCTGCCTGCTGGCTCAAGAGCAGATCCTTCAGCATCAGTTCCGCCGCAAATCCCGGCCTGTAGCCATTGTCGGCCGGGCTGTCCGGTCCGACGCCCGGTGCCGGACAATAGGTATTGACCGACCAGCAAGACCCTGATGATGTGGAAACGACGTCGAACAGTTTTTGGCGGTCGAGTTCCAGCTTGTCGCCGAGCGCAAAGGCTTCGCACACGCCGATCATGGAAATGCCGAGGATCATGTTGTTGCAGATTTTTGCCGCCTGCCCGGCACCGGGACCGCCGCAGTGAGCGGCCTTCTGCCCCATGATATCGAAAAGCGGCCTGGCAGCATCGAAGCTTTGCCGAGAGCCGCCCGCCATGAACGTTAAAGTCCCTGCCGCAGCGCCGCCAATACCGCCCGATACGGGCGCATCGACCGAAAGAAGGCCGGATTTTCCGGCAAGTTCGTGGGCTGCGCGTGCGCTTTCGACATCAACGGTCGAACAGTCGATGAAAACGCTGCCCGCGCGTCCGCCAGGAACGATATCGTCATAGACCGACTGAAGGATGGCACCGTTCGGCAGCATGGTGATGACGGCATCTCGCCCGTTCGCCGCCTCTTTAGCCGAACCGGCGCTTTCCACACCTTCAACAGCCACACCGGCAACATCAAAGCCGGCGACACGGTGCCCGGCCTTCGCTAGGTTCTGCACCATCGGCGCACCCATATTGCCGAGGCCGATAAATCCGATATCCACAAAATCCCTCCCATTTGCCGCAACAACGGCCCCTCATCCGGACACTCCGAATGAGATCAATCGTTTCTGTCTGTAAAAAATACCGCTAACGGTTGCGGCGCATGCCGGCGACCTCGGCGAGGACCACATTGGCGGCGTCAAGGACGTTCGATCCCGGTCCGAATATTGCTGTCACGCCGGATTCGTGCAGGAAGTCGTAATCCTGCTCCGGAATGACACCGCCGCAAATCACGATGATGTCGTCGCGGCCCGACGCCTTGAGTTCATCGATAAGCTCCGGCACCAGCGTGCGGTGGCCGGCGGCAAGCGACGAGACGCCGATGACGTCGACATCGCCGGCAATCGCCTTCGAAGCCACCTCCGGCGGCGTCTCGAACATGTCCGACAGTTCGACATCGAAACCCATATCGGCAAAGGCAGTAGCGATCACTTTTGCGCCGCGGTCGTGGCCGTCCTGTCCCATCTTGGCGACAAGAATACGCGGCTCGCGCTGCCGGTCCTTCTTATAGTCGGCGATCTTCTTCTGAATGAGCTGGTACTGTGCATCATCCTTGTAGGCATCGCCATAAACGCCTGAAATGACCCGAGTCGTCGCCTTGTGGCGGTGAAACGCACGTTCCATGGCATCGGAGATTTCACCGAGACTGGCGCGCGCCCGCGCAGCCTCGACCGCCGCCTCGAGCAGATTGCCGGTACCCGATGCTGCTGCATCCTCAAGGGTTTTCAAGGCCGCATCGCAGACGCCTTGATCGCGGATCTGGCGGATCTTCTGTAGCCGCGATACCTGCGCATCGCGGACCTTTGCGTTGTCGATTTCGAGTATGTCGACCTTCGGTTCATCTTCCAGACGATAGCGGTTGACGCCGACAATAACCTCTTCGCCCTTGTCGACGCGGGCCTGTCGCCGCGCGGCTGCCTCCTCGATCCTCAGCTTTGGAAGCCCCTGCTCGACAGCCTTGGTCATGCCGCCGAGGCTTTCGACCTCCTCGATCATGCGCCAGGCCTCATCGGCGAGCTCCTTCGTCAGCGCCTCGACATAGTAGGAACCGCCCAGCGGATCGACCACATTGGTAGCGCCGGTCTCATGCTGAAGGATCAACTGCGTGTTGCGGGCAATGCGTGCCGAAAACTCAGTCGGCAGGGCAATCGCCTCGTCAAAGGAATTGGTGTGCAGCGATTGTGTTCCGCCGAGCGCCGCTGCCATCGCTTCAAAGGCAGTGCGCACCACATTGTTGTAGGGGTCCTGTTCCGTCAGCGAGACACCGGATGTCTGGCAATGAGTACGCAGCATTTTGGAGCGTTCCGACTTGGCGCCGAAATCGGTCATGATGCGGGCCCAGAGCTGGCGCGCGGCGCGCAGCTTGGCAGCCTCCATGAAGAAGTTCATACCGATGCAGAAAAAGAAAGACAGCCGGCCTGCAAACGCGTCGACGTCGAGCCCCTTGCTCATCGCCGCCCGCACGTATTCCATGCCGTCGGCCAGCGTATAGGCCAGCTCCTGCGCCAGCGTCGAACCGGCCTCCTGCATGTGATAGCCGGAGATCGAGATCGAATTGAATTTCGGCATTTCGCGCGCCGTATAGTCGATGATGTCGGCAACGATCCGCATCGAAGATTCCGGCGGGTAGATATAGGTGTTGCGCACCATGAATTCTTTGAGAATGTCGTTCTGGATCGTACCGGAAAGCTTCGAGCGGTCGACGCCCTGCTCTTCGCCGGCAACAATGAACATCGCCAGCACCGGAATGACCGCACCGTTCATGGTCATCGAAACCGACATCTGATCGAGCGGAATGCCGTCAAACAGGATTTTCATATCCTCCACGGAATCGATCGCCACACCCGCCTTGCCGACATCGCCGACAACACGCGGATGATCGGAATCATAGCCGCGGTGGGTTGCAAGATCGAACGCGACCGACAGGCCCTTTTGACCGCCGGCGAGGTTTTTCCGGTAAAAAGCGTTGGAATCCTCCGCCGTGGAAAAGCCCGCATATTGCCGGATTGTCCAGGGACGACCCGCATACATCGTCGCCTTTATGCCGCGCGTAAACGGTGCAAAACCTGGCAGCTCCCGGTTCGCTGAGGCCGGCAGATCGTCCGCGCCATAGAGCGGCTTTATGGTGATGCCTTCTGGCGTTTCCCAATTGAGGGAGGCGGGGTCGGTCCCCTTCAACTCCCTGGTTGCAAGATCGATCCAGTCGCGGTTTGTCTTGGTCATAGCAACATCCTCATGGCATCCGCTCGCCAAGACTGGCTTCGAGAATATCGTACCAGTCACGGCGGTTCATCTTGATTTCAAAGGCACCGGCTGCAGCCCTGATGCGTTCGGGAGACTGCGTTCCCACTATCGGGACAATGCCTGCCGGGTGAGCCATCAGCCAGGCAAGAGCAACACAGTCCCTGGTCGCATCGTTTTCGGCCGCAACGCGATCGAGCGCAGAAATCAGGTTGTTGAAACGGTCCCCCGCCCCTTTCGGGTCCTTTCCCGTCACAAGCGATCCGCCGGCAAGCGGTGACCACGCCATCGGCAGCAATTGCGCAGCATGAGCATGATCCAGTGTTCCGTCGAAAAGTGTATCAATGCGCAACGCCGAAATTTCCGGCTGTGTCGCAACAAGCGGCACGTCGAGGAAATGCTGAAGCGCCCGGGTCTGCTCGAGCGTGTAGTTGGAAACGCCGACCGCACGCGCCTTGCCGCTTTTGACCAGTGTGTCCAGGGCATCGGCGACTTCCGCATGCCCGGTCAGATAGTCGGGGCGATGAACCAGAAACACGTCAATCCGATCGCATTTCAAGCGTTCGAGAGAGGCATCGCACGATTCTACCAGATGCGCCTTCGCCGAATTGTAGGGCACGGGTGGTGTGATCCCGCCCTTGGTGACAAGCACGATATCGTCACGCAATGACGGTCGCTCGCCGATTAGTGCACCGAGCATTGTCTCCGCTTCGCCCCTGCCATAAACCGCGGCCGTGTCGATCAGGTTGGCGCCGATTTCGATCGCCGCATCGATCTTGCGGGCAATGTCGGACTGAGGCGTGCCTGGGAACCGCCAGCAGCCGTAGGAAAGCCTGCCAATCTCGCGCCCCAGAAATTGTGTGTGTTTGTCGATCGCCAGTGGTTCCAGGTCCGGGGTCACGTTTCAAACTCCATGATCACCTCGTCGACGGCGAGGCTGTCGCCGACGCCGACCGGTATTTTGGCCACCTTTGCTGATCGCTCTGCGCGCAGCACATTTTCCATCTTCATGGCTTCGACAATCGCCAGTGCCTGACCTTCCTGCACCTGCGCGCCCTCTTCGACATGCAGCGCAACGACCAGGCCCGGCATCGGGCAAAGCAGCATGTTGGACGTATCGGGTGGCAGTTTTTCCGGCATCAGCGCCGCAAGCTCGGCGACCCGGTCGGACAGAACCTGTACGGTCTGATCCACCCCGCGATGGCGCAGGCGATAGCCGCCCGGCGCCCGGTCAACCTTGAAGGCCACCCTTTGCTCGTTGATTTCCACAATCGCCAGCATAGAACCCGGCTGCCAGTCCGTCTCCAGCCGCAAAGGTGATTTGTCGCCGATTGTAACGAGATACGCCTCGCCCTCGCGAACGAATGTGGCGGTCACGTTTTCCCGGTCCAGGCGCACGGTTGTCCCGCCCTGTGCGTCGCCAAACCGGTCATCGCCTGTCTTCGCGTGGCGCTGCTTTTCAATGGCATCGAGCACAACGGCAACCGCCGCGAAGTCTGCGGTCATCTGGCAATCGGCTTCAACCCCGTGGAAGCCGTCCGGATATTCTTCGGCAATAAACGCTGTGGTGATGTTTCCCGAGCGGAAGCGATCGTGGTCCATGACAGCCGACAGGAACGGAATGTTGTGACCGATCCCTTCGATCTCGAAATGATCAAGCGCATCGGCCATCTTTTCGATCGCGACATTGCGGTCTTCGGCCCAGGTGCAGAGCTTGGCGATCATCGGGTCGTAGAACATCGAAATCTCGCCGCCCTCAAAGACACCGGTATCGTTGCGCACGATGTGGCCGTCGGCGCCCTCTCCCTCCTGTGGCGGGCGATAGCGGGTCAGCCGGCCGATGGACGGCAGGAAATTGCGGAACGGATCTTCGGCGTAAAGCCTGCTTTCCACTGCCCAGCCATTGAGTTTGACATCCGCCTGTTTGATGGCGAGTTCCTCGCCGGCGGCAACCCGGATCATCTGTTCGACAAGATCGATCCCGGTGATCAATTCGGTCACCGGATGTTCCACCTGAAGGCGCGTATTCATCTCGAGGAAGAAGAAATTGCGCTCCTTGTCGACAATGAATTCGACCGTGCCGGCACTCGCATAGTCCACAGCCTTTGCGAGTGCGACCGCCTGCTCTCCCATGGCTTTGCGGGTCTCGGCATCCAAGAACGGTGACGGCGCTTCTTCGATGACTTTCTGGTTACGCCTCTGGATCGAACATTCGCGCTCACCGAGATAGATGCAGTTGCCCTTTGTGTCGGCCAGCACCTGAATTTCGATGTGGCGCGGCTCGGTCACGAACTTTTCGATGAAGATCCGGTCGTCGCCGAAGCTGGAAGCGGCTTCCGATTTGGAGCGCTCGAAACCCTCGCGCGCTTCATCATCGTTCCAGGCAATGCGCATACCCTTGCCGCCGCCACCGGCGCTCGCCTTGATCATCACCGGATAGCCGATACCCGAGGCGATCTTGACTGCGTGTTCGGCATCGTCGATCAGGCCCATGACGCCAGGCACCGTTGATACGCCGGCATCCGCCGCGATCTTTTTCGAGGTGATCTTGTCGCCCATCGCCTCGATGGCGCCTTTCGGCGGTCCGATGAAGGCAATGCCTTCTTCCGCCAAGCGGTCGGCAAACTCGGCGCGCTCCGACAGGAACCCGTAGCCCGGATGCACCGCCTCGGCGCCGGTCTGTTTGCAGGCATCGATGATCTCGTCGATGACAAGATAGCTTTCGGACGCTGCGGCTGCGCCGATGTAAACGGCCTCATCGGCCATCTCCACATGCAGCGCGGTTCGGTCCGCCTCGGAATAGACGGCAACAGTGGCGATCCCCATGCGCTTTGCTGTCTTGAAGACCCGGCAGGCGATTTCGCCACGATTGGCAATCAGAATTTTCTTGAACATCAGTGTTGCCCCTACAGCGGAATATTGTCGTGTTTCTTTGCGGGACCTTCCACCTGCTTGCTCTTCAGCAGCTCGAAAGCCCGCCCGATGCGACGCCGGGTCGAGTGCGGCAGGATCACCTCGTCGATAAAACCGCGCTGCGCCGCCACGAACGGATTGGCAAACCGATCCTCGTAATCCTTGGTGCGCCGGGCGATCTTTTCAGGATCGCCAAGTTCCGACCGATAGAGGATCTCGGTTGCGCCCTTGGCTCCCATCACCGCGATTTCGGCCGTCGGCCAGGCATAATTGACGTCGGCGCGAATATGTTTCGATGCCATCACATCATAAGCACCGCCATAGGCCTTGCGGGTGATGACGGTGACCATCGGAACCGTTGCCTGCGCATAGGCAAAAAGCAGCTTTGCACCGTTTTTGATGATGCCGCCATATTCCTGCGCCGTTCCGGGAAGAAAGCCCGGCACGTCGACGAGCGTCAAAATTGGAATGTTGAACGCATCGCAGTAGCGCACGAAACGTCCGGCCTTCTTGGCGCTGTCGATATCGAGACAGCCCGCGAGCACCATCGGCTGGTTGGCGACAACGCCGACGGTCGATCCGTTCAGCCGGATGAAGCCGCACAGAATGTTGCCGGCGAAGTCCCTCTGGATCTCGAGGAACTCACCTTCGTCGGCAATCTTCACGATTACCTCATGCATGTCATAGGGCTGGTTTGGGTTGTCCGGAACCAGGGTGTCGAGGCTTTTTTCGATGCGGTCCGGAGCATCGGGCGTCTGCCTGACCGGTGGTTTTTCACGGTTCGACAGTGGCAGGAAATCGAACATGCGGCGCACTTCAAGCAGCGCCTCCACATCGTTTTCAAAGGCACCGTCCGCCACGGAGGATTTTTTCGTGTGGGTCGATGCACCGCCTAGCTCCTCTGCGGTGACGATCTCGTTGGTAACGGTTTTCACCACATCCGGGCCGGTCACGAACATGTAGCTCGTATCCTTCACCATGAAGATGAAATCGGTCATCGCCGGTGAATAGACGGCGCCGCCTGCGCAGGGACCCATGATCACGGAGATCTGCGGAATCACTCCGGAGGCCTGCACATTGCGCCAGAACACCTCGGCGTAGCCGCCGAGCGAGGCAACGCCTTCCTGGATGCGTGCACCGCCGGAATCGTTGAGGCCGATCAGCGGCACGCCGTTCTGCATGGCGAGATCCATCACCTTGCAGATTTTTTCAGCATGGGTCTCGGAAAGCGAGCCTCCGAAAACCGTAAAGTCCTGGCTGAATACATAGGTGGGCCGGCCGTTGATGGTTCCCCATCCGGTCACCACCCCATCGCCGGCGATCTGCTGTTCCTGCATGCCAAAATCGGCGCAGCGATGCGCCTTGTACATGTCGTATTCTTCAAAGGAACCCGCATCGAGCAACACGTCCAACCGTTCACGGGCAGTCAGTTTGCCCTTCGCATGCTGTGCGTCGATACGGCGCTGACCACCGCCCAGATGGGCCTCGCGGCGTTTCTCCTCAAGCTGTTCCAGAACTTCTCGCATCACGCTGCTCCCTGTAACCGCAGGAAATTCCAAACAACCGGGAAGGCCGTTTTGGCTGAGGGATCTTGCCGACGCCCTCCTCAGGGATTTCCAGACACGCCTATTTGCTTCCGACTGGTGTACAGCGCCACATTCGGTGGGAAAAGGCTTGAAATAGCAACAAAGTTGATATAGCAAATTTTGCAAACTGCTTTTTGCAAAGTTGTAAAAATATGCGCTCACGCAAGCTCTTCATTGGCCTCAACATCCGCCGCATCCGTCAGGATACCGACCTGACACAGGCCAATTTTGCCAAACAACTTGGTATTTCAACGAGTTATCTCAATCAAATCGAAAACAATCAGCGTCATGTCACCGCGCCGGTCCTGCTGGCGCTGGCGGAAAATTTTGCGGTCGACATTGCCAGCCTGTCGGAAAATGACAGCGACCGGCTGCTCGCCGACATGGCCGAGGCCATCGCCGATCCGCTTTTCAAGGGTCAGCAGCTATCCGCGCAGGATCTTAAACTGGTGACGCAGAACACGCCGACAGTCGCGCGGGCCTTCCTCGCTATGCATCAGGCGCTGCGGCGCGCGGGCGAACAGCTTGCCGAACTCGACGACTCGCTGGAGCGCACCGGCGGCCTCAACGAACCGACGCCCTACGAGGAAGTCCGCGACTTCTTCCACTATCTCGACAATTATGTCCATGAACTTGATATCGCTGCCGAACAGCTTGCCGGCGACCTCAAGGGTACCACCCGCAACCGGGTCCGGACGCTGGCCGATCATCTTGAACGCAGTCACCGTGTCCGCGTCGCCATTGGCGGTGCGGCAACAAAAGCCGATGCCATCAGACGATATGATCCCGTCTCCCGGGTGCTGTCGGTCAATCCGAAGGCGACACCCTCGACCCACGCATTTCAGCTGGCCCACCAGATCGGGCTGCTGGAACATGCCGGCGACATGACCGCCATCATTGAAAAAGCGAATTTCCATTCCGAAGACGCCGCGGCCGTCTGCCGGATAGGCCTCGCCAATTACTTTGCCGGAAGCGCGCTCCTGCCCTATGGCGAGTTTCTGGCGGCGGCCGGTGAGAGCCGGCACGACCTGGAGCTTCTTGCCGATCAATTCGGCGCCAGCATCGAACAGGTGGCACACCGCCTCAGCACGCTGCAACGGCCGGGCAACAAGGGCATTCCGTTCTTCTTTGCGCGGGTCGACCAGGCCGGCAACATCACAAAACGCCACAGCGCCACGAAGCTGCAGTTTGCCCGCTTCGGCTCCGCCTGCCCGCTCTGGAACGTTCACAACGCCTTTGCAACGTCGTCACGCATCCTGCGGCAACTCGGGGAAACACCGGATGGCGTGCGTTATCTGTGCCTGGCCACTGCCGTCTCCAAGCCAAGCGGCGGCTTTCGCGACCCGGTCCAGCGCTATGCCTTGGCGTTCGGATGCGAGATCAAACACGCGGGCGCGCTCGTCTATGCGGACGACCTCGACCTTGCCAGCGACACAGCCTTTGAACCCATTGGCATATCCTGTCGCATCTGCGAACGCTCGGACTGCCACCAACGTGCCGTGCCGCCACTGAAAAGAAAGCTCGCTGTAGACCCCAACAGCCGCGACACGATCCCCTACTCGTTCGACTAAGGCTCGTAGCTCGACAGGGCCGTCATGCCCTAAAACTTCAGCGAAACATCTCTGTGGTCGGACGTGCAGCTTGCGACATAGAGCGCCTGCTCCCGGGTCAGCCGGCGTTGCTGGCGAATGCCGATCGTCGGTTTCAGGACTTCTACATAGGCGGCAAGCTCCGGCTTGAGCGTGGTTTCGGCAGATTCACGCCAGACCAGCTGTTCGCGATACTCCTCCACCGCCTTTTCGATCTCCGTCAGCGCTTTTTCCTTGATGGGCGTTTTGGAACGCAGTGCCCGCCGCGCTTTCGAAAGATCCGACTTGATATCGGACGCACCTTCGATCGCTCCGAACTTCTTTGACAACTCACTGAGCGGTTCGGTCATCGCATCCGGTTCGTTGTTCGTCACGTCGCTGCCGATGGCTTCAAGTTCCGGCCCAAGCGCCTTGAACGCCTCAAACCCTTCGAGGCTGGCAAGAAGCAGTGCCGCCGGCTCATAGGCCTTGTCCGCCGTTTGCCGGTACTGTTTGCGCAAATCGTTCTCCGCTTCGATCAGCGCATCGAATTCGCCATAGGTTTCCTGCCAGTCGCCCGGGATTGTGTTTGCCAGCGCTTCGCGCTCCGCCTGAAGCGTTGCCATGCGGCCTTCAAGTCTTGTCTTCTGATCTTGCTGCGAGGGATCGCGCAGACGCTCGATCAAAACCTCCAGTTCCTCAATACGCGCATCATGGTTTCGGATGTCACTTTCGATGCCGCGAACCTTCGTGTGTATGGGTTTGTAGGTGCCGGAAGCTTCTTCGATGGCTGTTGCTGCTGCATCGGAATCGTCCAGCAGCGCGATCGCTTTCTCGACATTTGCAAAGCTGCCGGTGATCGATTTTTCAAGCTTGCTCGGCAGGATGGCGAAATCGAGTTGCTTTGCCTTGTCGACGTCACTCAACAGCTTGTCACGTGTGTTGACCAGATCTTCGCTGATGAATTTTTCGACACAGTAGGTCAGGCGCGGATTGCGCGGTGGTGGCGCGGTTTCCGACAGAAGCGCCACCCGGTTGGGAAGATAATTCACCAGTTGCGGCACCATGCCGACAATGACCAGCGCAACCAGCTGAATGCAGATAAACGGAATAACACCTTTGTAGATCTGCAGTGTCTTTACCGCCGCCGGCGCAACACCGCGCAGGTAGAACAGCGCAAAACCGAATGGAGGCGTCAGGAACGAAGTCTGTATGTTGAGGCCGATCATCACACCCAGCCATACGGCAGTGACATTGGCGGACGGATCGGCCAGCAGTATCGGTGCCACGATCGGCACAACGACAACGGCGATCTCGATGAAGTCGAGAAAGAACCCGAGGACAAAAATCACCGCCATGACGATGACGAACTTGGTCCAGAAACCGCCGGCAATGCCGTTGAGAAACTCTTTGACCAGGTGCTCGCCGCCGAATGCCCTGAATGCCGCAGTAAGGATCGCCGCACCGAGCAGAATGATGAAGACAAGCGATGTCGTCTTCGCCGTTTCGACCATCACGCCCTGCAGCGTGTTCTCGATCTTGAACGAACGCCATCCGCTCCATACCAGCGAGACAATCAGTCCGATGACTGCGAGGATGGCCAATGTGACACCGGTTACGTCCGCGCTGGTCTTGATATTTTTGATGTTGGTGTTGAAATTCGACAGAATGAACACCAGCGCGACCAGCGAAATGATCGCCAGTATCGCTGGGAAATAGGCATCCCTCTTCCCTTCCCGCAGCCGGTATCCGGCCATGATGAGCGCACCGCCTGCACCAATCGCACCGGCCTGGTTGACCGTCGCAATGCCGGCAATGATCGATCCCAGAACCAGGAAAATCAGAATCAGCGGCGGGAAAAGCGACAGCACCACTTTCATCCAGAAGCGGGCATCGAATTTTCCGTCATAGTGTACCGGTGGCGCCGACTTCGGGCGTATCGCCGCGAAGACCAGAATATAGACCATGTAAAGACCGACGAGCACCAATCCGGGCACGATAGCACCGAGAAACATTTCGCCGGCGCTGGTCGAACCGACATCGAAGATGCTCGGCATTGTCAGTTCGCCGGTCGAATCCTTGAACAGAGCCTTTCGAGCCGTGCCCGCCTGGTCGGCAGCGCTGGTCAGCTGGTCGGCGAGAATGATCAGAACGATCGACGGCGGAATAATCTGTCCCAGCGTACCGGAGGCGGCGATGGTTCCGGTCGCCAGCGGCTGTGAATAATTGTTGCGCAACATGGCCGGCAGCGAAATCAACCCCATGGCGACAACAGTCGCGCCGACAATGCCTGTCGTGGCAGCAAGCAGCGCACCGACAAAGACCACCGATATGCCGAGACCGCCGGGGATCGGACCGAAGAGCTGCGCCATGGTGATCAGCAGATCTTCCGCGATCTTGGACCGCTGCAGCATGATCCCCATGAAAATGAAGAGTGGAATGGCGATCAGCGTATCGCGCTCCGGTTCCCAATAGACCCCTCGAAGATTGGTCACTCCGGCACTCAACCACTGGGACGGACCGCCTTGCGCAAAAAAAGCATCGGAATTGCCGACAAAGAGGTAGCCGAGGATCGCCGCCAGAAGGATGGTGACGATGGAAGAGCCCGGCAGCGCGAAGGCGACCGGATATCCGGACCCGAGCGCAAACGCCATCAGCAGGACCAAAAGGGCGAGAAAATAAAATTCCATGATCTGTCCTACTGCGCAATCGGCTCGTGATCCTTGTGTCCGGGTTCACCGCGATAATCGGCGATCGCGTCCAGCAGGTAGCTGACAAATTGGATCATCATTGAAATTGCAAATATGCCCAGAAATCCCGCCATCATGTATTTCACATACATGCCGAAACCGGCCTGGGTGACTTCGAAATTAAGCACCGGGCTGTTGATGATCGATGTCTTTTGCCCCATCCCGACAATCAGGATTGTCCAGCAGAAAACGATCCCCATGAGCAGGGTCCCGACTGCGTTGACCACCGCCTTGGTTTTGTCGCTGAAGGCGGCATAAAAGACGTCGACCCGCACGTGCCCCTCCTCCTGCAGCGTATAGGCGCTGGCAAACAGGAACAGTGCGCCGTACCAGAACCGCACCAGGTCTGACATGAACGCCTGCTCATAGGAAAAGATGAACCGCATGAAGACAATGCCCAGTTCGGCAATGACGATCAAAAGAGCGAGCCAGGGAAATCCGAGAGTCCGGGTGAAACAGGCGACCACAATGCCGAGAGCCAGCAGTGGCACGTGAAAATACATGCCGCGAAACTGTGACCGGCCGAGTTGACTGGTCAGCTCATCGCCAAATATCTGCTCAAGCATGCCCTCGACGCGCAAGAACGAAATAATGACATCGCCGACACCGACAATCAGCACACACCAGAATGCGGCGCGGATCACAAAGGTATTGAAGTTGGCGATGCGCCTGCCATCCGTCCGCAATGTTGTCGATCCGGTTCTCACAACAAAGGCGAGCGCCGCAACCACGGCCAGCGGGTAGAGAACCAGTTGCAACACACCGCCAAAAGCGGCATCGCCGCTGAGTGGCGCTGCGGCACCCGGAAAACCTGCACCGTGCGAGAGAAAATTGTTCACAAGAAAGACGACCATAATGGTCAGTACGGACCAACCGAAAAATCGCACAAACTTGGAAAAGGATGTGGTCGGCTGCGCTTCGGCCGTTGGCGATTCCGCCATTTTTGTTCCCCCAGCTAGGTATTCTCAGGTCAGGGCAATTATCAGCGTAGAGATATTGCAGAACCACCTGTGCGGGCGCTTGCGTAAACAAACGCGCAGGACGTCGGCCTGCATGGCAACCCGAAATCCGTCCTTTGATGCCCTGACGAAACTTCCTCCAAAGTGCGGAACGGGGTTTGCCCCGTTCCGCGAGTTTCGCGCTTCTTGATCTTTATTTTATTGATTGATCACAGCGTTACGTTTTTGGACGTAGGCTGTATCGGACAGCTCAGTCCATGCACCGAGTTCGGCACGTTTTTCGAGCACAGCGTCGTAGATCTTTGTGGAGAGTGCGTCGAACTCACGCGCTTCCTCGATCACTTCTGCAGCCGCTTCACCGAAGGCGTCGTAGACGTCATCGTTGAACTCGCGCAGCTGTACGCCGTGGTCGTTGATCAGGCGGTTCAGATACTCACCGTTGAACGCATTGGTTTCAGCCATGGTGCGGGCGTTTTCTTCATTCGCCGCTGCCTGAATGATAGCCTGCTCGTTCTTGGTCAGCGAATCCCACCAGCTCTTGTTCATGCCGAAGGCAATCTGAGCTCCCGGCTCATGCATGCCCGGCCAGTAGTAGTATTTCGCTGCTTCATAAAATTTCATGAAGTAGTCGTTGTAAGGACCAACCCACTCGGTTGCATCGATGGCACCCGAAACAAGGTTTTCGTAGATCTGGCCGCCTGGCAGCGAGACCGGAGAAGCACCAAGCTTGGCCATGACGTCACCGCCGAGGCCAGGAATGCGCATCTTCAGACCCTTCAGGTCGTCAGCACTCTCGATTTCCTTGTTGAACCAGCCGCCCATCTGCACGCCGGTATTACCGCATGCAAGGTTTTTGAGGCCGAACTGATCTGCGAGTTCATCCCACAGTTCCTGACCGCCGCCATATTTGATCCAGGCGTCGATCTCGGTGTAGGTCATGCCGAACGGAATGGCAGTAAAAGGTGCCCAACCGGGGTGCTTGCCTTTCCAGTAGTAGTCGGCGGCAATATAGGCCTGGGCATTGCCCGAAGCCACTTCATCAAACGAATCGAAGGCACCCACGCGCTCCCCTGCAGCAAAATACTGCACGTCGAGGCGGCCATCCGTCAGTTCACCGATTCGGGCAGCCAATCGCTGTGCCGGCAGTCCAAGCCCGGGAAAGTCACGTGGCCATGTGGACACGATAACCATCTCTTTTTTGCCCTGCGCAATCGCAGGAGCAGCAAGCGTTGAAGCAGCGCCAGCAATCGCAGCACCTTTTAGAAATTTACGACGTTCCATTAAAATCCTCCCAAAAAAGACCAGTTGCAACGGAGATTTGTCCACCTGTTGCCGGGCCTGCATAGCATTTGACAACAGTTTCACAATTCGTGCAAATACCAGTCTTATCAGCATTACTACTGATATGACCACCGCTTGCGTGCAATGGTCGCATGCTTATGGCATTTTCGCGGCACTGTTGCCTGAAAAAGGCTGAATGAACGCGGATCATTGCGCATGAAATTCAAGACAAAACTGCTATTCATCACCCTGCTGCCGGTCATCCTGATATCGGCGGCGATGCTTTTCGTGATCGACTTCCAATCCTCACGACTGTCACGCACCCAGGGCCAAACGGTCGAGGATCTCTACCTGGATCTCAAGCACACCGAGCTGAAGAACTATGTCATGCTGGCCCGCAATGCAGTGACGCCGTTCTACACGTCCAACCTGAAAACCAAGCGCCAGGCGCAGCGGCAGGTCACCGAGATCATCCGCAAGATGACCTTTGGAGAAGACAGCTACTTTTTCATCTACGACGGTGACGGCACCAACATCGTCAATCCGCGCCTGACCTATCTTGTCGGCAGCAATTGGATCGGTCTCGAGGACAGGGACGGCAAACACGTCATCCGGGATCTAATCGACCGTGCTAAGCAGGGCGGCGAATTCTATCCCTTCATCTGGAAAAAACCGTCGACTGGTGAATATGTCCAAAAGCTGGGCTACTCGGTTTATCTGGACAAGTGGAACTGGATGCTCGGTACGGGCATATATCTCGACGAGGTCTCGCGGCAGGTCGCAATCGTCCAGGATTCCTTAAAGAGCAACGTCGGCGAAACCCGACTGGTTCTTTTTGTGCTCATGTTCGGCGCCGTTCTGCTCACTGCTGCAATCATTGCTGCCGCCCGTCTTTCCGAGCAGCGGTTTGCCGATGCGCGGCTGAAGGAACTTTCGGCCCGCCAGGTCGACTTCCAGGAAGATGAACGCAAACGCGTTTCGCGGGAACTACATGACAGCATCAGCCAGCTGCTGGTTTCGGCGCGCTACGGGCTTGAAAACGCGCTCAACAGCTCGCGCAAATCGAACGACATAGCCGAGCCTATCGAAAAATCGATGGATGCGCTCGACAACGCCATTTCCGAGGTGCGGCGCATTTCGATGGCGCTGCGACCGTCGGTTCTGGACGATATGGGGCTCGCCGCAGCGCTCAAGAGCCTCGGCAACGAATTTTCAAATCGAAGCGACATTTCTGTGGACGTAGAAGCAGAGCCGCTCAAGGAAACGCTTTCAGATGAGGCAAAGACCGCTCTCTACCGTGTGACACAGGAGGCGCTGACCAACGTTGTTAAACATTCCAGCGCCGGCACCGTCAAAATCAGCCTCTGCCGGCGCGGCAACAAAGTTGTCATGCAGCTTGAGGACGACGGCATCGGAATGCAGCGAACCGCCATGCGACGAAAGGGAGACGCTGGGCTCGGCATAAGAAACATGCAGGAGCGCATCGACACGTTCGATGGTACGATACGCTTCTCCAGAGCCCGGTCCGGCGGACTTGCAATCAAAGTGACTTTGCCGGTAGTAAAACGAAAAAAATGAACGTCGAATAATAAAAGGGGAACCAATGCAGTCTGCAGGTACAGACGGCAACCGGATTCGACTTGTCATTGCCGATGATCACGACCTGCTGCGCGAGGGCATACGTTCACGCCTGGCCGATGAGGATTTTGTGGATATTGTCGGAGAAGGCAGCAATGGTCGGCAGGCCCTGGAGCTCTGCCGGTCTTTGAAGCCCGACCTGGTGCTACTCGACATATCCATGCCGGTCATGAACGGGCTTGAGGCAGCACAGGAAATCAAGAGAATCCTGCCCGAGACCAAAATCCTGTTCCTCTCCATATATGACAATGAGGAATACGTTCAGGAGGCTTTGCGGATCGGCGCCAACGGCTTTGTGCTCAAGGACGTTTCGAAAGCCGAGATGATCAATGCCATTCGCGCGGTCGCACAGGGTGCCACCTATCTCGGACCGCAGGCTGCCGCATCGCTGGCCGGTCGGTCTTCGGAAAAGCTCGTTCCGGCCAATGATTTCGGCCTGACAGACCGCGAAAAGCAGGTACTTGCCGCCGTGTCGAAAGGCATGACCAACCGGCAGATCGCCGAACAGCTTCATATCAGCGTGCGCACGGTGGAAAGCCATCGGCTCTCGATCCGCGAAAAAACCGGCGGCGGAAACGCGGTCGCCCTGTCAAAAATCGCCAACCGGCTGGGACTATAGGGCAGGTCACCGCTTCTACCAACCTGCAAAACTGGCATCACAATAATCAGGATATATTACAGACAGAACGTTCGTCTTGTTTTAAGAACACTGCTGTGTAAACTGCAGCGAACTGTGCGGCCCCGGCGTCCGCTCCAACCGCCAAAACGGGAAACAGGCCATGAAAAATCCGTTCGAGACCCCCGAACACCGGGCCTTCCGCGAGAGTTTTTCAAAGTTTGTTGCCAACGATATCCGGCCCTTCGCCGATGAGTGGGACGAGGCCGGCGCCATTCCCTGGGAGCTGCACCAGAAGGCGGGTGCGCTTGGGCTATACGGGTTTGGCATCGACGAGGCCTATGGCGGGCTGGGTTTTGATGATTGTTTCATGCGCGCCGCCGCAGCAGAGGAACTCGGAATGTGCGGCGCCACCGGTATTGCGGCCGCGCTTGGCGCCCGCAACATATCCACCGGCCCGATCGCTACGCTCGGATCGGAAGAGCTCAAGCGGCGTATATTGCCGCAAATCCTTTCCGGCGAGGTCGGATCATCCCTCGGAATTACCGAGCCGTCCGGCGGCTCGGACGTTGCCGGTCTTTTGACCACCGCGCGCCGCGACGGCAATGAATGGGTGCTCAACGGGTCGAAGACATTCATCACCGGCGGCATGACCAGCCGCTACTTCGTCATTGGCGCCCGCACTGGCGGACCGGGACTGTTGGGCATATCCCTGTTTTTTGTCGAAGCCGAAACGCCGGGCTTCACCCGCGCACCGCTCGAGCGGAAAATGGGCTGGTGGTGTTCGGATCAGGCGACGCTGTTTTTCGATGAATGCCGCCTGCCGGCAGACAGTCTTATGGGACCAGAAAACCGCGGCTTCATCGCCATCATGAACAATTTCAACTATGAGCGCCTGGCGCTGATTGCGCAGGGCCTCGGCATGGCCAAGCTCTGCCTGAATGAATCGATTGCCTACGCCAACGAACGCATGACCTTTGGCAAACGGCTGATCGAACACCAGGTTATCGCCCACAAGATTGCCGACATGTCGGCCCGCATCGATTCGGTCGAGGCCTATCTCAACCAGATCTGCTGGATGGCCAATGAAGGCCCCACACCGGTTGCCGAAATCAGCAAGGCGAAATTCCTGTCGACAAAGATGCTTGAATTCTGCGCCTCAGAGGCCATGCAGATATTCGGCGGTGCGGGCTATCTGCGCGGCAATCCGGTGGAGCGCGTCTATCGCGAAGTAAAGGTTATGGCGATCGGTGGCGGATCGGAAGAAATCATGAAAGACTTGGCAATCAGGCAGATGGGCGTCGCCGGATAGATTTTGGTCTCCAAAATCAGGCCGGCTTGCTCAAAAATGCATCGACATCCGCGATCATTTCTGTAAACAGCATGAGAAAATATGCTGTCGGCAAACCGCGCTCTGACGCGCCGGTTCCACAGCCGGCTCCATCAACTGCAGCAGAGCAGAAACTATGAACCATACGGCGCTTACCGAACAGCTTGTTGCCATCGCCCTGCCGGCTGGCGAGGCAATCATGGACGTCTACAACAAGACGCCCGAGGCTGAACTCAAATCGGACGGGTCACCTGTGACCGAAGCTGACAAAGCGGCTGAGAAGATTATCCTCGCCGGCCTGCAGCAGTGCGCACCAGATATTCCCGTGGTCTCGGAAGAGAACGAGGAAAGCCATCGCATGAACGCGCCGGAACGTTTTTTCCTGGTCGATCCGCTCGACGGCACCAAGGAATTCCTGCGGCACGACGGCAATGGCTCGTTTACGGTCAATATTGCACTGATTGAGAATGGATCACCCGTCTTGGGGGTTGTTTACGCTCCGGCTCTCGACCGTTTGTTTGTGGGCACTCGTGGACACGGGGCCAGTGAAACGAAAAATGGCGAAAGCAAGCCGATATCAGTGCGCAAAAATCCGTCGACAGGTCTTGTCGCGGTCGCAAGCCGCTCTCACCTCGATGAAAAGACGGATCAGTGGCTCAAGGATCAAGACATTAACCAGACGGTCTCCATCGGCTCTTCGCTGAAATTTTGCCTCGTCGCGTGCGGTGAGGCAGATATCTATCCGCGTTTCGGTCAGACAATGGAATGGGATACGGCCGCGGGACACGCCGTCCTGCTGGCCGCAGGTGGCGTTGTGACGACGCCGGAAAACGCCACATTTGGCTACGGCAAACCGGATTTTCGCAACGGACCGTTCATTGCCGGCGCAAACAACGTCTGAAGACCTGCTGGAGCGTGAACCACCCTGCCTTACCGGGCCTGATGCTCCGCAAGTGTGGCGAGGAAATCCAGGCACTGCCGAATCTGCGATTTCTCTATGTATTCATCCGGCTTGTGTGCCTGATCGATGCTTCCGGGTCCAAAAATCACCGTTGAGATGCCCCCTCGTTCGAAATGCCCGCCATCGGTGCCGAAGGCAACGACACTGCTTGAATTGATGCCTGTCAGTTCGCGGATCAGGCGGACGGCGTCGGCATTTTCGTCCGCCAGCAGAGCCGGCACTTCCGCTTCGACCACGGTATCAATCTGCGCATTTGGCGCCATTTTTCGCATCGGTGGCAGCAGAACCTCCTTTGCGTAGGTGGTGATTTCGGCGAGGATTGCATACGGATCCTCCCCTGGAACCGGCCGTATCTCCCAGTCGAAGCTGCAGGAACCGGCGGTAATGTTACGGGCGGCTCCCCCCTCAATCTTGCCGACATTGACGCTGCTGTAGGGCGGTTCAAACAGCGAACCTTCAATTGGATTCGCTGCCAGGCGGCTGCCGGTTTCAACGACCCGCGCAATGAAAAGCCCCGCCGCCTCGACTGCATTGGCGCCCTTTGCCGGATTTGAGGCATGCGCTTCGAGCCCAATGATGTCCGTGCGCAGCTCCAGACCGGCCTTGTGTCCGGTGACAAGGCCCATGGATGTCGGTTCGCCAATGATGGCGGCGCGTGGCCGCATCGGTTTCGACAATATATAGTCAACCAGGATCGGCGCTCCGAATCCGCCGTTCTCCTCATCAAAACAGAATGATAGATGAATTGGCTGACTCAATTTGTGAGCCTGAATCTGAGGAACCATGGCGAGCATACAGGCCAGAAACCCCTTCATGTCGACGGCACCGCGCCCGTATAGACGGTTGTTGCGCTCGGCAAGCACGAAAGGATCGCTCGTCCAGGCCTGACCGGTAACCGGAACCACATCCGTATGGCCGTTCAGCACCACGCCGCCATCGACTTCTGGGCCTATCGTGGCGTAAAGATTTGCCCGTTTGCCCGTTTCGTCGAAACTGAGCGAGCTGTCGATGCCGAAACCTGTGAGATAGCTGCGGATGAAGTCGACAATGTCGAGATTGGACCGTCCCGACACGCTCTCGAATGCCACCAGACGGGAAAGGATATCCTTTGTCTCTGTAAGCGGATGCTGCATGACGACCTCAGGGGACCACAAAGAGCCCGCGCGGCACATTGGCAAGCAGCTCCGGGTCCTTTTCGCCGATAACGATGCTCTCGGTCAGCTCCAATCCGAAATCCTCGAGCCACAAACCGGTCATGAAGTGAAATGTCATGCCGGATTTCAGCACGGTTCTGTCACCCGAACGCAGGCTCATGGTGCGCTCGCCCCAGTCGGGCGGATAGGAAAGACCGATCGGATAGCCGGTTCTGCTGTCCTTGACGATCCCGTACTTTTCCAGAACCGCAAAAAAAGCGCGCGCCACATCCTCGCACATGTTGCCGGCCCTCGCCTTTTCCAGTCCGGCATCCATGCCTTCAAGCACGGCCTTTTCGGCGTCCAGGAACTTGTTATCCGGCGCACCGAGAAAAACAGTGCGCGACAATGGACAATGATAGCGTTTGTAACAGCCGGCGATTTCGAAAAATGTCCCCTCGCCGCTTTTCATCGGCTTGTCGTCCCAGGTCAGATGCGGCGCAGAAGCGTCAGGACCAGAAGGAAGCAGCGGTACGATGGCCGGATAATCGCCGCCAAAACCGTCAACGCCACGCAGGCCGGCATCATAGATTTCGGCAACCAACTCGTTTTTCCTCAACCCCGGCCGCACCGTTTCCCGAATACGCTGATGCATTGCTCCGACAATTTTCCCCGCCACGCGCATATATTCGATTTCGCGTGCTGATTTGACCGCCCGCTGCCAATTGACCAGGCCCTCGCAATCCTTGAACGCCGCGTTCGGCAAGTTGCGCACCAGCGATCCATATGCAGCGGCCGAGAAATAGTAATTGTCCATCTCGACGCCGATGACGCTGCCGCCCTTGCCCTTGTCGTCCAAAATGGATGCAAGAAGGTCCATCGGGTGGCGGTCGTATGACTGCACATAGTGATCGGCATAGCCGATGATGTTGTCATGGTGTGTGTAACAGGTTCGCCGCGCACCGTTTGCGTCCTGCCCGCGTCCGTACCACACCGGTTCGCCCTGAGGCAGCACAACCACGCACTGATGAACATAGAACGACCAGCCGTCATAACCTGTCAGCCAGTGCATGTTGGACGGATCGCTTACAATCAGGCATTCGATGTCGGCATCGGCCATGGCCTTTCGCGTTGCTGCCAGACGGCCTTCATACTCTTCAAGCGAAAAATTCAGTTGGGATGACGGTAAAACATCGCCTGTCACTGCCGTTTGCTCGGTCATGTTTGTGGTCCCTCCCCGGCGGTCCGATCTCTGGCGTAGATCGCAATTGCCGTATCCTGAACGCCCATCCCCGTGAGATCGCAAATGGTGATGTCGCGGTCGGATCGACGTCCGTCGGATTTGCCCGCGACGATCTCGCCAAGCTCCGGAATCCCGTCGGTGCCGGTTACGGTTCCTGCTGCAAGGGCGCTGCGCAATTCTCCAAGCAGCTCAACCTGTGCAAGCCGGTCGGCGACATAAAGATCGGCACGCGCAAGGCAATACGGATCAAGTTCATTTTTGTACTCGGCGTCCGAACCCATGGCCGTAATGTGCTGACCGGGTTCCAGCCAGTCGGCCATCAGAATCGGCACCTTCGAGGGCGTCGTGGTCACGATGATATCTGCCCCGACAACCGCATCCTTGGCACTTTCCCTGGCTATAACCTCGATGCCTAGTTTTTGGGACAGCTCGGTCGCGGCGGTCTTTGCCCGTTCAGACGAACGGCCCCAGATTGTCGCATCGGTTATCGGCCGCACAAGACAGAGCGCCTCGAGCTGCACGCGCGCCTGCAGGCCCGTGCCCAAAATTGCGGCTCTCGCCGCGTCCTGTCGCGCAAGATGGCGTGCTGCAACGGCACCGGCTGCTGCCGTTCGCACATCTGTCAGGTAACCATTGTCGAGCAGGATCGCCTCAATAATCCCCGTTTTGGCTGAGAATAGCGCCATCATGCCGCTGAGACTGGGCAAGCCCAGATCCGGATTGTTGAAGAACCCCGAACTGATCTTGATTGCAAAACTCGGCAGGCCGGGAACGTAGGCCATCTTCACGTCAACTTCACCGTTGGCGTCGGCAATTTCAAGTGAGAGGATCGGCGGCATGACGACTGCGCCCGTGGCCAACGAGGCGATGGCTTCTTCCACACGGTCGATGCTGCCGAAATCCAGCCCCACAGCTGATCTCAGCACGCTTTCCGACAGAACGGCGATGTCCGTCATGCTCGGTATCCTCCCTAAAGGTACACCATTTCACCCGAAATCAGGCGATGATGAACACCCCTGTCTATATTGCAGCCGGTCAGCAGCGCAACGCAGCGGCCTGGCGCGTCAATCCTGCCGGCCAGCAGTGCCGCTATGCCGACAGCACCTGCCCCTTCGACAATTTCACCTTCCTGCCAGTACGCATAGGAAATACCGCCGGCGATCTCGTCCTCGTTCAGCAAGACGACATCGTCGACCAGCTCACGGGTCATGGCGAATGTCCACCGGTTGTCGAGACCGATGCCGCCGCCCAAAGAATCGGCAAGGCTCGGGACCTCTTCAACGAGCACCGGTTTGCCGGCATGCAGGCTTTCAGCCATCGCTGCACCACGCTCCATGCTGATGCCGATGACACGAGCTTTTGGATTATTGAACTTGATGGCCCGAGCCACACCGCTGATCAGGCCACCGCCCGACAGCGGAACCAGAACGGTATCCGGCGCGTCCATGTCGTCGAGGATTTCCAGACCCAGTGTGCCCTGCCCGGCGATAATCCGCGGATCATCGATGGGTGACACCGCAACCATTTTCTCCTCCCCCGCCAGCCGCTCCACTTCCTTTTGTGCATCGTCCTGCGAACGTCCGACAATTCGGATTTCGGCACCCAGCGATCGTATCCCCTCGATCTTGTTTTGCGGCACCAGTTCCGACATGCAGACAATGCACCGGACACCCGCATTTTTGGCCGCATGCGCAAGCGCCCGGCCATGATTGCCGGTTGAAAATGTGGCAACGCCTCTTCTCTTTTCCTCATCTGAAAGAGACAGAACCGTGTTGGTCGCACCACGCAGCTTGAAACTGCCAGTCAGTTGGTGATGCTCCAGTTTCAAACAAACCGCACTACCACAAAATTCGCTGAGTGCGGCAGAAGCAACCAGCGGCGTGCGCAGGATGTGACCGTCAATGCGCCGTCTGGCATCTTCAATTGCTCCCACGGGAACAAGCAGCTCTTTTTCCGTCATGGTCCGAGTTGTTTTCCAGTCGATTGCGCATCCGTTGCCCCGACGGTGCAACGATCCGGACGGCAGGGCATCACAGATGGCTCCGCATTACCAGACCGGTCAGCGCCAAATTGACGGCGCAAACAAGCAAATGGGGTCGAGTGGCGATCTGGTTCGCGGTGACGTTACGCGGCGGATTGTCCGCACGCGCTGCAAATCCCGCGCAATTCGATCGTCGCCGCCTGCACGGTAAACCCGTCACTGGCGGCCAGCGATTTGAGCTGCGCTTCGAGATCTTCGCCGGCGAGTTCCGACACACAGCTGCATTTGGAGCAGATTGCAAACAACATCGTCGCGCGCGCGTCGCAGTCAGGATGCTGACAGGCAACAAAGGAATTCAGGCTTTCCAGCCGATGCACCAGCCCCATCTCAAGCAGCTTGTCGAGGGCCCGGTAAACCTGCAGCGGCGCACGAATACCGTGATCGCGCAGATCGTCGAGGATCGCGTAAGCACTGAGCGGACCTCCCGCATGGGACAGCGAGTCGTAGACAAGACCCTGATTTTTGGTCAGTTCCGGCGTGGAATGTTGATGTGTGTTCACGACTTTTCTCCCTGCACGGGTCTGCTTGTACGCATGAGCAGGCCGGCTAACGGCGACAGGCTGACGAGGAAAAACACCAGCGCGGCGACAACAATGGACGGCCCCGAAGGCGTATCCCACGTCAGCGAGCCGAACAGGCCCGAAACAACGGCCGCAACGCCGACGACCGCAGCCACGACGGCCATTTGTTCTGGACCGGTGGCAAATCGCCTGGCGGTGGCCGCGGGAATGATCAGCAGGGCCGTAATCAGAAGCACACCAACGATTTTCATCGAAATCGCTATGACCGTCGCCATGAGCAGCATAAAAATCAGGTTTGTGCGCGCCGGTTTCATTCCTTCGGCATCGGCGAGCTCACGATTGACGGTCGCCGCGAAAAGCGGGTTCCAGATCAGCGCAAGCACGATCAGAACCGCAATGCCACCAAGATAGATAATGCCGATATCGGCTTTCGAAACAGCGAGAATATCACCGAAGAGGAAGCCCATCAGATCCATGCGTATCCAAGTCATGAAGGCAAGCACCACAAGCCCGAGCGCCAGCGATGAATGGGCAAGCAACCCCAGCAGCGAATCCGACGATAGGGTCGCCCGGCGCTGCAGCAGAACAAGCGCCACGGCAACGCCTGCACAGACCAGGAAAACCGCCAAAGTGATATTGAGGTCCAGCAGAAAGGCCAGCGCAACGCCAAGCAGCGCCGCATGCGAAAGTGTGTCGCCGAAATAGGCGAGCCGCCGCCACACGACAAAACAGCCAAGCGGAGCGGCAACAAGAGCAACGCCGACGCCGGCGACAACTGCCCGGGTGAAAAAATCGTCAAGCACCGTCATCCTCCGGCTTTGTGCCCGGTTCCGGGCCATCATGCTGGTGTGCTGCGTGATGACCATCGTGCCCATGGTGCTCGTGGTGTCCGTCATCGGGATGGCAGTGGTCGGTAATGGTCCCGTCCAGGTGCCGCACGCGGCCGTCCGGCAAATGCGTGTGGTCGTGATTGTGCCGGTAGATTGCAAGCGCCGCCGTTGCCCGGTCTCCGAAGAGCTGCCGGTATTCGGCGCTCTCGGCAACCATATCAGGCGAACCCTTGCAGCAAATGTGGCCGTTGAGACAAATCACCTGATCGGTTGCCGCCATTACAACATGCAGATCGTGCGAAATAAGCAGGATGCCGCAGCCAAGATCGTCGCGGATTCTTGAGATCAGCTCATAAAGGGCAATTTCGCCGGAAAAATCGACGCCTTGAACCGGTTCGTCCAGCACCATGAAGTCCGGTCTCACTGCGATGGCGCGTGCAAGCATGGCGCGCTGAAATTCCCCGCCGGAAAGCGTTCGCACCTCGGCATTTGCCAGATGCGCGATGCCCGTGGCCTCCAGCGCCTCTTCCATCTGGTGGTCGTCGAGGCGCTTGGTTAACCGCATGAAACGCCGGACACTCAGTGGCAATGTCCGGTCCACGGATACTTTCTGCGGAACATACCCGACGTTAAGACCCGAAGAGCGGCGCGCCGCTCCTTCGGTCGGTTTGTGAATGCCGAGAGCCAGTTTTGCAGTCGTCGATTTGCCGGACCCGTTCGGGCCGATCAACGTGACGATCTCACCCCTGCGTACTGTAAGGTCCACACCCCGCACGAGCCACTGCTCCGCCCTTTCAAAGCCTGCATTTTCAAGCGTTACAAGCGCTTCAGAAGCTTTCAACACACTATTCAAATCCTCTTGCAATCAGCGGCCGCCTGTATGGCATATGTTATAGAGTAACACAATAAATGTTATTTTATAACACCTCGAGCCGCTGGGCACACAAGAACCGTCATCCGCAGAATGGCAGCAAGACCAATGGCCTATTCCACAAGGCAAACTATTGTGTATTAACAGGAGCAATCGTCAGAAATTTGCGGCGTTAACAATACGACATCTGTATGTTTGATCCTAATGTATCGCTACTGTATTGTTACGTGATATTGCTGCTTTCGCCGCGTATACGACCTTAAAGTCGGAGTACTTCGTTGAAACAAAAGAGACGCAACGTCCTGAAAGGCGGGGTTGCCTTGGCAGCAGCCTCATTTTTGCCGGCCACCGGGCACGCAAATGCACACAAAAGCGGCGATACGCTCGACCTTCCGACCCATACGCTGCACGAGTCCATAGTCGATCATTTTGAGGAATTGGGCTACGCTCTGGGGGATCAGGCGCCTATCGTGACGGGCGATGAGAGTTTCAACGGCGGCCTTCGCTACGATGAATCCGAAGCAGATAAAAAACCCGGACAAATGGCGATACAGGCCTGCGCCCGCCTGGAAGATATCCGAAAGAAAGACCAGATG
Source organism: Hyphomicrobiales bacterium (assembly GCA_024244645.1). Lineage (GTDB taxonomy): Bacteria > Pseudomonadota > Alphaproteobacteria > Rhizobiales > Rhizobiaceae > Hoeflea_A. The sequence goes on from JAAEOH010000176.1 coordinate 110,841, forward strand.
GATGTCTTGCCATTGTTTCATATCTTCTACTGCATTACGCCGCTCGGCCTCAAACCGGCCGACACACTCGCACAGGCGCTCGGTTATCTGACCAATGTGGCCAGACTCGACACACAGAAATTCGCGTTCGTGACAATTCCAGAGTTTGAACCCCATTTGCCGGTCATGGAGGAATTAGGCTTCGACACGGGCAGACAGATCCATTTCCGCAACTCGGCCAAAGCGCTGGAGGAAGGAGACAGTTCCGGCTTTTTCCGCTTCCCGGGCAACCCAAGCGCCGAGGCATTTGCCACGGTGGGTATCTATTACTGGACTGGTTCGGGTGAGCCGCCAAAGCTCGCCGAATACCCGCCGCAGCCCGGCTGGACCGAAATTGGTGAAGCATCGATCGACGAGAGCGACATTTTCGGTTTTGGCATCGGGACAGAGCGGCTTGGCCTGGCAATGACCGGAGACATCCCCTTGTGGCAGGAACGGCTGGTGCTGTTGTTCGAACAAATCGAGCGCAACAGCGGCGGCAAACCGCCGCCGGGCAAGGACATCTTCGCCAACGGCTGATTCAAGTCAGCCAGAAACTGCTCTAGATCCGCTCAAGGGCAATCGCGATACCCTGTCCCACACCGATGCACATTGTTGCAAGCGCGCGGTTTGCGCCACGCTCCTGCAGTTCCATCGACGCGGTACCCGTTATTCGTGCCCCGGACATGCCGAGCGGATGGCCAAGTGCAATCGCCCCACCATTGGGATTGACGAACTCGGCATCCTCCGCCACACCGAGATCGCGCAATACCGCAATGCCCTGGCTTGCAAATGCTTCATTGAGCTCGATTACATCGAAATCGGAAACCGAAATCCCGAGGCGTGCTGTCAGTTTCTTGGTCGCGGGTGCCGGTCCTATGCCCATGATGCGCGGCGGCACGCCGGCCGTAGCGCCGCCCATGATGCGGGCAATGGGCCTAAGGCCGTATTTCTCGATCGCCGCTTCGGAAGCGACAATCAGCGCTGCGGCGCCATCATTGACACCTGACGCGTTGCCGGCAGTCACCGTTCCGTTCTGACGAAACGGCGTCGGCAGACCGGCAAGCTTTTCAAGCGATGTTTCGCGCGGGTGCTCGTCGCGCTCGACCACAATCGGATCGCCCTTTCGCTGTGCAATCGTCACCGGGGTGATTTCCTTGGCAAGGCGGCCATTGGCCTGTGCCGCCGCCGCCTTTTGTTGGGAACGCAGCGCAAAGGCGTCCTGATCGGCCCGCGAAATTTCAAAATCCTCGGCGACATTTTCACCGGTTTCCGGCATGGCGTCGACACCATATTGTTTCTTCAACAGCGGATTGACGAACCGCCATCCAATGGTCGTATCAAAGATTTCGGCGCGCCTTGAAAAGGCCGCATCGGCTTTCGGCATGACAAACGGTGCACGCGACATGGATTCCGCGCCGCCTGCGATGATCAGTTCGGCCTCACCGGATTTGATCGCCCGGGCTGCAGTAATGGTCGCGTCCATGCCCGATCCGCAAAGCCTGTTGACTGTGCTGGCGGGCACCGATAGCGGATAACCGGCAAGCAGAACGCTCATGCGCCCGACATTGCGGTTGTCTTCTCCGGCCTGGTTGGCGCACCCGTAAATGACCTCGTCAATCGCGTCGAGATCCATATCCGGATTTCGCGCAGCCAGTTCCTTGAGTGGCACGGCGCCGAGATCATCCGCGCGCACGGCTGAAAGGCTTCCTCCAAATCGGCCGATCGGTGTGCGAATATAATCGCAGATAAAAGCTTCAGACATTACGCCGCCTTTCCATTGTGCGAAGCCCCCTAATGGGCCGCTTTTGTGCGCGCTTTCAGATCACGGAGTGTTTGGAGTTCGAGATCCGTCGGCGGCGGTGTCTCTTCTATATTGTCCGCAAACTTCACCGTCCATCCGCAGTTTGCCTGAACATCGTCTCTGCTGACGCCCGGATGCAGCGAAACGACGGCAAACTCGTTGGATTCAGGTTCAGGCCGCCATATTGCGAGATCCGTGATCAGCATCGTCGGACCCTTTGTATCAATGCCCAGCCGCTCGCGGTGATCGCCGCCATCGCCGTGACCGAATGATGTATAGAAGTCGATTTTCTCAACCATCCCCCGCAGCGACTGCTTCATCGTAATGAAAATCTCGCCGGATGCAGCCGCAATCTCCGGCGCACCGCCGCCGCCCGGCAGGCGTGTCTTCGGTGCTTGATAATCGCCGATTACCGTCGTGTTGATATTGCCAAACCGGTCGAGTTGGGCAGCGCCGAGAAATCCGATCGTGATGCGGCCGCCCTGCAGCCAGTACCGGAACATCTCGGGCACCGATACGGTGGTAACGGCAGTGTCGCACAGCTCGCCATCGCCGATGGAAAGCGGCAACACGTCCGGTGCGGTGCCGATCGTCCCGCTTTCATAGATAAGGGTGATATCCGGCGCATGGGTTAGCCGGGCCACATTGCAGGCGGCAGAAGGCGCGCCGATGCCGACAAAACACACATCGTCGTTCTTCAGCGCCCGCGACGCGGCAATGGTCATCATCTCATCGGGGGTAAAGCCTGGCTCGCTCATGCTTGTGTCCTCAGCTCTTCAACCCGCCCGGCAAATTCCTGCGGCGTGGCATTGATGACATGTTCGTCCATCCACGCAAGGAACGTATCCCTGTCGGACGAAATCCTGTCCCAGGCAATGTAGTTGGCGTTGTCGCGGACATAATAACCATGCGCATAGGATGGATGCGCACCGCCCGGAACCGTGCAAATGGCCGTAACCGTCCAGTGCGGCAGCAGACAGGCGTTGGGGTGCGCGTCGAGATCGTCGACAATTTCCTCAACGGTGACGACCGAACGCCTGGCAGCCAGAACCGCCTCTTTCTGTACGCCGAGAATACCCTCGATCAGCACATTGCCCTTGCGATCGGCTTTCTGGGCGTGAATGAATGTCACATCCGGCTGCACGGAGGGAACTGCCGCCAGCGTTTCGCCGCTGAACGGGCAGGTAATTGATTTGATGTTGTCGTTGACCTTGGAATAGTCGACACCGCGATAGCCGCGCAAAACGGCCAAAGGAAGCCCCGCCGCACCGGCCTCATACGCATTGGCCATCGCCGCGTGACTGTGTTCTTCCAGTTCCAGCGTGCGCGGCCAGCCCTTTTCGACCGCATCGCGCATGCGCCGCAGAAGGCCGACCCCCGGGTTGCCCGCATAGGAAAAGATCATCTTTTTCACCAGTCCCACGCCGATGAGCTGGTCGTAGATCACGTCCGGCGTCATCCGCACCACTGTCAGGTCCGTTATGCCCTGCCTGATCACTTCATGGGCTGCTGCGTGGGGAATAAGATGCGTAAAGCCCTCAAAGGCTACAGTGTCGCCGTCATGCAGATTTTCGCTTACGGCGTCCGGTAGGGACTGGAACGTTGCCATTTTTGTTTCTCAGATATCGAAAAAGATTGTTTCGTTTTCACCCTGCAGGTGAATGTCAAAGCGATAGGTGTCGCCATCGCGCTCGGCCAGCAGCGTCGGCACCCGAACCCTGTGTTCGATCATTGCGAGCACCGGGTCTTCGTCATTCGCCGCTTTCTCATCGACAAAATACATACGCGTATTGAGGCCGAGATTGATGCCGCGCGCGACAATCCAGAAACTGACATGCGGCGCCTGCAGACGGCCGTCGGGAAACGGCACCCGGCCCGGCTTGATCGTGTCGAAGCTGTAGATGCCGGTTTCCATGTCGGTGGGCATGTCATGCCCAAAGACAGGGCCGGTGATTTCGCTGACGGTATTTCTCAGCGACAGCAACGCCTTTTGCGGCGACCTGAGCACGCTTGTCTTGTAGTCGGGCGTTAGGCCCTTGGGATGCCAGTTTCTGTCGCGCACAAAAAATGCGCCTGTTTCCGGTGACGTATTATGCATTGCCCGCCTCCCCGTCGGTTTCCAGTTCATCGAATGTCCGTTTGGCGATCTTGATCGCCTGATTTGCAGCCGGCACACCGGCATAGATCGCCACATGCAGCAGCGCTTCCCGGATGTCCTCACGTGTCGCACCCGTATTGGCGCAGGCCCGTACATGCATGGCAACCTCTTCGTCATGGCCAAGGGCGGCGAGCAGCGCAATGGTCACAATCGACCGTTCCCGCGGTGACAAATGCGGGCGAGACCAGACCTGCCCCCACGCACCTTCCACAATGAGTTCCTGGAACGGATCGTCAAAGCTCGTGCGCCGTTCTTCAGCGGCATCAACATAGCTGTCGCCAAGCACCCGCCGCCGTGTCTTCATTCCGATTTCATATTTGTCGGACATCTGCTTGTCCTTTGACATGACCACTCCACTTGGGAATTCACCTGCGAGGAACCAACTTTTGCACAAATTCCCGGCGCTCGGACAAGGCAGCACTGTGCCAGACCAGCCGTGCCGCGGGGAAAAAGCGGCCGATAATTCTTCTTGCAAGCACATTTACATGTTTCAAAAGGAATGAATAATGAATATTCATAACGAATAAATAGCGAAACCGATATGAATTCACTGCGCAGGATCAAACTTCGGCACCTGGAGACTTTTGTCGAAGTCGCCCGCCTGAAGAGCGTCAGCCGGGCAGCCGAAAATCTGCATCTCACCCAGCCGGCAGTCACTCGCACGATCAGGGAACTTGAAGACATTTGCGGCCGTCCCCTGGTCGAGCGCGAGGGCCGCGGCATACGGATCTCGCTTCACGGCGAGATATTCCTCAAGCATGCGGGCAGCAGTCTGGCTGCGGCAAGAAACGGCATCAACGCCCTTGCTGAACTCAGTGTAGCGGACGGACCCAAAATTCGCCTCGGCGCCCTACCCACCGTTTCGGCCACCATCATTCCGCAGGCGGTTTCGGATTATCTGAATTCGGGCATGCGCAATCGTCTCAAGGTGATCACCGGCGAAAACCGCGCGTTGCTCGATCAGCTCAGAAATGGTGAGCTTGACCTGGTGATGGGACGGCTCCCAGCACCTGAAAACATGCAAGGGCTGATTTTTGAGCCGCTGTTCCGTGACAAGGTTATTCTGGCAGCCCGCGCGGACCATCCGCTCGCCACGCACAAGCAGTTCCGGGTCGAAGCATTGAACGAATTTCCGGTCCTGGTGCCAACCCGGCAATCGATCATACGTCCCTTTGTCGACCGCCTGTTCATCGAACAGGGCATCACCGAACCGGAACAGGTCATCGAGACGGTTTCAGACGCGTTCGGCCGCAGGTTTGTCGAAGACTACCAGGCAATCTGGATCATTTCGCGCGGCGTCGTCTCCGCGGAAATTGAAAGCGGCAGGTTCGTAAGCCTTCCTGTGGATACGGATTCGACCATCGGCTCCGTCGGCCTGTGCACCAGTGCCGATACCGCCCTCACCCCGGCCGGTTCCTATTTTGCCGACATCATTCGCAAGATTGTCGCGGAGGCAGAATAAGCCTGCCTCTTTACAAAAAAGCCTCCGGCCAAAATGACCGGAGGCAGCAGCCGTCTCTTGGGAGTGAAGCGGCAGCTTGATTTCGCTCTATTCGTCGCAGTTCCACCAGAAGCGGGAAAAATCGGTATCCCAGCTCTGCATCGGCACCCACGCGTAACCCTGCAGGCACTTGTTGGCGGCAAAGCGCTTCTTCTGGGTCAGCAGGAACACGTCGGACTGCATCTCGTGGAGCTTCTGCTGAATGGCCTTGTAAAGCTCATTCTGCTTGGCCGGATCGGTGGTGCTGCGCGATTCATCGATCAGACTGTCGATCTCGTCGCTCAGCACCCACTCCATTGACGCCCAGGTGCCCTTGGCCTTGGAATGATACTGAACGTAAAAGACAGAATCCGGCGACGGGTAGGTCGGCCCGTAGAACACCTGTGTCGCGTTGGGTGTGGTTTCGACCGTCGCGGCGAGCTCGGTGATACGGTTCCAGGGTTCCGGCTGCAGATCGACCTCGAAGCCGATCGATTCAAGCGCCGATTTGAACAGCAGGCCGATTTCCTCCTCAAAGGCAGTTTTGGCCACATAGCCGTGCGAAATCTTGATCGGACGGTCACCGGCATATTTGGACTTGGCCAGTTCCTCCTTGGCTTTGTCCAGATTGTATTCCGGCGCCGGCAGGCTAACGAGATAGGCATCGGCAAAGACCGGCGCCAAAGGCCCGCTCAACTGTCCGCCCGGAAAGATCACCTCGCGGATGGTGTCGTAATCCATCGCATATGCGATCGCGCGACGGACATGTACATCATCCGTCGGCGGCACCTGGTTGTTCAGCTTCAGGTAAAAACCGGTGGCCGTGTCGGCTGCGATGATCTTGTAATCGGCAAGCTTTGAGATCGCATCGTAGGTCTCGCTGCCTTGATATTGCGACGACATGCCAAGCTCGCCCTTGGTGGCCAGCGCCTTGATGGTCGCTTCGTCGCGCGTCACCACGAAACGCAGATCATCAATCGGCTTCTGATTGGGCCAGCCGGCATGGTAATTGTCGTAACGGCTCATCATCATCTGCGCGCCACGGGTCCAGCCATCCAGCTTGTAAGGCCCTGCACCGGCCGAATTGTCGGCGAGATAGGTTTCGCCCCATTCACCGTCATTTTGCTCCATCACCAGGTCCGAATTGACCACGAGCAGGAGCGGTGTGTTGGAAAGGAATGGCGAATAGACGCGATTGAGCGCTACTTCCACGGTGTGTCCATCAATCGCCTTGACGTTTTCCGGATTGATGAGGTCCGCAAATAGGTGTGACGGCCCTTCATTGATCGACAGCATCCGCTGCATTGAAAAGACCACATCCTTCGCCTCGACAGAGCTGCCGTCCTGGAAGGTGGCACCGGATTTCAGCTTGAATGTGTACTTCTTGTTGTCATCGGAAACCGACCAGCTTTCCGCCAGCTGGGGAACAACCTGACCGGCACTGTTGACCGTTGTCAGCCCGTCGTAGAGATTCACGGCGGCCATATATTCCGTGTAGTCGTTGATCTTGGCCGGATCGATCGTTCCGAAAATCTGCACCGTATTGACGACAAGGGTCACCTTGTCCTCGGCAAGCGACGGCGCGGCGAAGGCCGTCGAAGCAGCCAGAGCTGCGGCGAATGCCATTGCCTTGTTGGATTTCATCATTTTACTTCCTCCATTTAGCTTTTGCATTTGCTGGTTTTCAAAGGGGTAGTTCTTCAAGCGGCGTATAGGCCTGCGGGTAGCCGAAATATCCCGGCCCCACGAGTTTGATCCCGGCTTCCGTGCGCCATTGCGCATCGCAAGGCAGTCCCATCATTGTGATGGCAAGGCCGTAGCGCAGCTGCTCGGTCGTGACCGGTAGACCACCATCGGCATCCAGGGCGCAGATCAGGTCCGGCGTCACGGCCAGGGCCTCGTCCTTGTCGTTGAGGGCAATCAGGAACTCGTTCTGGAAATTGACCTTGAAGGTTCGTCCTTCATCGTCGTCCATCCCCTTCAGGGTCGCCTGCCCGCGTGCAAATCCGCCCTCGGTCTTGCGTTCGATATCGACAACGCGGCCCGTCAGCAGCCTCTTTCCATTGAGCCTCTCAATCAGCGCCGCAGCCGGATTGCGGTTCTCGGACCGCTCGCCTGTGATGATGCTGCCGATTTCAAAGATCAGCGATAACGTATTGCGTAATATGCTTTTTTTTACCTCGGCGCCGCTCATTGGATAGAGCGCGACAAGGGCTGCGCCGCCCATTTCAACCGTTTGCGAACGGGCCAGCCGTTCGGTCCACAGGTTGGAAATCGCGTTGATCACCGAGCTGTTGCCCTTTTCGTCGGTAATCACCATCGGTGTCGCTGCGACACCCTGCATGGTGAAACTCACCATCTGCAGTTCGGGAAAAGCGCGCCCCATACCGTCGCCGTCGATCAGCGGCAGTCCGGTGGCGGCCGCCACGGCAAACGGGATTGTCGAATTAAGGCCGCCGGCCTCGATGCAGATGAGAGCGTCCGCCTTGCGGCCCAGAAAGGCTTCCAGTTGTTCCAGCGCTCTGCCCGCCTCGTCGCCGCTCGGCAGTTTTTCCACCATCACTGTCGGCGCACCCATCATGCAGACGGGTACACAAAGCCAGTCATCGGGCACGTCTTCGGGTGGAATCACCTTGACCGAACCGTGTTGCGCGATTGCCGACTGGGCCATCAGCTTGCCGATATAGGGATCGCCGCCGCCGCCGGTTCCAAGAAAGGCCCCGCCGGTGGCAATCGCTTCCATTTCATTTTCGGTAATCGTGTAAGAACTCATTGCCGAGCACCTTTCTTCGCACTGTCCTGCTGATCACCCGCTTCTTCGAGCGACAGGTAATTCAAGTGACCGAGCCCGAATCCGGGCGGCCCCACGACCTTCAGAGCTTCCGGCGTGCGCAGCAGCGGATGACAGGGCAGCGCCAGCACGCTGATGCGCTGGCCGTAGCGCAACATTTCCGTGGTGATGGCCTCGCCGGTATCGATATCGAGAATGACGATCAGGTCCGGCACGATGACTTCCGTGCGGCCGTTGCGCGAAAACACCAGGTTTTCGTTCTGAATCAATATGCTGCCAAGGTCTCCATCAAAGTCATCGAAGCCATCTATGGCGGCCTCGCCGGCAACAAATCCGCCTTTGAGTTCTCTTTTGACGTCGCTGATCTTGCCGGTGAAAACGAGCTGACCGTTTTCGAAATTGCAAATCGCTTCGACCGGATCCTTGTTCTGGCTCTGCGCCTCGCGCACTGTCCGCCCCAGCGAAATCGCCTTGGTATAGGAATCCGGAATGGCGAAGCGTTTGACGAAGACGCCGGGCATCGGGGCGCTTGCCAGCGTGGATGCGCCGCCCTGCGCGATGACACAGGCCCGTGCCAAACGCTCGTGCCACAGTTCCGATGCGGCGTGATCAAAAATGACGACATTGCCGTGCAGGTCGCACATGACACTGGGCGTACTGCGGTGACCATAGATGGCATAGGTGGTCATCTGCATTTCCGGAAACGCCCTGCCCATGCCGTCACAATCGACAACCGGCAGGTCCGCCAGAGCTGCCACGATCAATGGCTCCATGGCATTCTGGCCACCGATTTCCTCGCAGGCGATGGCGTCGATCTTGAAACCCAACCGCTCCTCAAGCGCACGGATACAACGCAAGCCCTCGCGGCCTTCCTTGATCCGTTCGTGAGAAATGAGAGGTGCGCCTATGCCTCCGAGGGCAACAACCTTTGCGTCATCCGGCAGCGCCTGAAGCGGCAGGATGCGCATCTTCCTGCCCTCCCGCAGCACCTGCAGCGCGCGCAGCTTGCCGATATAGGGGTTGCCGCCGCCGCCGGTGCCAAGAATAGCGGCGCCGATTTCCAATGCTTCGATTTCCTCTTCGCCGATGGAGATGAGATCACCCTGCCGCGACAGCATCTGATCCTCCCATTTCTCCAACAACCTTGACGTGGATGCGCGTGGCATTGCCGGGCAGATAGGCAAGCGGTACGTCTTCGCGTTCGATGGTTTCGATGGTCTCCGGCGATGCACCCGACGCCACCGCCTTTTTGGTGGCCTCCTCTTCCGCCTGCTTGAGGCAGGTTTCGCGTGTCAGACCGTTTTCGAGGGAATAGATGCGGTCCACCTCGCCGCTGATTTGCGCGATGGCAGCTCCCACGGCATTGGCAACCGCAAAGTTCTCGGGCCGCACAACATCGAGATCGGCCAGTTTCTCAGGCATCAGGATCGAGCCGCCGCCGACGGCGATAACCGGGATCGGTTCCGGCGAAATGCGGCTGCGTTCAACGGCACGCTGCAGCATCATCGTGATCGCTTCGCGTGCCTTTTCTATCGTGTCTGGGTCGAGGTCGGTGACCCGTGAACCGTCACCGACATCCGCCTCGCCCCTGGCGACGGCAACATCGGTTGCGGTCAGCGTGTCGCCGCCGAATACCCGAGCCTCACTGGTGATGCGAAAGCCGACGGATTGCGGACCGACAGTCACCTCACCATCGTCGCTTCGCCGCACCAGCGAACCGCCGCCCAGGCCGAGGGAAAAGACATCCGGCATGCGGAAATTGGTGCGCACGCCGCCAATATCGACGACGGTTGCGGCCTGCCTCGGAAAACCGTGCTGCAGTGCGCCTACATCCGTGGTCGTGCCGCCGATATCGACGACGATGCCATCGCGCTCTCCGGTCAGGAATGCAGCGCCGCGCATCGAGTTCGTCGGACCGGATGCAAACGTCAGCACCGGAAAACGCTTGACCATCTCGGCGCCCATCAGCGTTCCGTCATTTTGCGTAATGAAAAACGCGCAGTTGAGGCCGGCGGATTCAAGCGCACTGGCGAATGCATCCACCGTACGTTCGCTGAGCGCCAGAAGGCTGGCATTCATGATTGCCGCGCTTTCACGCTCCAGAAGACCGATCCTGCCAATGTCGCTGGAGACCACCACCGAGAGGTCCGGGCATTTGCGCAGCAGGTGTTCGCGCGCGGTTTTTTCCATTTCCTGATTGATCGGACTGAAAACGGAACTGATGGAGGCGACCTTGGTCTTGCGCACGTTGATATCGTCGCAGATGCGGTCAAGCTCCTCTTCGTCCAGCGGAGCGATTTCACGGCCGTCAAACTCGTAGCCGCCACGCACCAGGTAGCCATTGTCACCGGCAGCCGTCCGCAATTCCGCAGGCCAGTCGACCATCGGCGGCAGGCAGGCCGTTGCCGGCAATCCAAGGCGGATGGCCGCCACCGGATTGATGTGCTTGCGCTCGATCACCGCATTGGTGAAATGCGTTGTGCCGATCATCACCTTGTCAATTTGCGCGCGATCAACGCCGCATTTGCCGATGGCGCCTTCCAGCGCCTCGATGACACCGGTCGTCACGTCCTGTGTCGTGGCGGCCTTGAAGCCGGCCAGCACCTCGCGATCGCGCATGATGACTGCATCTGTGTTGGTTCCGCCAACATCAATTCCTAGTCGATACACGATACTCTCCTTGCTTTTCTTGTTTGCGGTCAGGCCACGGTATCGGCGAGATACCGGCGCTGTTCGTCGAGACTTGTCTTGGGTTTCAGGCGGTCTTCCTCGTCGCTCATCACCGGCACGGCGGCGATCAACGCTCGGGTATAAGGATGCTGCGGCTCGGCAAAGACAGTGCGCGGCTCACCCGTTTCGACGAGTTCGCCGCGCAACATGATGGCGATACGGCTGCAGAAATTGCGCATCAGCGACAGATCGTGGGAGATGAACAGAAAGGTCAGGCCCATCCCGTCGCGCAGCCGCTGCAGCAAATCGATGACATTCTTCTGGACGGACACGTCGAGCGCGGATGTCGGCTCGTCAAGCACGATGATCTTGGGATCGGCGGCAAGTGCCCGCGCAATCGCGACACGCTGTTTCTGCCCGCCCGAAAGCTCATGCGGATATTTGGAAATATAGTGGGGCGCAAGCTCCACATGTGCCAGCAGTTCGTGGATGCGTTTTTCAACGTCCGGTCCGCGCAGGCCGGCAAAGCGCAGCGGTACGGAAAGTGTCTGTCCGACCGTGCGTTTCGGATTGAGCGATGTGCCCGGGTTTTGATAGACGATCTGGATAAGACGGCGGAAATCCGGTCCCTGGCCTTTTGTGCCTACCGTATCGCCGTCGACCTGCACAGTGCCGCTGGTCGCGCGGATCAGCCCCATGATCATGCGGGCGACCGTGGTCTTGCCCGAACCGGATTCTCCGGCAAGCCCGAAAATCTCGCCCCTGCCTACCGACAGTGTCACGTCCTTGACCGCCAGGTGCGAGCGCCCGCGTCCGAACAGAAGTTTCTCGTCGAAGGATTTGGAGACATCGGACAGCGATATGATCGGCTCGGCGTCCACCGGCGGCTGGTCCTCAACGTCAGGGCCGTAAAGCGGCGGAATGGCCGCAATCAGCTCGCGTGTATAAGCCTGCTGCGGTGTCTTGAAGAGCGTTCTGAAGGAGCCATGCTCAACGATCTCACCGTGGCGCATGACGTAGATGTCGTCCGCCATCTTTCGCACCACACCGAGATTGTGGGTGATCATCAGCAGCGACAGCCCGTTTTCGGAAACCAGCCGGTTGATCAGTTTCATGATCTCGTCCTGCGTGGTCACATCCAGCGCTGTGCCCGGCTCGTCGGCGATCAGCAGCCGTGGCTGGTGCAGAAGCGCCAGCCCAATCAGCACTCTTTGGCGCATGCCACCTGACAGCTGCGACGGATAGGCGCTGTAGACCCGCTCGGTATCTGACAGCTGCACCTGCCGCAGCACCCTTTCGATGCGCCGCTTCCGGTCGGCCGCATTGGAATTTTCACCAAGCCGTCGGTCGGCAAATCGAAGCACATCATCCAGGTGACGGCCGATACGGAACACCGGATTAAAAGAGCTCAGCGGGTCCTGCATGATGATCGAAAAGGCGGTGCCCTTCATCGCCTCGCGTTTGCCATGGGAGAGCGAAAGCACATCTTCACCGTCAAAACGGATGCTGCCGCTTTCGATGATCGCGTTTTCCGGCAGAGTGCCGAGAATGGTCTTGCTGGTGACTGACTTACCGGATCCCGTTTCGCCGATCAGCGCAACCCGGCCGCCTTCGGGAATTCTGAGACCCACATCCTTCAGCACGTTGCTTTCGAGACCGTAATTGCGGAACGAAACGTTGAGGTTCTGTATGTCGAGGAGGTTGTTCATATCTCAGACCTCCACATCGAACATGTCGCGAAGGCCGTCGCCCAGCAGGTTGAAGCCGAGCGTGGCGTAAAAGATTGCAAAACCGGGCCCCAGAACTTCCCACCACATTTCGGGCAGGAACTGGCGTCCGTCCGCAACCATGGATCCGAGGTCGGGTGTCGGTGGTTTGACGCCAAGCCCGAGGAACGACAGCGTCGCGCCGAACAGGATGACAAAGGCTGCATCGAGGGTCGTCTTGACCGAAATAACCGACACGCAGTTTGGCAGGATTTCACGGGTCAGGACGTGCCAGTGACTGGCGCCCGCGAGCCGCGCCGCTTCGACAAAATCCTCGGTGGCGATGGATTTCGAAACCCGGTAGATCAGCCGCGCGTGCCAGGTCCACCATAATAGCGTAATGGCAAGCATCGCATTGACCAGATTGGGTTCAAGCACATTACCGATGGCCAGTGCCATGATCAGCGGCGGGATCGCCAGCATGACATTGGTGAATCCGGTGATGATCTTTTCGGTTGTGCCGCTGAAATAGCCCGCGGCCATGCCGAGCGCTGTCCCGATCGGCACGGCAAAACCCAGCACGCCGACCACGAGCAGAAGAGATATCCGGAAGCCGAAGATGACACGGGTCAGAATGTCCCTTCCCACCTTGTCGGTGCCCATCCAGTGTTCCGCGTCCGGGCCCATATGGCGTATGCGGAAATTGACCGCCGCACCGACATCGTCCGGATAGGGGGCAAGCAGCGGCGCGAAAATCGCGACGAATATGACCGACAGAACGATCAGACCACCGGCAACCGCCGACGGATTGCGGGAGAACCGGTACCAGGCCATGTAGCGGGTAGAGAGCACCGCAGGTTCGTTGCTTGAGGCCACCGACATCAGTCAGCCTCCTTGAACCGCAGCCGCGGGTCGATCACCATCAGGACGATGTCGATCAGCAGATTGGCAACGACGAAGAAAAAGCCGGAGACCAGAACAACCGCCATCACCGCGTTGAGATCTTTTTGCAGGATCGCCTCAAGGCCGTATGAAGCAAAGCCACCCCAGGAAAACACCAGTTCCACGACGAAGGCGTTACCGATCAGCGAGGCGAATTCCAGCCCCATAATGGTGAGCGGTGCGATCGAAGAAAGCTTGAGCAGATAGCGAAAGACGATCACCCGGTCCGGCACACCGAATGATTTCAGCGTCAACACGTGATCGCGGCGCTGGTGCTCGATCATCGCCGAGCGGGTGATCCGGGTTATCTGACCTATGCCGGCCATGGCGAGTGCCAGCGCCGGAAAAAGAATGTGCTTGAACGCGCTGACGAAAACCTCCCAGTCACCGTGAATGACCGAATCGATCAGCAGCATGCCCGTCGGTCCATCCGGCAGATCAAGCGAATAGTTTATGCGTCCAATAACCGGCCAGTCGGAAAGGAAATTTGCCGCCAGCAACTGTAACAGAATGGCAAAAAGGAAACTCGGCATTGTCACGCCGACGATGGAAAAGAACCGGCCGGCATTGTCCACCCAGCTGTTTCGGTGACGCGCGGTCAGCACGCCGAGCGGGATCGACACGGCAATGATCAACAGCACAGTGACGATGACCAGCTCCAGTGTCGCCGGCAGCAATGTCACGATTTCAACGCTGACATGCCGTCCGGATATCAGCGATTTGCCGAAATCACCCTGAACACCGCGCCAGACATATTCGCTATATTGCTGCAGCAGCGGTGCATCCAGCCCCATTTCCTGGCGCATGGCATCGACCTGCTGTTGCGAGGCACTTGGTCCGAGTGAAATACGGGCGGGGTCGCCCGGAACGATCCGCGCGAGAATGAAGATCATGGCGGACAGAACAAACATCACCCCGGCAAAACCGATCAGTCTTCTCAGCATCAGGTTGATGGGATTGGTCTGCATTTCCCGTCCGGTCGATTGCGGCGGGTGTCTGCATTTCTACGCTTGTACACCGGCCGAGATGTGTTCCAGCCCAAAGACTGATGCCAGCGGCTTCCCGTCACAACGACCAAAAAGTATAGGTTTTGCAAAAATTGGTATAGGTTTTTAACGAAACACGGTCGCTCGCGACGGCACTACGCCACCCAGTTCAGTGCCCGTGCCGCGGCGATCGCCTCGGCTCTCTTGGTGCAGCCCATCTTTCGGTAAATGTTGCCCAGATGGAATTTGACAGTGACTTCCGACAGGCGCATCTGACGCGCCACAAACTTGTTCGACGCACCCTCCGCAACGAGCATCAGCACACGCAACTCCTGCCTTGTCAGGCCGGGAACCGAGCGCTGCCTGGAACCGGCGTGAAATCCGTCGAGCCGGCGCAGGATTTCAGTCGTTCCCGGCGCCGCGCGCACAAACTGACTGATGCGCTTGTCCTCGATCAGCTTGTCCAACATGGCCTTCTCACCAATGAGATGGGTCAAGACACCCATTCTTGCCGCGTTTTCCAGAACCTTGGTGAACTGAGCCCGTGCCCGGGTCATGTCCCGTTGGGAACGGGCGAGAAAGGCAACCCAAAGTGTCAGCGTGCTGTGCTGCCGATCGTTGATGTGCGGATTGCCCTGAAAGTGCTCGACCTGGCGCAGGCGCATGGGATTGTTCGGTGCATGACGTATAAGATGCCGCATCCACGCCATGGCAATGGCGATTTCACGCGTATCGTCGAGAAGACCCAGCGCCTCCTCCGCACTCTCCACCCAGGTCAGATTGATGCGCGATTGCACACCCACAAGAAGGTCTGCAGCCTCGTGCCAGCGATTGTGGTTCTGCAGAATATCGACCTGACGGATTGTGATGACGAAATTGAAGCGGCGCGAGCGCCACTCCTGTATGCGCCATTTATCCAGAAAGGCCTTGGCTGCAGCAACGCCGAATTCGCCGCTGATCGCCAGGCTGCCATAGTAGAGTGCAAGTTCGGTGATTGTCGGCCACAGCTCGCCATAGGCGAATTTGTCGAACTCCTCGTTGAGATAATGTACCAGTCGCTCGGCATCGCCCTTCTCATAGGCTAGCACGGCCTTGAGCAGGCCGAGCAGGCGATGATCCGTCGGACTGTCGAAATCGATCCGCGAAAGCGCCTCGTCCGCTGCCTGCACCGCCAGTTCGACCTCCGGAAGAACGCCCCGCAAAAGGGAAAAGACGGCGCGGTGCAGTTCAATGTAAAAGACAAGAAGATGCGCGTTTGCTTTCTGGTAATGATGGCGTGCGCGATTGGCCATTTCTTCGGCGGCATCCATCTGTTGCCGCTGGATGCACACCTCCAGCATGGTGTTGTAAATGCCGCCGCGGTTGAGATGATCCTCAAGATCCAGTTCACCGAGCAGTTCGAACATATGGTCGCGAACCGTGTTGCCGATGGCATAGTCTTCGTAGATCGACATCACCAGCCGGAACATTCGGAAATCACGCGAATAGAGTTCCGGATTGCTGACCACACGCTCGAGATCGAGCGCCTCGGCCCCATAGTGTTCGCGAATGATGTGCCTTGCGCGGTTGATGCTGCCCGATTTCAGCGCATGCATGGCAAGCCCGACCACAAGGCTTGCGTTGTTTTCGCGCATCTCATCCGGAAAGTTCGAAATGATGCGGTAACAGGCGTCCAGCCCATGCAGGTGCATGAAGAACTGGTTGCCCTGCTCGCGAAACCACTCAAGCGCCTGCGCATGGTCACCGGCGGCCTGTGCCAATTCGATGGCGGCAAGCGCTTGCCCGCTTGCATACAACGCCAATGCCCGGGCGCGCTCGTCATTGCCTTTGCCGTCTGCCAGTGCGGCACCGACGGCTTTGCGTAATCCCTGAGAACGAAAACTGAAATGGCCGGTTTCCCGCTCGAGACACAGACATGCGGGCAATTTGTCGGCGAGTTGAAAAGCAACCGAATTAGCCCCAAGGCAAGCGCCCTCCGGCGTCTCCGCCAGCACAGAAAGCACAGCCTTTTCGGCATCGTCGAGCTGCAATATCAGATCCTGCGCGACATCCCTGGCGGTCGAATCCATGGCCCTTATCCGGAATTTCATAGAGTTTCGGTTGCTTCATTATCAGAAGCCACAATTGCGATAAGCGCAAGGGCGTGGCGAACGGCGCCGCGCATTGTCGTCTTTTTGTAACCGCGTTTTGGCTTGTTTCAGGTGAATTTTTGCAACCGATTGCAAAATTTTGAAGCATTTCGTAGTGTAAACCGGCAATTTGAACCGCAACGCACTGGAAACGCATAGATGGTAACTTTGAAGGAAGTGGCGGCACGTGCCGGTGTTTCCCGATCAGCGGTCTCCCGCACATTTACAGAAGGGGCTAGCGTTTCCGACAAAACACGCCGTAAGGTCGAACTGGCTGCTGACGAGCTCGGTTACCAGCCGAGCCTAATCGCACGCAGCTTGGCGACCAACCGCACCAAACTGATTGGCCTGGTCGCCAACAATTTTCGAAATCCGGTGTTCCTCGAGGTCTTTGACCTGTTTACGCAAGGCTTGCAAAAGCGGGGCTTCCGGCCCTTGCTCGTCAATCTGAGCACCGAGACGGATCCCGAAAAGTCACTGCACATGCTGCGCCAGTACCGTGTAGACGGCATCATCATCGCGACGTCCACGCTTCCGCCCACATTTCCCGACGCATTCCGCAAGGCCGGCGTGCCGGTCATCCACGCCTTTGGCAAAATCGACGCCTCGTCCGGGGTTCATGTGGTCGGCATCGACAACAGAAAATGCGGCGAAATGGCTGCCCAGACGCTGGTGGACCGGGGTTACAAAAAGATCGCGTTGCTTGGAGGTCCGCAATCGGCCACCTCTACACAGGACCGCCTCGCGGGATTTTTATCGCAACTGGGAAAACTGGGAGTTGAGCCGGCAGATGTTCGTTTCGCGCGCGATTACTCCTACTCCGCCGGTCGCGAGGCGATGACCGAACTGCTCGCCGAAATGGAGGTCGAAGCTCTGTTTTGCGGTGACGATCTTATCTGTATGGGCGCCATGGACGCGGCGCGCGGCAAGGGCCTGAAAATCCCCGAAGACATCGGCTTTCTGGGCTTCAATGACATGAACATGGCAGGCTGGTCGGCCTATGATCTGACCACCATCCACCAACCGATCCGCGATATTATTCTGAGCTCCGTCGAGCTGGTCGTCGCCATGGTCGGCGAACCGGACCGCAGCAACGAGACCCGGCTCTTTTCCTGCTCAATTGTCGAACGCAGCACACTCCGGCCGTTGCCGGCTTCCTAGTCTAGCGGCGCATCGACGCGGGCCGGGCATCAGTCCACGCACCCTGCCTGGAGGCCGATTCCACCGCCGCCCTGATCGCCACCATCGACCGCAGCCCGTCCTTCGCCGTCGGAAACAGCGTTGCTGCAACATCGGGCGCCCTGCCCTCTTTTTCAGCAGCCATGACTTCGGCAAGATCAGAATAGATATTTGCAAAAGCCAGCGGCATGCCTTCAGCGTGCCCGATCGTCACCCGCGACGACCGGTCCGCCTCCGGAGAAAGACCGGGGGATCCGCGTTCAATGATTTCCGTCCGGCCGCCGACCGGCGTCCAGTAGAGCTGGTTAGGATGCTCCTGCGCCCAGCGCAACCCGCCGTTCTCGCCAAAAACCTGCAGTGTCAGCCCGTGCATGCGCCCGACGGCAACCGAACTCGTCCACAGCCTGAGGACCGCTCCGCCGTCCATGCGCACATTAACCATTGCATCGTCTTCGAGCACTCGTGACGGAATGCAGGAGACAAAATCCGCCGAAAGGCTTTCGGCTTCCTGTCCGGCGACGAAACTGGCCATATGCAGGGCATGGATGCCGCAATCGGAAAACTGTGCCGACGGGCCGATCTGCGCGGGATCATAGCGCCAGCGCACCCGCGGATTGTCTGCGTCTGCGGCATCGGCATGAAAACCGTGCGCGAATTCTGCCTTGATCAGACGCACCTTGCCGAGATCACCGCGGGCGATCATTGCCCGCATGTGGCGCACCATCGAGTATCCGGAATAGCCGTAATTGACAGCGCAGATACGGCCGGATTTATCCGCCACGGCAACAATATCCTCGGCCTCCTCGACCATCATGGTCATCGGCTTTTCGCAAAGCACGTTGAAACCATTTTCAAGGAACGCCTTGGTGATTTCGTAGTGGGTCGCGTTCGGTGTTGCCACCGTAACCAGGTCGACCCGGTCCGGGCGCCCCTTTTCGCCCGCGAGCATTTCGCGCCAGTCACCATAGGCCCGATCCTCGGCAATGCCGAGCCTTTGGGCAAACGCCTTGCCTTTTTCCGCATCGGCATCAAGTGCGCCGGCTGCCATATGAAAGTGTCCGTCTAGGCCGGCGCTGATGCGGTGTGCAGGACCGATCTGACTGCCTTCGCCACCACCGATCATTCCCCAGTTGTGTTTCGTCATCGTAAATCTCTAAAAACCGATTGTTTCAAGGTAGGCGCGATTTGCACGCGCGTCGCTGATGGGCGAGGTCTCGCCGGTCGGGTCGCAGTCCTGCTCGACCGTACACCAGCCATCGAAACCAGCAACTATAAGCTTTTGCCGTACTGCCCGAAAATCGGTTTCACCATCGCCGAGATTGCAGAAAATCCCCTGTCCGCATGCGTCGTAGAAATCCGTCCGGTTGGCAATGACATTTGCCTTCACCGCAGGATCGATGTCCTTGAAATGCATATAGGAAATTCGATCCATATGTTTGTGCATGAAGGCGACTGGATCAAAGCCGGCATAGTGTGAGTGTCCGGTGTCGAGACACAGGCGCAGTATTGCCGCATCGATTTCGCCAAGCAGCCTTTCAACCTCATCTTCAAAATCGTGAAACCCGCCCGCATGCGGGTGGATGGCAACAGTCAGGCCGTATTCCTCAGTCCCCATAATGGCGATCTGACGGATGCACTCCACATAAATCGACCATTCATCCGCAGTCATTTGTTCCGCTTCCTGCGGTCGACCGGCGGTCGGGGCACGGCGCGGCGAGATCGAGTCAATTAAAACCAGGTGCTGCGCACCATGGGCAGCAAGCGCCTTGCAGGTTCTGATCGAACCGTCCAGCACATCATCCCATTTGTCCGGATCGTGAAACGGGCGAAAAACCACTCCGCCAATCAGTTCCAGATCGCGCTCGGCAAGCGCATCGCCAAGAACGACGGGATCCTCCGGCATGAACCCGACAGGACCGAGCTCGATACCGTGAAATCCCGCAGACTTGCACTCATCGAGCACCGTGCGCCAGTCCGGATTGCGCGGATCATCCGCAAATTCAACACCCCAACTGCAGGGCGCATTTCCGATTTTTATCGCCATTTTGTATTCTCGTAATTGCAGAACGGTTGCGTTCAGACTTCGTCGACATTCACCCAGCGGCGTTCTTCCTGCGAAAGCCACGCAGCCTCCAGCACCTCGCTGACCATCACCCCGTCCTGGAATGTCGGCCAGAGCGATTTGCCAGCTTCAATTGCTTTCAGGAAATCATGGGCTTCGATGATAATCTGATCCTGATATCCCGTGCCGTGACCGGGTCCCTTGTTGAAGGCCCAGTAATCCGGATGCTCGGGGCTTGTCAGTATCTTGGTGAAGCCTTCCCTGCCCCGCGCCTGATCGCCCTTGTAGAGCCACAGCGCGTTCTGGTCTTCCTGGTCGAAACGGATGGAACCCTTGGTTCCAAAGGCTTCGTAGATATACCCCATCTTCCGGCCGGTCGCGACGCGGCTGATATAGAGCAGTCCCATGACGCCGCTTTCGAAACGGCACAAAAACTGGCTCTGATCGTCATTGGTCACTTCGACCGTTCCGCCATTTTCGCCCGGACGGGTTTTATGAACAGTCTCGATATCCGCAACAAGCGATTTGATCGGCCCGGCCAGCGCCAGGGCCGCATTGACGATGTGCGGCGCCAGATCGCCCATATTGCCGTTTGACCGTCCGTGTGAACGCCAGGTTGCCGGCGCCTGCGGGTCGGCAAAGAAATCTTCAGTATGCTCGCCGCGAAAATAGGTAAGTTCGCCGATTTCGCCGCATTCAATGATCTGGCGAGCCAGTTGCGAGGCGGGTGTGCGGATATAGTTGAAAGCCGCCATGTTGACGACGCCGGTCTTCTCCGCCGCAGCGGCCATTGCCCTTGCATCTTCAAGTCCCATTCCCATCGGCTTTTCACACATGACCGGCTTGCCGAGCTCGAACGCCACAAGGGCGATATCGAGATGGGTATCCTGCGTCGACGCTATGACGATGGCTTCGACCTTCGGGTCGGAGACCAGTTCGCGCCAGTCATCGGTCGAGCGTTTGAAACCAAACAGCCGCGCCTTTTCCGCAGCCCCTTCCGAGGTTGTCGTGCAGATCATTTCGCATCTGGGACGCAGATTGGTCTCGAACGCGGCACCGACGGAATTCATTGCAACGGAATGGACTTTGCCCATGTAGCCACCGCCGATAATTCCAATACCGATTTCCGTCATGAGGTCACTCCCAGCATTATTTTTGCAACCGGTTGCAAAAACCATAAACTCGATTTAGGCTCTGTCGTCAAGCGAAGTTCGCGCATCTAGAACAAGATGAGATTAGCTTGGAGCATTTGATGGCGGACACTCGGTTCACTCGGCTAGGCGCGGTGCGCAGCGCGATGCGGTGCATCGGGCAAGCGGCGCAACGACGCCGATGGACCGAGTGTCCGCCACCCTGGAAAGGACCAACGGTTTGGAACTCAGAGATGAACGGGCCGGGCGATTTTGCCCTCTGTCTGCGTTGGCCTGCACTTGTGGTGGGGTGGCACCACTTCGTGCAACCCGCCTTGTCAGCGACCAAAATCGCCTCTGTCAAATGCTTCAATCTAACCTCATCTTGCTCTAGCAATTCAAACCCGCAAATGTGCCGATGGAGGAACGATGTCGGGCAATTCAACAACAATTCGACTGACCATGGCTCAGGCTCTGGTGCGGCATCTGGCGGCCCAGTATATTGAACTCGACGGCGAACGGGTGCGCCTGTGCGCCGGTGGGTTCGGCATATTCGGCCACGGCAACGTGACCTGCCTCGGCGAGGCGCTCGAACAGCATCGCGATGAACTGCCCCTGTGGCGCGGCCAAAATGAGCAATCCATGGCAATGGCCGCCATCGGCTACACCAAGCAGAGATTGCGCCAGCGCTTCATGTTCGCAACGTCCTCTGCCGGACCCGGCACCACCAACATGCTGACCTCGGCCGGTATCGCGCACACGAACCGCCTGCCGCTGCTTTTGCTGTGCGGTGACGCATTTGCAACCCGTCTGCCCGATCCGGTTCTGCAACAGGTCGAGCATTTTGGCGATCCGACCATCTCGGTCAACGACGCATTCAAATCCGTCACCCGTTACTGGGACCGCATTTCCCATCCGGCACAGCTTATCCAGTCATTGCCGCGTGCTATCGACACAATGCTTGACCCGGCCGATTGCGGCCCTGCATTCCTCGGTCTGCCGCAGGATGTTCAAGGCTGGGCATTTGACTATCCCCTCGCCTTTTTTAAGGAACAGACCCACCGCATCAGAAGGCAGACGCCGGATGAACGCGAAGTCGCTGACGCAGCCGAACTCATCCGAACGGCTGAACAGCCGGTGATCATCGCCGGCGGAGGTGTCCAGTATTCGCGCGCGGTCGACGAACTTACGGATCTGGCTGAAAGCTGCGGCATTCCGATGGTTGAAACGATCGCCGGCCGCGCCAATCTTGTCTACGAAAACCCGCTGAACTGCGGTCCTATCGGCGTCACCGGCTCAAACTCAGCCAATGCGCTTGCCAAGGAAGCCGATGTGATAATCGCCATCGGCACCCGCCTGCAGGATTTCACAACCGGTTCCTGGTCGGCCTTTGCCAAAGACGCAAAGATCATCAGCGTGAATGCGGCCCGTCACGATGCGGGCAAACGCCGGTCCCTCCCCGTCGTGGGCGACGCCAAACACGCGATCAAGGCGCTTGCAGACCGGCTGACCGGCTACTCGGCGCCCGCAAACTGGCGCGAGCGTGCGCAAATGGAGCGACAGGCTTGGGACGTCTATCTCGAGGAAAACATCAGCACGGTCAGCCCCGAGGGCACAAACCGGCCAATGTCCTATGCGCAGGTCATCGGCGCGATCAATCGGGTTTGTGATCCCGAAGACCGTGTCGTAGCAGCCGCTGGCGGCCTTCCCGCGGAGGTCGCAGCGAACTGGCGAACCCGCGCGGTCGGCTCCGTCGATGTCGAATTCGGTTTTTCCTGCATGGGCTATGAAATATCCGGCGCCTGGGGCGCCAGAATGGGACAGGCCGAAACCACACCGGACAAGGAGACCATCGTCTTCATCGGCGACGGCTCCTACATGATGCTCAACTCGGATATCTATTCCTCAGTTCTGAGCGGCAAGAAACTAATCGTCGTCGTTTGCGACAATGGCGGCTTCGCTGTCATCAACAAATTGCAGAACAACACCGGAAACGTCTCTTACAACAACCTGATCAAGGACTGCAATCTTGGTGTTGAGCCTTTCGCGGTCGACTTCGAGGCCCATGCCCGCGCCATGGGCGCAAATGCAGAATCGGTAAATTCCATAGCCGAGCTGGAACAGGCGTTCGGGCGCGCACGCGCTTCTGACCGCACCTATGTCATCTCCCTGAAAACGGACGCTTTCGATGGCTGGACCGGCGAAGGACATACCTGGTGGGAAGTCGGTATTCCAGAAGTCTCGGACAATCCCGACGTGCTCGCAGCCAGGAAGGATCTGGACGAGCAGCGCAAGCAGCAGCGGGTCGGGCTGTAGGATAATTCAAATTGGCCGGAAAAAGTTCTAGTATGTTGGATTCATTAAAGAAAAATAGATTTGTCATTGTCGGCCGCGCCGGCATGGATTTCTATGCCGATCCCCCCGGCATTGAGGTGGAACACGCGACCCAATTCAGTGCCGCGCTGGGCGGCTCCTCGGCCAACATCGCGGCTGCCATTACCCGGCAGGGCGGAATGGCGGCGATTGTGACGGCGGTCTCCGACGACGCCGTCGGGCGCTACGTTCTCAACCAGCTTGCGCATTACAATATCGATGCGGACCATGTGCGCACGGTTGCAGGTCAATGCCGTACGTCCCTCGCCGTGGTCGAAACGCGCAGAGAGAATTGTCAAAATATCATCTACCGCAACGGCGCCGCCGATTTCGAGATGAACGATGAGGACATCGACAAAATCGACTTTGCGAAATACGGCACTCTGATTGCGACGGGCACCTGTTTTGCAGCCGAACCGTCGCGTTCGGCAACATTCAGGTCCTTCGAACAGGCCAAGGCAAGCGGGCTTCCAATCATTCTCGACCTTGACTACCGCCCCTATTCCTGGCCGAGCCAGGCCGATGCCGGCGCGATTTGCCTCAAAGCCGCCGAGATGGCGGATTTCATCGTCGGCAACGACGAGGAGTTTGGCACCCTCGCCGGCAGCGTCAAAGCGGGTAAGGAGCTGGCCGGGAATCTGGCGAAAAACAACGGAACGCTTGTCGTTTACAAAATGGGTGAGCGCGGATCCGTAACATTTGACACCTCACGGATCATCGAGACCGGAATTTTCAAAGTCGACGCTTTAAAGCCAACCGGCTCAGGCGATGCGTTTCTCGGCAATCTTGTCAGCGCGCTGGCGGCCGGCCATTCGCTCGAGGACAGCCTCAAACGTGGTTCCGCCGCCGCGGCGATCGTCGTGTCGAATGTCGGCTGCTCGCGCGCCATGCCCGATGCATCGCAGTTGGATGCATTCTTGAACAACCACAATGGTCCAAACCGAGGAAAGGAAGCGGATCATGCACATCCCGCCCTTTGAAAATAACAACAAGGCGATCATCGACACCGACGACACGCGCGTGCCGCTGAACTACTTCAATATCGTCAAGCTGCAAAAAGGCCAGGCCTTCGAATATGCGGTGCCTTGCTACGAGACCTGCATCGTACCGGCGACCGGTACGGTCGATGTGACGGTGGAGGGCGAAGCCTTTGCCGGCATCGGAAATCGCGGCACCGATGTCTGGGACGGCGAACCGGAAGGCGTCTATGTGCCGACCGGTGCAAAGGCCGTCATAGTCGCCACAAGCGATGATGCCGAGATCTTTGTCGCCGGCGCGCGCTACGACAAAACCCTCGAACCTTTTGCCGTGCGCACTGACGAGATCGACCTGGTGCAATACGGATCGGACGACACCAAAACCCACCGCAAGATCAAGCATATCCTCGGCACCAAATACCATGACAAGGTGGGACGGCTGCTGGTTTCCGAACTATTCACCGTCGGTCAGGGTGGCTGGTCCGGATTCCCGCCGCACAAGCACGACACGGATCGAATTCCGGAGGAATCCCGTCACGACGAGACCTACAATTTCCGCTTTCGCCCAGGCAAGGGCTTTGGCATGCAGCTCGTCCAGCGCGAGGACGGCAAGGTGGGCGACGCCTTTCATATCGTCGACGGCTCGACCATCATTCTGGAAAAAGGCTATCATCCGTGCGTCGTCGCGCCGGGCTATGAAATGTACTATTTCACTATTCTCGGCGGCCTGTCACAGCGTTCGCTGGTGCAGTATTTCCAGCCCGACCACGCCTGGCAGATCGAGACCATACCCGGCATCAAAGACATGATCGCGAAATTCAAATGACCATTGCGACGCTGCGCGATGTACTGCAGCGGGCGATGGAAGAAAATTATGCGGTCGCCGGACTTGTGGTCCTCGGATGGGAAGACGCCCTCGCCTTTACCGAAGCGGCGGAAGAAACCGGACAGCCCATCATTTTGCAGGCCGGCCCCGGCTGCCGCAAACATACGCCCGTTCCCGTACTCGGCGCGATGATGCGCGGGCTGGCGGAACAGGCATCGGTCCCGGTCGTCTGTCACATCGATCATGCCCGCAGCATCGAAGAATGCCGCCAGAGCATTGAGTGCGGCTTCTCGTCCGTCATGTTCGACGGGTCCGAACTGCCGATCGAGGAAAACGTCGCACTGACCGCCCGCATTTGCGATGAGGCCAGGCGCGCTGGCGTGTCTGTTGAAGGCGAAATCGGGTTTGTGGGCTATGCCGAGGGCAAGACTTCGGCCATGACAAGCGTCGAGGAAGCGGCTCTTTTCGACCGCGAGAGCGGCGCCGATGCGATGGCAATCTCTATCGGCAATGTGCATCTGCAGACCGATGCAAACGCCCGCATCGACATGCAGCGCCTGCGCGAGATCGAGGCGGCGACTACGCTGCCTCTGGTTCTTCATGGAGGAAGCGGCATTCCGGCGGATACGCGCCGCGAACTGGCGAAGACAAGCCGCGTGTGCAAATTCAACATCGGAACGGAACTGCGCCAGGCCTTCGGCAAGGCGCTGCGCCAGTCGCTTGCGGACAAGCCGGACTCCTTCGACCGGATCGAATTGCTGAAACCGGTCATCCCGGCCATTCGCCGGGAAACGGTCAAAGTCATTTCCGGCCTTTCGGACTAGGACGCCGCACCATCCATCCCGTCTGAAACAGCTGCCTCGATCCACTGCCTGAACCGCAGCAGTGGCTGGTGATTGCATCGCGCCTTCGGCCAGATCAGCGCATAACTGCCGATGCTCTTGTTGGCCTTGTCCCACGCCGCCACGAGCTTGCCGCTGCGCAATTCATCCTCGATGAGGAATATCGGCAACAGCGCCAGTCCGAGCCCGTGCGCCGCGGCCTGGGCCATCGTCGCAAACTGGTCGAATGTGGTTCCTGGTTGCACGTCCACATCAAGACCATTCATCTCGAACCAGCGCGTCCAGGCCTGCGGCCTTGTCGCAAGGTGCAAGAGCGGCCCGTTGGCGACATCCTCCACGGTTTCGATATTGAGTTGCGGAAGCATGGCAGGCGAACAGGCGAGCACCACCGTTTCATCGGCGAGATATAGATGCTCGGTTCCCGGCCATTCGTCCGCGCCGAAATGGATAGCGGCGTCGAGAAGCTCGCTGCCAAAATCGAATGGTCGCAGCTTGGTCGCCAGATTAACCGTGATCCCGGGATTTTCCCTGAAGAATTCAGGCAGTCGCGGGGCAAGCCATCTGGTGCCAAAAGTCGGCACGATTCCGAGATTGAGCACCCCGCCATCCGGGTTGACCTGCAGTGCGGTCGAGGCCGTGCGAATGATCGAAAGGGCCCGCGAAATATCTTCGAGATAGGTCGCCCCGGCAGGAGACAAAGAGACCCGCTGGCGTTCGCGGATGAATAGTTCAGTGCCAAGTTGCTCCTCCAGCGCCCTGATCTGACGGCTGACGGCACCCTGCGTCATGTTGAGATCGGCAGCCGCCAGCGTGAAGCTGCCGCGTCGGGCTGCGGCCTCAAAAGTCTCCAGAAGGCTGGTTTGCGGAAGTCTGCGGGCCAAGTCCTGCAACATGCGGTTAGAGCGGAAGTATCCCGCTCATTTTGCATTATTGCGTATAGAATGCACCAGTGTGGGTGCGCAAAAAGGCATCCAGCGGTATGTCTTCCTGCTTCAAAAAGCCCGTCGGCGGCAGCAACCCGTCGCGAACCATTTCGATCACCGCAACGACGGATGCAGAGGTTGTCCAGGCAATTGCCGTGCGATCCTCACCGCCGATTTCCATGGGCCGGTATCCGCGCACGAATTCCTTGCGCGAAAGACGCCCTTCGATCTCGCCTTCCGATGCCACATGCACATAGACGACATCGTGATCGACCGGCGGCTTGGCATTGACTAGGATTTCGCCGGCGAGCTCGCGCCGTTCGCGCATCAACAGTTCGTGGAAGAAAAAGTTCATCAACGCCATGTGGCCGGGATAGCGCATGGTCTTGTAATCGATATTGTCGACCACGCCGTGAAATGTGTCGCACATTGTGCCGAGACCGCCGGAGGTCGTGAAGGCCTCGAGTTTGACCCCGTCGATATAAAGCGTTTCGTGCCACTCCATGGGCGAAACCCACTTGCGTTCGCCATCCTCGATCACCTCGCAGTCATTGAGATATTCGTTGACGACACCCTCAGGTGACCAGTTGAAGGAATAGCCCATCAGCCCGGTCGGGTTCTGCGGCAGCGCGCCGACACGCATGCGCACGGAACGACACTTGTCAAACTGCCCGATATAGGACGCGCCGACGATGCCGACAAAGCCCGGAGCCAGTCCGCATTGCGGTGCCATCAGGCCCTTTGACGTCTTTGACAGCTCGATGATGTGCTTGGTGGTGGGCACATCTTCCGTCAGATCGAAATAGTGTATGCCCACGGCATGGGCTGCATTGGCGACCTCGATATTGAGGTGATACGGCAGGCACGAAAGCACCGCATCGAAACCGGCAAATCTGCCGCGCAATGCATCTGTATCCGCAATGTCTATCTGTTCGACCGCGTACTGCCTCTCGCGGCGCGGCGTCCTGCGGTCGAAGCCAGTCACCTCGAAACCGGACTCGTGAAGCAGCAGGGCGGCAAGGTCCCCGACCTTGCCAATCCCGAGAACAGCAATCTTTTTCATTGTCACCCTCTGGAGCGCACTCAGCGTGGCGCCGTTTGATATTCAGATGTCGAACTTGATGCCCTGTGCCAGCGGCAGGTCGCGGGAATAGTTCACGGTATTGGTCTGCCGGCGCATATAGGCCTTCCAGGCATCGGAACCCGATTCACGACCGCCGCCGGTTTCCTTCTCACCGCCGAACGCGCCGCCGATCTCGGCGCCGGACGGGCCGATATTCACATTGGCGATGCCGCAGTCGGAACCGACATCAGAAAGGAACTCCTCGGCTTCACGCACATCCGTGGTGAAGATGCAGGAGCTGAGGCCCTGCGGTACTTCGTTCTGTAGCGCAACCGCCTCCCCCAACTCCTTGTATTTCATGACATAAAGGATGGGTGCAAAGGTTTCGTGCTTGACGATGCCGCTCTGTTTCGGCATTTCGACGATGGCCGGATTCACATAGGCGGCCTCCGGATATTCGCTGACAAGCGCGGCTTCACCGCCATGGACGGATCCGCCCTCGGTCTGTGCCGTGTCGAGGGCCGATTGCATGGCCTTGCCGGCGTCCCCGTCAATCAGCGGTCCGACCAGCACGCCTTCTTCAAGCGGATTGCCGATCGGCAAGCCTGAATAGGCTTCCCTGAGACGCGGCACCAACGCATCATAGACGCTTTCATGCACGATCAGACGGCGCAGGCTGGTGCAGCGCTGGCCGGCGGTTCCGACAGCCGAGAAGACGATGGCGCGGACGGCCATTTCAAGATCGGCGCTGCCGGTCACGATCATCGCATTGTTGCCGCCAAGCTCAAGAATGGAGCGTCCGAAACGCTCTGCCACTTTGACACCGACGGCGTGTCCCATCCGCGTTGATCCTGTCGCCGAAACAATGGCAACGTCGGGAGAAGCGACCAGCGCCTCACCGACCGCACGTTCGCCGATCAGCACCTGCAGCAGATTGTCAGGCGCATCGCCGAAACGGGCGACAGCCCTGTTGAAGATCTTCTGGCAGGAAAGCGCTGTGAGCGGCGATTTTTCCGATGGTTTCCAGACGACGGGATTGCCGCAGACGAGCGCGATCGCGGTATTCCAGCTCCACACAGCGACTGGAAAATTGAACGCCGATATGACGCCGCAAACGCCCATCGGATGCCAGGTCTCGCGCATCGTATGGCCGGGGCGCTCAGAAGCGATTGTCAGGCCGTAGAGCTGGCGCGAAAGACCGACCGCGAAATCGCAGATGTCGATCATCTCCTGAACTTCGCCAAGCCCTTCCTGATAGATCTTGCCGCATTCAAGCGATACCAGGCGGCCGAGATTTTCCTTTTCGGCCCGCAGCTCTTCGCCCAGAAGCCGCACAAGTTCGCCGCGTCTTGGAGCCGGCACTTTTCGCCAAGCATCA
The DNA here is from genome assembly GCA_024244645.1 of Hyphomicrobiales bacterium. Lineage (GTDB taxonomy): Bacteria > Pseudomonadota > Alphaproteobacteria > Rhizobiales > Rhizobiaceae > Hoeflea_A. Next base: position 140,278 of record JAAEOH010000176.1, read on the forward strand.
AACGTCTTCTTGCTCTTGGCGATGATGGCTTCGACATCCCCTGCCGAATGGGTTTTCAGCGATGCGATGCGGCTGCCATCCACTGGTGTATGGACATCCAGCGCTCCGCCCTCAATCTCGCTTTTAGAAAACCCGGAAGCGGTCAAAATTGCATCGAATGTCATGATCATTTCTCCTCGGCATAAACGGGCCAGCATACCCATTAGACAACAAAAGAATGTCAGCAAAAAGTGATATCCTTTTGCCAATTCGTTCGATATCTGGCATTTTGTAAATCTTGATGCGCAAAATGGTGATTCCCATGGACGATACCGACAGAAACCTCCTGCAGGTACTCCTTGAAGACGGAAGGCGGTCCGTTTCGGATCTGGCTACGCAACTCGGTATCTCACGCGCCACTGTGCAGAACCGCATCGCCCGCATGATGGACCGCGGGACGATTTCCAAATTCACGGTCGAGCTCGGACCGGACGAAGAAGAAAACACCATCAGCGCCTTCTGTCTTTTAAAACTCATTGCCAATGATACGCGACCGACCGTCGCAGCGCTACGAAGGATACAGGGAACAGGCGATGTCCATTCGCTCAGCGGCAGCTTTGACATGATTGTGGAGATCCGCACCCATTCGCTCAAGAAACTCGATGAAATCCTCGACGACATAAGACGGGTTCCCGATGTCGCCGAAACGGTCAGCAGCCTGCGCCTCGCTAAAGTCAGCCGCTGACCAGTGCCCTTTGATTGTCCATCCCCATCGACACCACAAACGGTGATTGCGCCTGCCGCTCGATGAAATCCGATTTGCCACCAAGCCCATCCCAGTCGATGGCTATGAGCGACTGTGCTACGGCTCCGCCGAGCGTGTTGCCAGGTCCAAGAACGATCAGATAATCCGGCGCAAACTCCTTCACCGATGCCTGCACGGCACGGGTGAAATCATAGGTGCAGGTTACCTGATGGCCGAGCGTATAGTCCCAAAGTGCGGAAAGATCGGTCGCCTGCGGATACCAGACTCTGCCGCGGCCATCGACAAGCGCAATATCGGGTTGCCCGAAGAGAGTTTCCGGCAAAGCCTCCCTGCCTTTTTGGGCGATGGGCTCCTGCAGTGGCGTATGAAAAGCCGCATGATTGGCAAGGCGCATGGGAAAGCGGTCGTCGAGACGCGGAAGCTCCGCTTCCAGGGCCTTGAGCCCGGCATCATTGCCGGCGAACACGAACATGCCGCCAAGTTCGATGGAGACATAAAGGCTGCAACCGGCACGACCCTCAATCTGTGTAACGAGCGCCAGAATCTCGTCGCGCCTGCCAGCAATCTCCCGCCAGTTACCATCGACAAACGGATAGACCGTCTGACCGCCAATGAGACTTTCCTGCATCAGCGTGCCCATGGTGTTGACGACGTGCATGCCGTTTTCCGCCGAAAGCGCGCCTGCGCAGGCAAGCGCGATATACCAGCCCATGGAATTGCCCGCCACCGCAACGACGTCGATAGTCTCGCGGTTCAGCGACCGGAAATCCGCATAGGCACAGCCGTAGATAAGCGGCGATGCATTGTCGCCGCGTGAGCAAGTGCTGATCGAATAGCGCTCCGCGCCGTCAAGCGCGCTGATCGGCGTCTGACCCCGTTCTGTGCGATAGGCATCCAGCATCGAAACGAAGCCGGTCTTGTCCGGGTGTTGGCGGCCGAGGTAACCAAGCTCCGGCTTGTTATAGGTTCCGCGCCCCGGGCAGACGACGACAGCTGTCTTTTTCATGATGCTGCCTCCGTCAAAGCAAGCGCCGCCCGAACAATGCTGTCACGACTGGGAAGCGTCACGGTCGCCGCCCGGCCGAGCGGAATGAAACTGTCATCGGCGGCAATGCGGGCAATATTCTTGTCGCCGCCCGCGCGCTCGGCAAGAAGTGTCATCAGCGCCTCGGATTGTGAACCGGTCACGCGGCATTCGTCGACGACAAGCACATTGTCGCAGGGTTCGATCGCCTCCAGGATTGCCTGTTCGCTCAAAGGCGCAAGCCAGCGCAGGTCTATGACCCTGAGATTTAGCCCGTGTTCCTCTGACAGTATCGATTCGGCCTGACGCGACAGGTAATAGCCGTTGCCATAGGTCACGATGGCCAGGTCAGTGCCGGTGCCGTACTGACCGATTTCACCGATCCCGATTGGCTTGCCCGTGCCGGGCGGCTCATAGACCGAAGTCCAAAGCCCGTCCTTTTCGCTATGCAGATCACGCGTCATGTAAAGCGCGATCGGCTCGACAAAAACGACAACTCGCTGCTCTTCGCGTGCAAGACGCACGCATTCGCGCAGCATATGCACGCCATCGGCCCCGTTGGATGGGCATGCAACGACCAGGCCCGGAATATCGCGTAAGACAGCCAGGCTGTTGTCGTTGTGGAAATGCCCGCCGAAACCCTTCTGATATCCAAGACCGGCAATGCGGATGACCATCGGATTGGTGTACTGGCCGTTGGAAAAGAAACTCAGTGTCGCGGCTTCACCGCGCAGCTGATCTTCGGCGTTATGGAGATAGGCAAGGAACTGGATTTCCGGGATCGGCACGATCCCGTTATGGGCAAGGCCGATCGCCAGTCCGAGGATCGACTGCTCGTCGAGCAGCGTATTGACCACCCGGTTGGCACCGAAGCGGGCATGCAGCTTTGACGTGACGTTGTAGACGCCCCCTTTCGGCCCGATATCCTCGCCGGCGAGCACGATCTCGTCGTGCTCCATCATCAGATCCGTCAGCGTCCAGTTCAAAAGCCGTGCCATGTGCTGCGGACTATCAAGCGTCTTCGTATCGGATCCGAATACCAGCATCCGATGATCGTTTGACGGGCCATTGCCTTTGCTCCAAACCCGTTTTGGCGGTACGAGGCTCTCCATGACTTCGTTTGAAGTCGTCAGCTTCGGACGGTTGATGACCGTTTCACCAATGCGGGTGCAGCGCGCTTCAGTCTCATTGTAGATAGCCAGAATACCGTCCCGATCGAGCACGCCGTTTTCCATCAGGATGCGCGCCGAATGCAGCAGCGGATCGTTCGCCTCGTCGGCCTCGACCTCTTGCCTTTTCATATAGGCGGTCTGCATGTCGGAGCCGGCATGACCGTAGAGCCGCACCGTTCCCATATGCAGGAAGACGGGTTTGCGCCGTCGCCGCACATGGTCTGCTGCTTGCCGCGCCACGTCATAGGCTTCGATTATGTCGAGGCCGGAACTACGGAAATATTTCAGCGCCGGACGCTGCGACATGGTCGCTTCAATCCATCCGCCCGGCGTCTTGGTGGAAATACCGATACCGTTGTCTTCGCAGACAAAAAGCAGCGGCAACGGAATGCCCTGATAGGCCGTCCAGCAGGCGGTGTTGAAGGCGCCCTGCGCCGTCGAGTGGTTGGCCGAGGCATCGCCGAAGCTGCAGTGGACGATGGCGTCACCGGCAAGCTGCCGGTGCTCCGTCTTCAGCTTTTTGGCAGGCCCGATGGAATAGGCAGTACCCACGGCCTTCGGCAGGTGGCTGGCAATTGTCGAGGTTTGCGGCGGTATGGATAGTGTCCTTGATCCCAGCACCTTGTGCCTCCCGCCCGAGATCGGATCGTCGCTTGATGCGACGAAGCTCAGCAGCATATCCCAGGCCGGCGTCTGACCTGCGACCTGTGTCGAGCGCTGGATCTGGAAGGCCGCATCGCGATAATGCAGAAATGCCATGTCGCCGGGACGCAGCGCCGCGGCGACCGCCGCATTGCCCTCATGGCCGCTCGAGCCGATCGTATAGAACCCTTCGCCCCGCGCCTGAAGCTTGCGCGATGTCCGGTCGAGCTGGCGCGACAGCACCTGGCTGCGGAAGATTTCGACAAGCTGCTCCGGCTTCAGCCCGGCATCCTGCGGGTTTGTTCCGCCGACGGGTTGCGGAAAATCACCCGCCGAAACCCGTTTCAGGAAATTCTCGTGGACGATATCCGCGCGGTCCATGGATCACCTGTCAGAAAAACGCCTGCAGCCCGGTCTGGGCACGTCCGAGGATCAGCGCATGAACATCGTGGGCGCCCTCATAGGTGTTGACCGTTTCAAGATTGCACATATGCCGCATAACCTGGAACTCTTCCGAAATGCCGTTGCCGCCGTGCATGTCGCGGGCCATCCTGGCGATATCCAGCGCCTTACCGCAATTGTTGCGCTTGACGATGGAAATCATTTCCGGCGCGGCATTCGCCTCGTCCATGAGGCGGCCGACCCGCAGCGCGCCCTGAAGCCCGAGCGCAATTTCGGTCTGCATGTCGGCAAGTTTTTTCTGGAACAGCTGGGTCTGCGCCAGCGGGCGGCTGAACTGCTTGCGGTCAAGACCATATTGCCGGGCGGCGTGCCAGCAGAATTCCGCAGCGCCCATGGCGCCCCAGGATATGCCGTAACGCGCGCGGTTGAGACAGCCGAACGGGCCTTTCAGGCCTTCCACATTCGGCAGCAATGCGTCGTCGGCAACTTCCACGCCTTCGAGAACGATCTCGCCGGTGATCGAGGCACGCAAGGAAAGCTTGCCGCCGATCTTCGGCGCTGAAAGCCCCTGCGCACCCTTTTCAAGCACAAAGCCGCGGATCTTGCCCTCATGCGCGTCGGACTTTGCCCAGACCACAAAGACATCCGCGATAGGCGCGTTCGAAATCCACATCTTGGTGCCGCTCAGCCGGTATCCGCCCTGCACTTTTTCGGCCTTTGTCTTCATGCCGCCCGGATCGCTGCCGGCATCGGGTTCAGTCAGACCGAAGCAACCGACCAGATCGCCGCTTGCAAGACCCGGCAGGTATTTCTGCCGCTGCTCTTCCGAGCCATAGGCATAGATCGGGTACATCACCAGCGACGACTGCACCGACATCATCGAGCGGTAACCGGAATCGACGCGCTCCACTTCGCGCGCCACAAGCCCGTATGTCACGTAACCCGCGCCGACCCCGCCGTATTCTTCCGGGATCGTGGTTCCCAGAAGCCCCATCTCGCCCATTTCACGGAAAATACCCGGATCTGTCACTTCGTCCCGATAGGCTTCAATGACACGCGGCTGCAGCTTTTCCTGCGCATAGGCGCGCGCCGCATCGCGGATCATGCGCTCGTCCTCATTAAGCTGATCATCCAGCCGAAACGGATCCTCCCAGTCAAATGAGGAAAGGGACGGCATTTCCTTGGGCTTGAGATTCGCTGTCATTGATGGGCACTCCCTGATCAAACGCAGTGCGCCGGCTGTCGGGCCGCTGCGCCTTGGACAACCAACGATACACTATCCGTATTCCGCACAATCATGATATTTCATAATTTCATGATTGCTTAAAGCTTCTACGAAAATGCGCCAATTAATCGCCCCCGTAAATCGAGTATTTGCAATATAGTCATTCCGAAATGGAATAAACTATATGAATTTAGATCGCAGCTTTGCGCATTTCCGTTATGTAGACCTCACGCAGTTTCGACGCGACAGGCCCGGGTTCGCCGGAGCCGATGGTCGTTCCGTCAATTTCAATCACCGGACAGACAAAGCCTGACGCGGATGTTGAAAAGGCCTCGACCGCATCTTTTGCCTCCTCAATTGTGAACGGTCGTTCCTCGACCTTCATCTGCAGGTGCCTGGCGCATTCCAGAACCGCACGGCGGGTGATGCCATGCAGAATGAGGTTCGAGAGATCACGGGTAACAATCGTACCGTTATCCAGAACGATATATGCATTGTTTGACGAGCCCTCTGTCACCAGGCCGTCTCGGACAAGCCAGGCATCGTCGCCGCCTTTGGACTTCGATTCCATTTTTGCCAGCGACGGAAATAGAAGCTGCACGGTTTTGATATCGCATCGTCCCCAGCGCTGGTCTTCGACGGTGAAGATTTTCTGCCCGCGCGCCGCGAGCGGGCTGTCGAGCAGGCCTTTGATCTGGGTGAACAATACAAGGGTCGCGGGTGTATCTTCCGGCGGAAAGGCAAAATCGCGATCCGCAGCACCACGCGTCACCTGCATATAGATCAGCCCTTCCTCGATTTCGTTTTTCTCAACCAGATGGCGATGGATGTCGAGCAGCTCCTCATCCGACACTCGCAGTGTCATCTGCAGCTCCCGAAGGGACCGCCGCAAACGGCGGCAATGCCCTGCGAAATCGATGAGCTTGCCATCCAGCACGGACGTCACTTCATAAACACTGTCGGCAAAAAGAAAGCCGCGGTCGAAGATGGAAACCTTCGCTTCGTCTTCCGCAACAAATTCGCCGTTTACATAAACTGTCCGCATTTTCAGCCCCAGAGTTCGCTGTTCGAAGGATGCACGCCATCGGCGTCATAAAGAAGTGGATGTGGCCGGTCATTGGCCAACAGCAACGGTCCGTCCAGATCAACGATATCTGCGCCTTGTGCAAGCAAGATGGCGGGGGCCATGGCAAGCGAAGACGCCACCATGCAGCCCACCATGATGCCGAGCCCGGCCGCAAGCGCTTCCTGTTTCAGCGCCAGCGCCTCCGTCAGGCCGCCGGTCTTGTCGAGCTTGATGTTGATCATGTCGTATTTCCCGATCATGTCGGGCAAAGACGCCCGGTCATGGCAGCTTTCATCCGCGCACACGGGCAGGGTACGCTCCATTTCTGCAAGCGCCTCGTCGGCTCCGGCGGGCAGCGGCTGCTCCACCATTTTGACACCCAGCCTGATTAGTTCAGGCGCAAATTCTCCATAGATCTCGGGTGTCCACCCTTCATTGGCATCGACAATGATGGCCGCAGCGGGAGCGCCGGTGCGCACCGCTTCCACGCGCGTCAGGTCCCCTTCCCCGCCAAGCTTGATTTTCAGCAGCGGACGATGCGCATTGCGCTCGGCTTTTTGCCGCATCAAGTCCGGCTCTTCCAGCGATAGCGTGAATGCCGTTTGCACCGGTCCGGGCGTAACAAGACCCGCCAGTTCATAAGCCCTTTTGCCCGCCCGCTTGGCCTCCATGTCCCACATCGCGCAGTCGACGGCGTTCCGCGCCGCGCCACCGGGGAGCCGATCCTGCAATTCTTCGCGGCTCAGCCCATCTGCTATTGCAGCCTGCAAGGAAGAAATATCTTCAATGACACCCGCGACTGTTTCATCGTATCGCGCGTAGGGAACGGCTTCGCCATGGCCGGCATGTTTGCCATCGCGCAACGTAACTGTGACGGTTCGCGCCTCAGTGCGCGAGCCGCGCGAGATCGTGAATACCTCGGCAAGCGGAAAAACGGACTCGGCAACTGTCAGGGTACAGGACATGGTGCTAGCCAAGCGCATCCACGAGGCGCTCCGCCCCGTGCCGGTACGGATCGACAGTCGGAAGCCCCATTTGTTTCTCGACCATCGCCACATGCTCCGCGGCCTCGTCCCCATCCATGGCAGAGGTGTTGAGCGCAATGCCCGTTACCCGGCAGTCGGGATTGACGATCCGGCCAAGCAGGAGTGCGGTTTCACGCAATTGCTCGAGGCTTTGAGCGCGGTACTCCGGCAGGCCGCGCATGTGCGGCCGGTTCGGCTCGTCGCACAGGATCAGCGCATCCGGCTGTCCGCCGTGAATGAGCGCCATCGACACGCCCGAATAGGAAGGATGAAAGATACTCCCCTGCCCTTCGATAAGGTCCCAGTGATCCGCATCATTATCGGGTGTCAGATATTCGACGGCGCCCGCCATGAAATCCGCCACCACCGCATCGAGCGGCACGCCCGAGCCGGTGATTAAAATGCCCGTCTGGCCGGTAGCGCGGAACGTCGCGTTCATGCCGCGCTGTCGCATTTCGCGCTCCACGCAAAGCGCCGTATACATCTTGCCTATGGAGCAGTCGCTGCCGACCGCAAGACAGCGTTTGCCGCCGCGTTTCTTGCCATTGGCAATGGGATAGGCAACGCTCGGAATGCGCACGTCGTGCAAGGTGCGACCATGTTGCCTGGCAAGGTCCACCAGAGCCGGTTCATCGCCGAGATACTTGTGCAGGCCGGACGCCAGATCCATGCCGGCCGCGAGCGCTGACTTCAACATACCCATCCAGCTTTCGGAGATCAGTCCGCCGCGATTGGCAACGCCGATGACAAGGGTTTTGGCACCCTTTGCAACCGCTTCATCGAGGGTCAGATCGTCGATCCCCATATCCGCATTGCAGCCCGGAAGGCGCAGTTGTCCGACGGCGAGCTCCGGCCGCCAGTCTTTGATACCTTGGGCGACCTTGGCCGCTAGCGTGTCGGGTGCATCGCCGAGAAAAAGAAGATAGGGCGTTTGAATCAAGGTCTGCTCCGCGTGTCAAAAAGTGGGCAAAGCGAATTTATGAAGTGTTCGCAGGCGAATTGCCAGCGCCAGAATGAAAAATGTCATTAGCCAGATACGGCTGCCGGGCAATTCATGGAGATCAAAAAGCTCAGCCTTCGTTTCCTGCGGCATCAGCCTTGCGGTCCGCATTTGTGTTTTCATAGTGGAAATAGGAGAAATCAGCCGACTGCGCCGTGCCTCCATGGTCCTGAGCGGCCATTCCGACAAATGCACCAGTTAAGTTGGCATGCTCGCCGCGCCCACCTTCGTCCGACAGGACTGACGCATCGAGAACCGGCCCGACAAGCCGCTGCTGCTCGAATTCGAATTCCTGCAGCGCGATGCCGGCGAAAAAGCCGGGCTTGCTGCCCTTGTCCGATTGCCGGTTGCCGTCATGGTCCCACCTCATGTTGACGAGCCATTTACGCCCGTCATCATCGTGAAAAAGCGACGGATCGAAACCCGACGAGTTGAGATAGATGGGATCCGACCACGGCCCTTCGATCGACGGCGCGGTCGCCACATAATAATGGGCATCCTTGTAGTTGCCGTCGTAACGCTTGACGTCGGTGTAAACCAGTCAGAACAGGCCATCGGCGAATGAAAGACACGGTGCCCAGATTCCGCAGGAGTCCGGATTTCCCCGCATGTCCAGCTGGCGTGCTCGATCCAGCGGCCGGCAGACCAGTGTCCAGTTCTTCAGATCCCGCGAATGATGGATCTGAACCCCCGGATACCACTCGAAGGTCGAGGTTGCGATGTAATAATCCTGCCCGACCCGCCAGATCGACGGATCCGGGTTAAAGCCGGGCGGTATCGGATTTTGTATCATCATGTGAAAATGCCGCAGCCGCTCAGACGTATCGGTTGACGATGTTTTCGAGATATTCCTGTCGGCCGGATTTCGGCTTCGGATTGACGTCATTCGCCTCGACACGGGTGGCGATGTCCTCAAGGCTCTGTTCGCCTGCGAGCATCCCTTGCGCTTCGGCGCTTTGCCAGCCCGCGTAGCGTTCCTCGACAAAGCCGGGAAGCACGCCATCATCGATCATCGCCGCCGCGGCCTTTAGGCCACGCGCGCAACAATCCATGCCACCGATATGGGCAAGCAGCAGATCGTCCGGCTCCAGCGACTGCCGACGCAGCTTGGCATCGAAATTCGTTCCGCCCGATGAAAAACCACCGCCCTTGAGGATATGATAATAGGCCAGCGCCATTTCCGGCACATTGTTGGGGAACTGGTCGGTGTCCCAGCCGGACTGGTAGTCGTTGCGGTTCATGTCGATGGAACCGAAAATCCCCAGCGCCTGTGCTGTCGCCAGTTCATGCTCGAATGAGTGGCCGGCAAGGATCGCATGGCCCTGCTCGATATTGACCCGCACCTCGTTTTCCAACCCGTAGCGCCTGAGAAAGCCGTAAACGGTTGCCACGTCATAATCATACTGATGCTTGGTCGGCTCCTGTGGCTTCGGTTCGATCAGGATGGCACCGTCGAATCCGATCTTGTGCTTGTATTCGACCACCAGATTGAGGAAGCGTCCGAGCTGATCGAGTTCCCGGCCCATATCGGTGTTGAGCAGCGTTTCATAGCCTTCGCGCCCGCCCCAAAGCACATAGTTTTCGCCGCCGAGACGGTTGGTTGCGTCGATGCAGGTTTTCACCGTCGCCGCACCGAACGCATAAACGTCCGGATCCGGGTTGGTGGCCGCACCCGCCATATAGCGGCTGTTGGAAAACAGGTTTGCCGTGCCCCACAGAAGCTTTAGGCCGGTCTCGGCCTGCTTCTTTTCGAAATAGTCGACGATTGCGTTGAGGTTGCGGGTGTTTTCGGCAAAATTTGCTCCTTCCGGACGCACATCGGCGTCATGGAAGCAGTAATAGGGAACGCCGAGCAGCGAGAACATCTCGAACGCCACATCCGCCTTGAGATAGGCCTGCTCCATCGTGTCGCCGAACCACGAACGATCGAACGTCTGGCCGCCAAACGGATCAAGACCCGGCCAGCAGAAATTGTGCCAATAGCAGACTGCGAAACGGAGGTGATCCTCCATGCGCTTGCCGAACACCGCTTCATCGGCATTGTAATAGCGATAGGCTAGCGGATTGACGCTGCCAGCGCCCTCATAGGCAATCTTTTCAATCGCTCCAAAAAAACCCGTAGTCATTTCATGGTACTCCGAATGGCCGGATAGGTTCTCCGGTACAATTGAAAGGCATCTTCATAGGCTGGCAGCAGGTCAGCATCCGGCTCGACTGTCCGTTCGATATCGGGCATTGCGCAGGCGGCAAGCGTGGCCCCGCCGCTGGCGAGCATGCCAAGCCGCGCAGCTCCGAATGCCGCACCGACATCGCCGGCAGCAGGAATATCAACAGGGACATTCAAAGCGGTTGCAATTGCCCTGAGCCAGTAGACCGAACGCGAGCCGCCGCCGCTGGCAACCAGACGCTCGACGGTCGTTCCCGCAGCGCCGAGCGCCTCGAGACTGTCGCGGAAAGCAAAGGCAATGCCCTGCAGGATGGACGCCGTGATCGCGGCGCGGTCCGTCGTGTGGGAAATCCCGGTCAGCACACCACGTATGCCCGCATCATTGTGCGGCGTGCGTTCACCGGAAAGATACGGCAGGAAAATCGATTGCGGCGCCTGCAGATCATCGCCGAGCTCAGCGGTCAGCGCCGCAGCCGACTGACCGGTTATGACGGCAAACCAGTTCAGCGTGTCGGTCGCCGAAAGGATGACGCCCATCTGGTGCCAGCTGTCGGGCACCGCGTGACAGAATGTGTGCACGGCGCTCCCGGGGTTCGGTCGGTATGCATCGTTGGCAGCAAACAGGACACCCGAGGTTCCAAGCGACACGAAGGCCGCGCCCTCGCCCACGGTTCCCATGCCAATCGCTGTCGCCGCATTGTCGCCGGCGCCTCCGGCAACGACGGTTCCCGGCTGCATGCCCCATTCATCCGCGAGCTTGGAACGCAGCCCAGCACTGGCCTCCGAACCTTCAACCAGCCGGGGCATCTGGCGTAGATCCATATCCGATGCACCAAGCAGTTCGGGCGACCACGTACGTTTGCCCACATCAAGCCAGCTTGTGCCGGAAGCATCCGACATTTCCGACACGTGTTCACCGGTCAGCCACAGGCGCAGATAATCCTTTGGCAGAAGCACCTTCGCCGTATTCGCAAAAACATCGGGTTCGTGGTTCTTCACCCAAACAAGCTTCGGAGCGGTGAAACCCGGGAAAACGATATTGCCGGACAGCGCCCGGAATTGCGGATCGGCATCAAGTGCGGCTGCTTCCGCATGAGCGCGCGTATCGTTCCACAGGATGCAGGGCCGCAGTACACGGTCGAAATTGTCGAGCAACGTTGCGCCGTGCATCTGCCCGGACAGTCCTATACCTTTGACTTCTGCCAGTTCTGCGGGTTTTTTGACCCTCAGCTTTACTATGGCAGCCCTTGTCGCGGTAATCCAGTCTGCAGGATTCTGCTCCGACCAACCCGTTTCCGGGCGGGCGACAGCCAGATCCGCAGTGGCGGATGCAACGATTGACTGGTCATCCCCGATTATGAGCGCTTTGACACCTGAAGTGCCAAGATCAATTCCCAGATACATTCAACCTCCACCGGCACAATAACCGCGCAGATTTTGTGCCTTGAACTCATCTCAGGATCACACCCTGAAGATGCGCCCCGACAAATCCGGGGCGCCATGTCGGCATCAGGATGCAAGTGCGCCGGGGCCCGGTGTTGCGCCGGGCGGGCATTTGCCAAGAATGATCATCCCCAGCACTTCATCCTTGTCCACGTCCCCGGTCTTCGCGTAACCGACGACCTGGCCGTTTTTCATCACCGCCACCCGATCAGCAAGATCGAACACATCGGCGATATCATGACTGATCAGAAAAATACCGATGCCTTCCGACTTGAGCTGCAGGATCAACTCGGAAACCTGTGCGGTCTCCTCCGGTCCAAGCGCTGCGGTGGGTTCATCCATAATCAGGATTCGGGCGTTGAACAATATCGCCCGCGCAATGGCAACCGATTGCCTTTGTCCGCCCGATAACGCCTTGACCGGTTCCTTGAAGCGCTGGAACCGCGGATTGAGCCGGCCCATCACTTCCCTGGCTTTGGCTTCCATTGCCACGTCGTCGAGCGTGCCCCAGGGCGTCAGCAGTTCGCGCCCCAGAAAAAGGTTGGCGGCAGTGTCGACATTGTCCGCCAGCGCCAGCGTCTGATAGATCGTCTCGATACCGTATCCCTTGGCGTCGCGCGGATTGTCGATGGTTGCCAGGCTTCCATCGATGTCGATTTCGCCGCCATCGCGCTGATAGGCGCCGGACAGGATTTTGATCAAGGTTGATTTGCCTGCACCGTTGTGCCCGAGCAGCGCCACCACCTCTCCTGGAAAAAGATCGACCGAGGCCTGCTCCACGGCATGGATACCGCCAAAGGAAATGGACAGCTCGCGCATGTCCACAAGGGGCTGAGTTGCTGTATTCGTGTTCATCTCCATATCCCCTGCGTTAGTGTTGGGCTCTGCGATAGACCGAATCGAGCCATACCGCGATCACAAGAACGATACCGACGACAATGTTCTGCAACGGCGTATCAAGCCCCATCAGCACCATGCCGGACTGCAGCGACTGCATCACTAGGGCGCCGATCATGGCACCGGCAATCGTGCCGACACCGCCTGCCAGCGATGTGCCGCCGATGACCGCCGCCGCGATTGTCAGCAGTTCGTCGAGCGTCCCTTGGGCGTTGGTTGCGGCGTTCAGCCGGGCCGTCGATATGGCGGCGGCAATGGCGCAAAGGACACCCATTATGATGAAGATTTTCATTGTCACCCAGCGGGTGTTGATACCGGCAAGGTCGGTTGCCTCCGGATTGCCACCGAGCGCAAACACATAGCGTCCGAACCGGGTGCGCGTCGCCAGGAACGTCATGACGATCGCAACACAGATCGCGATCAGCACCGGAATGGCAACGCCGTGACCAATGAATATTTCGGTTTCGACACCCTCCAGAAGACCGGCCTTGATCTGTTTGCGGATAATGCCGATCGGCCAATAGTAGATATTGGCGATCAGGACCGCGCCAAGAACCAGAAAGCAGCCGAGGGTTCCCAGGAAAACTTCAGCCCAGACGGGGCGCAAGGGAAACTGGAAGCGTTTGCGCTGTCGGCGCGAATTGAAGATCATCGCGACAAGCGCCACGCATACGATGAGGCCGACAATCCAGCTGGCGATTTCGCCGATCGATCCTGCCGGACCGCCGCCCATTAGACGGAAGGTGGAATCCATCGGTGCAACTGTGCGTCCCGAGGTCACCCACCACGCGGCACCACGCCAAACGAGCAGGCCGCCGAGGGTCACAATGAAGGCGGGCACGCCGAGATAGGCGATGATGTAGCCATGCAGCCCGCCGATTGCCGCGCCGACAACGATGCCGACAAGCAATGCGATTATCCAGGTGAGCGGATTGTCAAAACCAAAACCGAGATAGACCGGAAGTAACTCGGCCTGTGTAACGGCCATGATCATGCCGACGAAACCGAGAATTGAACCAACCGAAAGGTCGATGTTTCGGGTCACGATGACCAGAACCATGCCCGTGGCCATAACCGCAACGGATGCAGTCTGCACCGATAGGTTCCATAGATTTCGCGGTGTCAGAAACAGACCGCCCGAAAAGATGTCAAACAAAATCCAAATCAGCAGCAACGCGCCGATCATGCCAAGCATGCGTGTGTCGAGTTCGGTTGCCCTGATAAACTTGGCAACGACGGACAACTCCGATGCGCGGGCCGTGTCGGTGCCCTGTGTGGTTTGAGGTTCCGTACTGTCAGTCATTGCGGCTCCCCCTCCTGGCTGTTTGTTGTGAAAACGCCGCGACCGGCTGGGATCGCGGCGTTCAGATTTAAGGTGATGTGAACCGGTTAGTTGCAGGCAGCAACAGAACCGGCAGCAACGCCTTGGCAAACAACGTCCTTGCCAACCCAGCCGGCATCGATCACGAGGTTTAGATTGTCCTGTGTGATCGGTACTGGCGCAAGGAACATGGCATTCATCCCAACGCCGTTCGGCCCGCCTGACCATTGCACAGCACCCGGAACATCGGACATGCCGGTTCCGCTAGCAAGGATGGACGCGATCGTAGCCGCATTCTTTCCAAGATCACGTGCATCCTTCCAGACGGAAACGGTCTGGGTTCCCTGAGCAACACGGTTGAGGGCGGCGTGGTCGCCGTCCTGACCGGATACAGGAACACTACCGTCCATGCCCTGCGCAGACAGAGCTGCGACAACGCCGCCGGCAGTACCGTCATTTGAAGCAACGACAGCATCGATTTTGTTGTCGTTGGCCGTCAGGATCTGCTCCATGTTCTTTTGAGCATTTTCCGGCTTCCAGCCATCGGTGTAGGCTTCGCCGACATTTTTGACCTTGCCGGCATCCATGGCGTCTTTGAGCACTTCCATCTGCCCGGAAAACAGGAAGTCCGCATTCGGGTCAGCGGACGAGCCTTTGATGAAGGCGTAGTTGCCTTCAGGCATGGCGGCGAGAACCGCGCGGGCCTGCATGCGCCCAACTTCCTTGTTGTCGAAGGTGATGTAGAACACTTCCGGATTTTCAATGAGGCGGTCGTAACCGACAACCGGAATGCCTTCAGCAGAAGCCTTTTCGACAGCCGGGCCAATGGCGCCGGCGTCCTGTGCCAGGATGATGAGAGCGTTGGCCCCTTGCGAGATCAGCGATTCCACATCCGTCAGCTGTTTGGTTGCAGAGGACTGCGCATCGGCCGATATGTACTTGTCGCCCGCTGCTTCGATAGCGGACTTCATTGCCGCTTCGTCTGTCTTCCACCGCTCTTCCTGGAAGTTCGACCAGGAAACACCAATGGTTTTGCCCTCGGCCAGCGCTGCGCCTGCAGATGAAACGGCGAATACCGCACCCAAAAGTGCAGCCTTTAAAATTCTCATATTCTTTACCTCCCGGTGAGTGGACCACTGAACCGGTCATTCGGATCGGTCGTCTCGCTTACACACGAGCCATTTAATTCGAGGCTCAAAAAAAAAGTGACTTAATCGTCAAGCTGTGTCAACTTGAAAATGACAAGGAGTTAAGTTGTTGTATTGCAGCATTTATTTTGCACCGCAGCATTTCATCTCCGAAAAAGGAAGGAATACAAGGCGGTGGTTGAACTGGGTCGATCAAATGACGTGCGCAAGCGAAATCGCAGTCGGATACTGGCTGTGCTGCGCCGCGATGCCCCGATGTCCAGAAAAGGAATTTGTGCAAAAACCGGACTGAGCGCCTCGACCGTTTCCGCCATCACCTCCGAATTGCTGGAAGAGGCGGTTATTGTAATTTCCGGCGGCGAAATACCTGCAAATCTCGGCCGCGGTCGCCCGCAGGTGCGCCTGGCACTGAATCCGGATGCGGCACTCGTGGCCTCCGCTGTCCTGCAAGTCGACCGCGTTTCGGCAACCATTTCCGACTACTCCGGCAAGGTCGCTGCCAATGTCAGTCTGGACTTTCACGCGCGCCGGGCATCACCGCAGGAGTTTTTCGACGCCCTGACCGATACGATCCGCGCGGCGCTGATGCAGACGCCATCTGGTCGCAGGAGGCTGAAACGCATCCGGCTAGGCGTACAGGGTGCCACCGACGTCCACGGTACATCCATGCTGTGGTCACCGATAACCCAGCACCGAGACCTCAAATTCAAGGCGGTTCTCGAGTCCGAATTCGACGCTCCGGTCAAGCTGTCCAACGATTGCAGCATGATTGCCCGCACACTGCATTGGAGTGCGCCCGACCGTTTCGGTCAAAACTATGCAGCCGTGCTTCTTTCCCACGGCATCGGCATGGGATTGATGCTGAATGGCGAGCTCGTCAGCGGAATTCGGTCATCCGGAACGGAGTTCGGCCACATATCCCATATTCCAAATGGCGCATTGTGCCGCTGCGGCAGGCGTGGATGCATCGAGGCTTATGCCGGCGACTACGCAATCTACCGGCGCGCCAATGCAGCCGGCGAAACGGCTACACCCAGAAACGACATCGGTTATAGCGAGATGAATGCGGTTCACGAAGCAGCCATGGCCGGCAATGAAGACGCTCTGGCCGCCTATGCAGAGGCCGGTCAAGCGCTCGGAACAGGCATTGCGGATATGTATGCGCTGGTTGATTCCTTCCCGGTGGCCTTTGTCGGAAATGGCACGAAAGCTTTTGAATTCATCGAAACGACGCTGCGCGAGGCGATTGCGGCAACAAGACTGGATGTGCTTGGAGAAGCAATCGAGATTCACTGTTTTCCGGACGAAAACCCATTGATCGTGGAAGGATGTACCGTCACTGCCCTGCTTGAGCTGGACGAATTGTTCGCCCAGGCGACTGAACTGGCGTTGGAGGTGGAAACCGATGTTGTTTAGAGCACTGACTGCCGTCGGACTGTCTTTCACGCTTGCAACCGCCGCCCCTGCCAACGCCCAGCAGGCGGCGCATCCGGAACCATGGTCGGAAGCCGCTGTGGGCAGTCATGTCGATCAGGAAATGCTGCAAGGGGTTTTGACGAAATCTCAACTGCAGACGCTGATTGAACAGGGCAAGGCTCTTTTTGTCGCCAAATTCACCACGGCCGATGGCGTTGGCCGCCCGATGGCCACCCAGGCCATCATTCCGACGAAACGCAAACGGCCGCTTCAGCAATCATTTCAGCGCCTTCCGGGCACGGATTCCAATGCCTGTTCATCCTGTCACAATGATCCGATTGCCGGCGGGGCCGGCGATTTCGTGACCAATGTGTTTGTGTCGGAGGGTTTCACCAACGCAGATTTCGACACCTCCGATCCGCAATTTTCCAACGAACGCAACACCAATCATCTGATGGGCGCAGGACTGGTCGAATTGCTGGCGCGCGAGATGACTGCCGATCTGCATGCCCAGCGCACGGATGCACTTCGTGCGGCGCGGGAAACCGGCGCACCGGTGACCGTTCAGCTGGTGACCAAGGGCATCGACTTTGGAAAAATCATCGCCGAGCCGGATGGCATTGTCGATCTGGCAGCGATCGATGGGATCGATACTGATCTCGTTATCCGGCCTTTCAGTCAGAAGGGCGTGATCGGCTCGCTTCGGCAGTTCACGGTCAACGCGCTCAACCATCACCATGGCATCCAGGCGACGGAACGCTTTGGCAAACGCTGGACCGGTGAAGCCGACTTTGACGAGGATGGCGTTGCCGACGAATTGACGCCGGGCGATGTGTCAGCCCTTGTCGCCTGGCAGGCAACCCGCAAACCGCCGGTCGAAATCGAACCGGCAAACGAGGAGTGGCGTCAATTGTCAAAGCGCGGCTTCGCCGTATTTGCCGACATCGGTTGCGCTGACTGTCATCGCCCTTCATTGCCGCTCAACGGCTTGCGGTTTTCAGACCCCGGCCCGTTCGACGCAGCCGGAACGCTGCGCCCGGGTGAAAGCCGGCAGGACGCTGTCTATGATCTGGCACTGACCGAATGGGCGAAATTGCTGCCGCGAGACGAGAACGACGCAATTCTGGTGCCGTTGTTCGGCGACCTGAAACGGCACAAGATTGCCGACCAGCAGGTCTCAGCCCTTGGAAACGAATTGCTTGGCCAACGGTTTGTTGACCGCGATGTCTTCATGACCAGCGAGCTCTGGGGGATTGCCTCGACGGGGCCCTATGGTCACCGCGGCGATCTGACGACACTGGATGAAATTATCCGCGTCCACGGTGGCGATGCAAGACAGAGCCGCGATCGCTACGTGGCAATCGATGAAGAAGACCGCATCGCACTGATAGCTTTTTTGAAGACACTGGTGATTGAACAATGAAATATTTCCAATCCGTTTTGGCGACAGGATCACTGGTAATTTCTGTCAGCGGTGTGCATGCCGGCGAGACAGACATGCATCAACAATTGAGCTCCGACATTCCTGTTCTCGGTGAACAAGCCGCCGCAGCCGGCATCGACCACCATTATCGCGGCCCATGGGAGTATTTTGTCGGCGGAGGCGCTGCCTCGTTTGACTGCAACGGCGACCGTTTCCCCGATTTGATGCTCGCCGGCGGCACCGATCCGACGCAGCTGTTTGTCAACACAAGCAACGCAACAGACAGCCTGCGCTTCGAACGTCGGCCACTCGCCATCGGCGACGCAGAACTGAAAAACGTCACGGGGATCTATCCGATCGACATCGACAATGACGGTCATCGCGACGTGGTGCTGTTGCGGGTCGGTCGCAATGTGATCCTCAAGGGCGGCCCCGATTGCAGCTTCACCAGCGCCAACCGCGCATTTTCGTTCGACGGCGGCCGTGCCTGGACGACCGGCTTTGCAGCCACATTTGAAAAGGATGCGCCCTTCCCCAGCCTTGCTTTCGGCAATTATGTGGACCGGTCGGCTCCCGGTTCGCCCTGGGGAACCTGCCACGACAATATCCTGGTGCGTCCCGAAGGCCGCGAACAACCCAATTATTCCGCCGCGGAAGCGCTCTCACCGGGCTACTGCGCCCTGTCGATGATCTTTACCGACTGGAACCGGTCCGGCACACCGTCGCTGCGTATCACCAACGACCGCCACTACTATCGCGACGGCGAGGAACAGATGTGGCGTGTCGATCCCGGCAAGGCACCGCGTCTTTATCGACGCGCAGACGGATGGAAACGGGTAAACATTTGGGGGATGGGCATTGCCGAGGGCGATATCGACGCCGACGGCTACCCCGAATATGCGCTGACCTCCATGGGGGATACAAAATTGCAGACACTGGATACCGAAGCCGAGGAAGGCCGGCCCGTCTATCGGGACATAGCCTTCGAACGCAACGCCACCGCGCATCGGCCCTATACCGGCAGCGATCTCAAACCATCGACGGGCTGGCACTCAGAATTTGCCGATTTCAACAATGACGGCCTGCTCGATTTGTTCATCGCAAAGGGAAATGTCGAGAAAATGCCGGACTTTGCGGACTTCGATCCCGACAACCTTCTGCTTGGCCAGCACGACGGAACCTTTATCGAGGCCGGACATCTCTCGGGCATTGATCTCGATCGACGCGGCCGGGGCGCGGCCGTCGCCGATTTCGATCTCGACGGCAATCTCGATCTCGTCGTCGTCAACCGCGAAGCGCCCGTGAGTGTATTTCATAATCGAGGTGGCCGGACCGATTGGGGCACGCGGCCGCTGGGCAATTGGCTGCAGATTGAGCTTCAACAGGACGGCGCCAACAGAAACGCCGTTGGCGCAACCATATTGGTCAAATCAGGCAATGAAACACGTCTGCGCAAGATCCAGACCGGAGGCGGTCATGCGTCCGGCCACTCCGGATTCATACATGTCGGTACCGGGGTCGCAGAGCGGGCACAGATCCGCGTACAGTGGCCGGACGGGGAATGGAGCCCCGCCTATCGTGTCTTCGCCAATAATTTCGTGATAATCCGCCGTGGCGAGGCCACCGCAAAATACTGGTATCGCTGATCGCAATTCCGGATTAAGAAAAAGGGGTAGTCCGGCGCGTTGGACTACTCCAAGTCGGGTTATCTGGCGACGCAAAGCGCCACCGGATGACCGATATACAACCTGTACACTTTCCCGGTCTTAATGTTTTAGTATGTGCTGATTTGCGACAATTTATGTAACAAAAACGACAAATCAACAGGGATTCTGGTACAAACGCGAATTTTTTTCATGTATGACCGTCCACTTTCGAACGCCGCGCTTTATTTCGCGTTTTTGTCGGAACTGTATTTCAGCTGGAATTCAGGCACCGCGCGCTGGCTGATATAATCGACAAAACGACGATGTACCTGTTCGGCATGCTCATGTGCAAGCTTTTCAGCAAGATCCGGTTGCCGGTTTTCGATAGCGGCAATGATGTTGTTGTGTGCCTACCCGAGTTCCGGTGGCAGCGTGTCGTCATATGATCTGAAATACAGCCGTAATGTGCGTCGACCCTCGTCGAGTATGCGCCGGTAGGTATCGGCAAAAATTCGATTGCCGCCCGCATCACCGATTACGGCGTGGAACTCCCTGTTGCTGTGGATCATTGCAAGCGCGTCGTTGCGTGAAAGGCTTTCGGCAAAACGGTCTTGCAGCATCCTGATTTTGACGATGTCCGCATCTGTGCGGTTGATGACGGCAAGCCGCGTAACGGCCCGCTGGATCAGGTCGAGCGCATCGACATAGGCCGGAAATTCATCCAGATTCAACGGTGCAACGATTGTGCCTTTGTTGGGCAATGTCTTGACCAGCCGCTCGGAACCAAGCCGCACCAGCGCTTCCCGGATCGGCGACCGCGACACATCAAAACGCCTGGCAAGGCTTGCTTCGTCGATCAGCTGGCCGGGCTCGAGTTCAAGCGACAATATTTCATCACGCAGCCTTTCGAACACGCTAAGGGCGCCAAAGCCTCTGCGCCGTTCCAAATTCAACTGCTCTTCACGCGCCACCAAATCGTCCGACATTGCTCTTTTATCAAGCTCGCAGAAGCTTGTACGCAGTCCTGAATTGCGGTTCAAGGGATGCGCTGGCAATTCGGTCGGGCTCAATGCCCCGGCCTGCGTTTTGCTTGTCAAACCACTGTTGCAGTGCGACAGTGGGGCGCTGGACCGAAAAATCGGGAACAGGCTGTACGCATGAGGGTTTTGAGTGCAAATCCGTCCAATGTTGCCAAACGCTGCCGCAAACTGCGCGCCGGTGATCGGCTTGTTTTAAAAAAGGGCGAATACAGCATTCCGCTGATCCTGACGGGCATCGCCGGAACAGCGGAAAAACCAATAATAATTGAGTCAAAAAGGGGTGCCGTGTTCACCAGCGGGATATCGCTGAAGAAATACACACAACGGGCCAACCTCATTGCCATGCGCCGTCAGGCTGCCGGCAATTATCCCAGCATAGGACAGACCGCCGATGAAGCGGTCCTGGCCTTCATCCATTGCAAACACATGATCCTTCGCGGCCTCCATTTCTGCCGGTGCTGGCCAACCGCAGTCTATCTCGAGGAATGTCAGCACATGACCCTTGAGAGGTTGAAAATTCGCGAAGGAACGATCGCCATCGGCGCCAACGGATCAACCACCCGCGACCTGATCATCAGCGATTGCGACTGGCGACAGGACGTCAGCCCCAACAACAACATGTGGAACAGCATCCCGTGGACAGCCATCCACGGCTCGCGGGAAAACACCGGCGGAGACAGGGTCGACCCAAAAAACGATTTCCGCGCATTTGACGGCGATTTTTTCCGCGCCTGGGACGTCGCCGGCAATATCGTCATTCGCGACAATCGCATTTCGGACGCCTTCAACGCGATCCACTTTTTCAACCGGCTGGATCAACTTGCACCCGGGGTCGGTCCAAAGGGCCTTAAATTCAATGGAGGCCGCCGCGCCTCGTCAAATATTCTGATTGAAAACAACACGTTTACCCGCATTCGCGACAATGCGATCGAACCGGAAGATTATGCTTGGAACTGGGTCATCAGGCATAATGTATTTGCCGATTGCTATCGCCCGTTTTCGCTCGAGTTGCAGCGCGCCGGCTGGTTCTATGTTTATGGAAACTACGGTTGGGTGAACAACCAGCCGAGCCTTCAGACCAAGGATCCGGAACGCACCAAATGTTCCCATTTCAAACTTGGCGGCCTGCAAAAGAACGAAGGCACAATTCATGTGTTCCTCAATTCCTGGTACTACCGCAAGGGCAAGGGAATCTTTCCGAAAGGTGCGCTTAAAAACCTGCGACACTTCAACAACGCCATGGGATTCGGCAGGCCACAAAGAGCCAGAATGTTCGGCGACACACAAGATCTTCCCATTGCTTTGAAGGCACGATCTAAAACTGAAACTGTCGATGATCTCGAGCGTCACTTCACGCGGGATTGGGACCCTGACCAGTACAATATCGAGATCGATGGCGATATTTCCGAGGACAGCAATTTTCCGGACGCATTTCGGGATATGGGATTCCCGCTGGGCAAGGAATCCAAGCCTGGCGCACCCGGCTTCGCTGACCCCGAGGCGACGCAGCCGGATCTGACGATTGGCTCGGACTCGCTCGCCTTCGAGAATTCCGTAGCGATGAAAATTGATCTGCCTGACGGTGTCAGCCAGCAAATTCCGCCCGGCCTCAACATCGGTGCATATCAGCGCGCCGGCACTTACGACTTTATTGACAACCTCTTCGGTTTCTTGCCTGAGGCGACCAGTGTTCCACTGATCGGCAATTCATCTGAAGAGGAAGAAGAGCCGGAGCAAAAACAGTCGCTGCTGCTTTTTTAATGCGCCTCATAAACGCTGGCACCGCCAATCCACACCTGTTCAACCGCCAGATCGTCTGACAAGTGCACAAAATCTGCCCTGCTGCCGTTCCCCAGCTTGCCGTGGAAATCAGCGGCGCCAAGCGCCTCGGCCGGATAAAGTGAGGCCATCCGCAGGGCTTCGTCCAACTCCAGCCCCATGCGGTCCACCAGAACACGAATGGAGGCGATCATGTCGATGTCGGCACCCGCGAGCGTGCCGTCTTCCAGCGTCAGCCGCCCCTCGGAACGATAGACCTTTCTGCCGTTCAGCGTGAACGATGTCTGCTCGCTGCCGATCGTCGACATCGCGTCGGTCACCAGGAATATTTTGCCCGGCCCCTTCTTTCCGCGTATCGCAACGCCCATCGATGCGGGATCGACGTGAATTCCATCTGCGATCAGACCGGCAGATACCCCGGGTTGCGACAGCGCAGCACCCACCATGCCGGGTTCGCGATGGCCAAGCGGGCTCATCGCGTTGAAGAGATGTGTTACCAGTGACGCACCTGCCCTCATTGCATTCACCGCGGTCGCGCAGTTGGCATCGCTGTGACCCAGGCTGATGCTTATTCCCGCCTTTGAAAGAACACGGATTTGGTCGTCGGAGACCGATTCCGGCGCGACGGTCACCAGCAGATTTTCAATCGCATTTTGCGCCGCCAATAGCCGCTCGATATCGTCATGCGTTGCCGGGCGCACGAGAGACGGATCATGGGCGCCATGGCGTGCCCGGGACAGGTGCGGACCTTCCAGGTGCAGCCCGAGACACCCGGTCACCCCGCGTTGTATCGCATCAGAGGCCGCCTTTATGGCTTGCGATGTTTTTTCAGGCGTATCCGTGATCAGCGTTGGCAACAGGGCCGTGGTTCCAAATCTGGCGTGGGCGGTGCAGATCGTCTGGATGCTTTCAACACTCGGATCATCGTTCAACAAAACGCCCCCGCCGCCATTGACCTGCAGATCGACGAAACCGGGGACGAGCATTCCATGATCAAGACGGGTAACGGGCACATCGCCAGGCAGATCCGAGACCGGTACGATCTCCAGGGCCGTCCCCTCGCTTTGATAGGCTGCACAGCCCTTATGCCACGTCCATCCGTCGAAAATCCGCGGAGCGCTTGTTGCGACCTGAACCGTCATAGGGTTTCGGTGACCTTTTTCAGTTTTTCAGGCCGGTCGGGATCAAGCCCGCGCTTGCGCGCCAGATTTTCCACAAAGCCGTAAAACGGAACGACCAGCGCCAGCGCATCGGTGAGCGGATGACCCGTGTCGACAAATGAAAGTTTGGTGGCATGCCTGCAATTGGCCGATGTGATGTGCACGGCGGCACCGTCTTTTGAAAGCCTGTCGGCGGTTTCACAGATGGAGCCTTCCGCCGCGTCCCGGGCCGCAAGTCCAAGAACCGGAAAACCACTTCCCACAAGCGAAACCGGACCATGCAGCACTTCGGCCGCGCTGTAGGCTTCGGCGTGCAAATTGCATGTTTCCTTGAATTTGAGCGCCGCCTCATGGGCAATCGCAAGGGTCGGGCCGCGTCCAAGTATGTAAAGCGACCCGCCTTTTTCGACATCCGGACCAAGCGTCGTCCAGTCAATCGATACGGCTTTTTCAAGTTGTTCGGGCAATCTGTGCAAGGCCTGTTTCAACACATCGTCCTGCTTCCAGGCCGCCAGAACCATCAATCCCGCCATCACCGAATTGACATAGGTTTTTGTGGCGGCGACACCGAGTTCCGCCCCCGCCTTGATGTCGATTGCGAGATCGCTCTGCGTGGCAAATGGCGAATTGGAACTGTTGGTCAGCGAAAGGGTCAAAGCCCCGCCATCACTGGCCGCCTGCTGCATGGCAACGATATCGGGGCTCTGGCCTGACTGCGATATTGAAAAAGACAGTGCATTGTTGACCGACAGTTTCGCACCATAGATTGAAGCCACCGAAGGGCCGACGGATGCAACCGCAAGGCCGGCTGTAAGCTCGATGGCATATTTGATAAAGGCTGCGGCGTGATCCGAGGAGCCACGGGCAACCGTGAGGACAAAAGCCGGATCTCGTTCACGCAGCGTAGTGCCGATTTCACCAAGCGCAGGAGACAATCCCTCCAGCAGCCGCGCCGTGGCCCTCGGTATCTCATCGATCTCATCGCGCATATTTGTCACGGGGGCTTCCTTTTAGACTTCAGCTTTTTCCAATGGTCAATTCGGCGATGAAATCATAGGCATCGCCGCGATAAAGGGACCGCGTGAATTCAACCACCCGGCCCGATTCAAGATAGGATATCCGCTCGATCCGCAGGCCGGCATTGCCAGGTTCCAGACTGAGGATATGTGCATCTTCCGCGCCCAGATTGGTTGCCGAGATTCGCTGCAGTGCGCGCACAGGACGATAGCCGTATTTATCCAGGGCTGCATAAAGCGAGGTATCGACCTCGTCGGGATCCGGCCGCATCCGTGTCGAAATCGATGCCCGCTCGATGGCAAGCGGCATATCATCGGCAATGCGCAGGCGGTCGATGCGGCAAACCTCGTCGCCAGGTGCAAGGCCCAGTGTCACCGTCTCTTCCGGAGACGGTACGAAAATTCCACGCGTCAGCCACTCGGACCGGGCATTCCAGCCGCGGCGCGACATGTCCTCGGTAAAGGATGTCAGACGCGAAAGCGGCTGTTCGACCCGGGCAACGGGTCTGGATACGAATGTCC
Organism: Hyphomicrobiales bacterium; assembly: GCA_024244645.1. GTDB lineage: Bacteria > Pseudomonadota > Alphaproteobacteria > Rhizobiales > Rhizobiaceae > Hoeflea_A. The sequence continues at coordinate 165,557 of JAAEOH010000176.1, forward strand.
CCGATCCGTGGCGCTGAATCAGTATGCCGTCCTTGACGAGATCCTGAACCGCTTTTCGCACGGTCACACGCGATACGTCGGCAAGATGGGCGATATCGCGTTCGGAAGGCAGCGCATCGCCGTCGCTCAGCAGGCCGTCGCTGATCGCCCGTTCCACCCGGTTGCGAATTTTCAGGTAAAGCGGGCCACGACCCTCGGCCAGCACGTTCTCGCCCGCGAATATCGTCTGGAAGCGATCACCCATGACTGCCACCATTTGTCGTGAAACGTTCGACAGCAAGGCGCGACGCGCCCTCCAGCGCATCGCCCTTCGGCGCCACGATACATGCCCGGTGCCCCTCTTTGAGCCATGGTTGGTATAAGGCGCCCAGGCCACCGAGCAGACAGAGTTTGGGCTCATACCCGCTCAAAACAACATCAAGATAGGCATCGACCTCGCGTGCCGCTGCCCGCAGCAACCCGACTGCTACGTCATCGCCCTGATCGGCGAATTTGAATACCGCCGGCGCATAGCGCGCAAATGCACCTGGCAATGCGCTATGAGCAAACGCCACCAGCTTTTGCGGATCGTTGTCAAAGTCGCGCATGACAAAATCGGTGACTGCTGAACTGCGCCGCACGCCATCATGGGCAAGCAGCGCCTCCTGCATCAAAGAACGTCCCAGAACGGCACCACTGCCCTGGTCTCCAACAACAAAACCCCAACCGCCAATCGTGTGAACCACACCGTTTGCTTTGGCTGCAAAGACTGAGCCGGTTCCCAAAATGGCCACCGCTCCATCAGCATCGCCGAGCGCTCCGTGAACTACGATCAGCGCATCGCTCTCGACGGCACAGCGCCTGAATGGTAACCGTTCGACTACGGCACCGACGGTCGCCTCGACATTGGCCCCGGCGAGCCCCAGCACCACGTCGCAGGATGAAAGGACGTCTCTATCATATCCGGCGTCCACGCAGGCCGCACCCGCCGCCTCGACAATGTGGCGCACACCGCCGTCCAGATCGGTCAAAATATTGGCCGCGCCGCTTCCGCCACGTCCCACGACGACACCATCTGCCCCGGCCAGCGCGGCCCGACAGCTGGTTCCACCGCCATCTATACCGATGAAAAACACACTCATCGAAATCTCCCTAAATCTATAATACCAATAAAATACCATTAACCAAGGGGTATCTTGAAAAAGAATCCTTAACATACTATATGTATGATTTTATTAATAAAAATGAATATACGTCCTGCAATTCGTTAATTTTTTTTCCGCATTCGCTGGACAATTGGTATTTTTTTGGCATTATTGATGTGGGAGGTACGGATGCAAAAACCAACAACAGAAAGCACGCACAAGCGTTCGCTTGGCCTGGATCTTGAAGAGCCGGCCACAATTCTGTCTGCCCTGCTTGAAGGTCAGGCTGAAGCGGCAGCAAGTGTGCAGGCGGCATCCGGAACTATTATCACCGCATCGAAATTGGCGGCCGCGACAATTCAAAATGGCGGGTCGCTTATTTATGCGGCAGCTGGCAGCTCCGGATTGATGGCACTGTCGGACGCGCTTGAACTTCCAGGAACATTCGGCATTGGCCGCGATCAGATCAAGGTGCTGTTTGCCGGGGGCCCACCCTGGTTGGACACGTTTCGTGGTGGCCCTGAAGACGATGAGCAACTGGCGCTCGACGACATCGACGGAATTGGTGTGCGTGATACGGACTGCATGATCGCCGTATCGGCGAGCGGGTCGACACCTTACGCCGTTGCCGCGCTCAAGAAGGCCAGCGAGATTGGCGCGGCCACCATCGCGATCGCCAACAACGAAGCCACCCCCCTTCTTGAAGCCGCAGACGCCGCAATATTTCTTCCGACACCGCCTGAGCTTGTCGCAGGCTCGACCCGCATGGGTGCCGGCACCGCACAGAAAATCGCCCTCAACCTTTTCTCGACTTTGATGGCGATTGAACTCGGTCATGTCGTTGACGGACATATGGTCAATCTGACGGTCGACAACGCCAAACTGCGATTACGCGCCGCAAACATTATCATGGCGCTGACAAACCGCAGCGAGGCAAAGGCCCTCCAATGTCTTGATCAGGCACAAGGGGGCGGTCAAAACTGCAATCCTGCTTGCCTGTGGCGCGACGGATCCTGTCCAGGCCGAAAGCCTGCTTCTATCAAACAACGGAAATGTACGGTCAGCGATGGCCGCACTTAATCAGGGTTTAGGCTCTGAAAAGCAACGCGCCTGAGGCGCATTATCTGGGAGACTGAAATGACGAGCAAATCACTGAAAGGACTGCTACTGGCGCCGGCGGAAGAAACCAAGACAATCACGCTTGGAGCTCAGGTCTTCATCGGCCAGTTCGTCACCAACTGGAACGCCGTCCTTTCGGCTCTGTCGCTGGCCATACTGCCTGTCCTCGTTCTCTACGTGATCTTTTCGCGCCAGCTCATTCGCGGCATTACTGCAGGAGCAGTCAAATGACCGACAACCAAGTGCGCATCATGGTTGCCGGGCTCGGCAATATGGGCCGCAGCCATGCCCTCGCCTATCACCATAATCCGGGCTTCGATATCGCCGGCCTCGTCAACCGGTCGACCGTACCGCTGCCGGACGACCTTGCCGGCCATCGGATCCACCCGTCTTTCGAAGAGGCGCTCGACGCGCTTTCGCCGGACGCCGTCTCCATCAACACCTATTCCGACAGCCATGCGGACTTTGCCGTTCATGCATTGGAGCAAGGCTGCCATGTCTTTGTTGAAAAACCGCTGGCAACGACCGTTGAAGATGCCCGTCGCGTGGTCGACTGCGCCCGGTCAAACGGCCGCAAGCTGGTCATCGGTTATATTCTGCGCCACCACCCTTCATGGCAACACCTGATCCAGGTGTCACGCGATCTTGGGGGCCCCTACGTCTTCCGCATGAACCTGAACCAGCAGTCGAGCGGCGCGACCTGGCACACCCACAAGCAATTGATGCAGTCCACCTCGCCGATCGTCGATTGCGGCGTGCACTATGTCGACGTCATGTGCCAGATCGTCGATGCAAGGCCCGTCGAAGTACGCGGCATGGGCATTCGTCTTTCCGATGAAATCGACCCTCAAATGTACAACTACGGACATCTCCAGGTTCTGTTCGAGGATGGCTCGATCGGCTGGTACGAGGCTGGGTGGGGACCGATGATCTCGGAAACGGCTTTTTTCGTGAAAGATGTGATGTCGCCCAATGGCTGCGTCTCGATCGTCATGGAGGAGAGCGCAAAATCCGACGACATCGACACCCACACCATGACCCAGAGAATTAAGATCCACCGCTCTGAACTTGGAGCGAATGGGGGCTTTGCACACGCCGATCAACTCGTGTCCATGGAAGGTGAACCTAATCACCAGCAATTGTGCGACCTGGAACAGTCCTTTTTCCTCAAGGCCGTTTGCGAGGATCTGGATCTTTCGCGCCACATGGAAGACGCCGTCCAGTCGCTGAACGTCTGCCTGGCCGCAGATGAAAGTGTGCGCACCGGCAAGCCGGTCAGGCTCGACTGACTGTGACCGTCACGGAAAAATGCAAGCCCAGATCGGGCGACAACGATAGGAATTAGATTTTGGGCTCGCTCGTTCTTGAAAATATCCGCAAGTCTTTTGGCACCGTCGAGGTCCTCAAAGGCATCGATCTTGAAGTAAAGGACGACGAATTCGTCATTTTCGTCGGCCCGTCCGGTTGCGGCAAATCCACCCTGCTGCGCGTGATCGCAGGCCTTGAGGACGCGACCAGCGGAACTGTCAGCCTGTCGGCCACCTGCCGCCGTCCAAGCGCGGTATCGCGATGGTTTTCCAGACCTATGCGCTCTACCCGCACCTGACTGTGCGCAACAACATGGCGCTTGGCATCAAACAGGCCGGCCAGCCTGCCGATCAGGTCGCCGCGCGTATTGATACCGCCTCCAAAATGCTCTCGCTTGAGGAGTATCTGGACCGGTTCCCCGCCGAACTTTCCGGCGGCCAGCGACAGCGCGTTGCAAACGGCCGCGCGGTGGTGCGCGAACCGGAACTCTTCCTGTTCGACGAGCCGCTGTCCAATCTGGACGCCGCGTTGCGCGTGAACACACGGCTGGAAATCGCCCGCCTCCATCACGACCTCAAGGCAACCATGATCTACGTCACCCACGACCAGGTCGAGGCCATGACGCTTGCCGACAAGATCGTGGTTCTCAATGGCGGTGTGGTCGAGCAGATCGGCTCGCCAATGGAGCTCTACAACAACCCCGCCAATGTGTTCGTCGCCGGCTTCATCGGATCGCCACAGATGAATTTCATCGACGCGGAAAAGCTGGACGACAATGGTGCCAAAAAAATAGGTATCCGGCCGGAACATATTTCAGTCGACCGCGAGGAAGGCAGATGGAGCGGCAAGGTCCTGCATGCCGAGCATTTGGGCGCCGATACGATCCTCTATATGGAGACCGATCATATTGGCCTGCTCACCGTGCGGCTTTTCGGACAGCACGATTTCGATGCCGATGACAGGCTGTTTGCAACACCCGAGCCTGGATCCATATTCCGCTTTGACGCCGATGGACGCGCCATCGCCTCATAGAGTGGTGTTTCCCTGTCTAGTCAAGCGGATAGCGGCGCGGAACAAGCGCGCCCTGGAACCAGGAAACAAAGCTCTCCATTGTAAACACCGGGCACCCGGTTGCCTTTGCGACATCGGCGGCATAGGGCATCATATTGGTGCATTCGAGAAGAATGGCCCCGACATCCTCGTGAATCGCAATCAGTTCATTACTCGCATTGACGAGATCGCGCCGCGCCGCCTCGACATCGAGCTGCGGTTCGTTGCCGAGAATAACGCGGCTGAACTCCTCGCCTGATTCCGTGCCGACAATCGGCGTATCGAGGTCGACACCCGCCGCCAGCAAATGGGCATCGCTGAGTGTACCGGCGGATATGGTGACAATACCGACGCGCCTGTCCGGCGGCAGCATGGCCTCTATCAACGGCGCCTGCATTAGCGATGAAGCTGCAATCGGCACGTCGACCGCGCCCGCCAGTTCGTCCTGGAAAAGCGACAGAAATCCGCAATTGGTGGTGAGGCCTTCGCAACCGTCTGCGACAAGCTCCTCAGCTGCATCGATAAAGGGTTCAAGCAGCCCCTCGGCATTGTGCAGGACAACCCGCTCCGGCGAAGCACCCCTGACAATTCGGTAGTGGACCGGAAACGGCCACGTCGCAGCATTGCCCATGTCGCCCGGAATACGCGGAAACTGTGCTTCCAGCATGAGAATACCGATTGATGCGCCATAGACGGCTTTGCCGCCACCAACAATCATATCAGCCTCCTGGAGTGCCTCTTGATTATACGAGATCATTTGATCGCGGACAAACAGGAAGCGCCCAGGCGTCGTTCAGGCTACGGGATTAATCAAAAACCTGGACTTACACCGATGACAAGTGGCTTGCGGTACCGATCGCTATCCGACGTCGACAATCCGCCCTTCGGTGGCTGATTTCAGCGCGGCGTCCGCTAGAATGAGCGCCTTCAATCCATCCTCCCCGGTTGGCGAGATGTCCTGTCCGTTGCGCAAGGCCGCAATGAATGAGGTGATTTCCGCCGCATAGGCCTCAACGTATCGCGTCATGAAAAAATCATGCAGCGGAGGTCTTTGATAGCCCTCGTCGTTGGCGATCTCGATCATCACAGGCCGCTGGTTTTCGGCGGCCACCATGCCCTTCGATCCGTGCACTTCGATGCGCTGATCGTAGCCGTAGGTGGCGCGGCGCGAATTGGTGATCACGCACTGTGCACCGCTTGCTGTCTGCAGCAGGATGCTGGCGGTATCAAAATCGCCGAGTTCACCGATCTCCCTGTCGACCAGAACCGAACCCGTCGCAGCGACCGATGTCACCTCTTCACCGAGGAGAAAACGGGCCATATCGAAATCATGGATCGTCATGTCACGGAAAATGCCACCGGATTTGGAAATATACTCCGCCGGTGGCGGACCCGGATCGCGAGAAGTGATTTGAACCTGCTCGACCTTGCCGACTGCGCCCTCGTCTATCGCAGTGCGTATCGCTTGAAACGACGGGTCAAAGCGGCGGTTGAAGCCGACCATCAGCTTTGTCCCCGTATCCTCAACGGTCTTCAGGCACGCATGCACCCGCTCGACACTCAGATCCACCGGCTTTTCGCAAAAGATCGCCTTGCCCGAATGAGCAAAGCGCTCAATCAGGTCGGCATGTGTATCGGTTGGCGTGCAGATAACTACAGCATCGATGTCGTCCGCCGCTTCGATCGCATCCAGCGAGCGCACCTCACACTCATACGCCGCTGCCAAGTCATTTGCGGCCTGCTCAAAGGCGTCCATGACCGCAACCAGCACGGTGTCACTGTTTCCGGTAATCGCCTTGGCGTGAACCTTGCCGATGCGCCCGGCTCCGAGCAACGCGAAACGAACACACATGGGACTATCCTGTTTGTTGTGGGTTGATCTGCCGAACGGTTATCAATTTGACCGTGGGCGTTGCAACACAAAAATTGCTGCAAGCAGTGTTCCGGCCGGAACGGAGGGTCCGGCCGGAAGAATGTTTTAAACGGTACCGCCGAGGGAACCCTCAAGCTCGGCGAGTTCCTGCCCGCCGGCCATCATTTCCTGCAGTTCTTCCGCCTCGATTTCTCCACGCGTAGCCGTTCCGAGCGTTTGGCCACGGTTGAGTACGGTGAAACGGTCGCCAACCGCCATGGCATGGCGCACATTGTGCGAAATGAAGACGACCCCGATGCCGTTCTTGCGCACCTTGTCGATGGTTGCCAGAACATTGGAGGTCTGGCGCACGCCAAGAGCCGATGTCGGCTCGTCGAGAATCAGCACCTTGGCGCCGAAATAGACCGAGCGGGCAATCGCCACGGTCTGCCGCTCGCCGCCCGACAGTGTGCCGACCGCCTGGTTTGGCTCGCGCAGGCGAATGCCCATGCGTGCCATCTCCTCCATCGTCACCGTGTTGGCCTTGTCGAAATCGATGAAATTCATCGGCCCGACACGTTTCAGCGGCTCGCGTCCCATCCAGAAATTGCGCGTTACCGACATCAGCGGGATCATCGCGAGGTCCTGATAGACCGTCGCAATGCCCGCCTCGATCGCATCGCGCGCCGTATTGAAGACGACCTTCTTGCCATCCATGAAGATTTCACCGCGCGAGGGTTGATGAACGCCGGCCATCGTCTTGATGAACGTCGACTTGCCAGCGCCGTTGTCACCGAGAAGGCAATGGCATTCTCCGGGCATGACGCTGACCGACACACCGTTCAGCGCGATCACCGAGCCAAAATGTTTCTCGATGTTTTTCAGTTCAATCAGTGGCGTGCTCATATCAGCGCTCCCCTGTGATGCTGCGGCGAATATAGGTGTTCAGGATCACCGCAAGCAGCAAAAGGACACCCAGGAAAACGCGGAACAGCGAACTTTCTACACCGGCGAAGAACAGCCCCTGCTGCACGACACCGAAGATCAATGCGCCGAGCGCCGCGCCGATCACCGAACCATAACCACCGGTCAAAAGCGCCCCGCCGATGACCACCGAAATGATCGCCTCGAACTCTTTCAGAACGCCGCGGTCGGCAGCGGCCGAGCCGAATTCGATCACCTGACAGGTGGCAAAGACAGTCGCGCAGAACGCTGTGAACATGAACATCATGATCTTGACCCGGTTCACCGGCACACCCGAATATCGTGCCGCCTGCGCATCTCCGCCGGATGCAAAGATCCAGTTTCCGAAACGCGTCCGCGTCAAAAGCACATGCCCGAATATGATCAGGCCGATCGCCCAGACAACCAGCATCGGCACACCGTCGACAACCGGTTGACCGGCGCGATTGCCGGCAACGAATGTGTCGATAACACCGATTTCGCCCAGCCAGCTGAAGAAACCTGTGAGGATCTTTCCACCGAAGACCGCGGCAAGCCAGTCGCCCTCGCCGGCATCTCGCACACCCCCGATAATCGTCTTGTTCGTGGATATCCGCGCCAGGAAGATCGTCATGCCGCGCAGGATATACAAGAACGCCAGCGTGACGATGAATGACGGCAGGCCAGTTTTGATGACCAGGTACCCGTTCAGCCAGCCAATGCTCATGGCAATGATAAAGGCGACGATAATGGCCAGCCACATGGGATAACCCATGACCATCGAAACCAGCGCAATGATTATGCCGGAAAAGCCGATCATCGAGCCGACCGAAAGATCGAACTCACCGGCGATCATCAGCAGGCAGGCACCTACGGCGATAATTGCAAACTGCGCAGAAACAACGGTCCAGTTCTGGATGCCTTCCGGCGAGAACATTCCTGAATCGTTGGCAATCAGAAAGAAAAAGATAAAAACCAGGATGACGCCGCAGATCGATCCGAGCTCGGGTCGAATTAGCGCCTTGCGTAACGGCGATACCTCACGGATACGTTCGTCGCGCGCCTCTTCCTGCGGCGACGCCGCTTTGGTTTCGGCTTCCGACATTTCAGCCTCCACTCCACACCCGGTCAAACGGGCGGGCCAATTTTGCAAGATGTGTCAGGCAACGGTGGCACGCCACCGGCCACTCAATCGGGTGCATGAACGGCTGCTTTTGCCGCGTTACCCGCAACTGGCGGCGGCCGCGGTAATTCCGCGGCCGCACCATACTTGTCTAGCGGTATTCGCCTGCGTGCTCTTCGACCTTGGCAAGCGCATCCTTGGTTATGAAGCCAGGCCCGGAGTTGATGTTGTTGCCCGGCAGAACGCCATAACGCTGGTAGTTGGCAATCACGATCACCGGCAGATATGCCTGCAGGAAAGGCTGCTGGTCGATACCCCACTGGATGGTGCCGTCCTTGATGCCTTTGACGATCTCTGTACCCAGGTCGAACGTGCCGAAATAGAGACTTCCGGCCATACCGTTTTCCTTGAGTGCCTCGATCGTCGGGTCTGCCGACGTCGGTCCAAGCGTCAGCACGGCTTCCGTGCTGGGATTGGCAGCCAGATACGCCTTGACGCGGTTTTTGATTTCAGCCGGGTCCTGGCCGGAATCAAGCATGGATTCGCCGAGCTCTACGCCCAGACCGTCGGCAAAGCCGCGGCAGCGTTCGCCGACAACCGGGTTCGAGACCACGTGGTTCACACAGAGAAAAGAACCGATACCATCGCGTTTTGCGCGCTGGCCAGCGGCAAGACCGGCATCATATTCGGGCTGTCCGATATACATCAGAGCGCCGACTTCAGCAGCCTGCTCCGGTGTGCCGGAATTGATAATGATGACGGGAATACCCTTAGCAACTGCGTTCTGGATCGGGCCGCTGAGCACGTCCGGGTCGGCAAGCGTTGTTATGATACCGTCCGGATTGGATGCTGTCGCCTGCTCGATGATGCGCGCCATATCCGCAATGTCGCCGGTCGGCGGGTTGCGGTATTCAACGTCCACACCAACCTGCTCTCCTGCCAGCGCAAGACCGTTCTTGATCGTATTCCACCAGGAATCCGAATCCGGCGCATGGCTGATTAGAACGATCCGTTCGCCTTCCGCCTGAGCTGCTGTCACAACTCCAAACAGCGTCCCAACAGCAAAAACACTCGCGACGAGGCCGCGCAATAGCTTTTTCATTTTGTAGTCCTCCACCAAGGTGTCCGGTAACACCAACATTTTCCGGAGCACCGGCTTCGAACCGGCGCAAAACTGCTGAACATGAGATTTGGCGATATCAACCGAAACGGAATATAATCGCCGAAAAATCTAATTAGCGGAATATTTATTCCACTATTTCCAAGTTAGGTCAAGAAAAAAAGCGCTCCGTAGCACACCATTATCCAACCCGCACAAATCTTGGTTGTTTTAGTTCCTCCCTGTTGAGCGATCGCCCCGGGCGCTTGCATCAATCACCAAATCATCATTCGACGATGCCCCGCGCCAATCTGGGACGCTATCGCTGAGATAGCACTTACCCGAGCACTGTAAGTAATGTCGACCAGTTTTGCAACCGGTTGCAAAAAAATGCCTGCATTTTGTGAATAGCACAGGAATTTCCGTGCTTTCCCTACAAAAACAGGCCATATTTTGCGTCAAAGCGGACTTTGGTTTTGTTCTTGCCTTTGCAACCGCACACAAATATTGCTGCCTGAAAGACTGCGGAATAAATGTTCCACACCACCCAGCACCGCAGGGAATCCTGGTTTAGGGCTGCACCTCCACCCATCTCCTCTCGTGATGGGATTGCGCCATGGCGTGCACTGTCCGTTCAATGACGAGGCCCTCATCAAAGTCGATCACATGAGCGCTCTCGCCCAGCATAGCGGAAATAAGTTGCCGGCATTCGATTGTCTTCTGATCGTTGAAACCAAGCCCGTGACCGGGTGCCGGCAGGAAGCGGTCATAGGGCGGGTGTTCGGGCGATGCCAAAACCGTGCAGTATCCCTGATTGGCGAGTGATCCGGTGTTTTTATAAAGCCGGAACTCGTTCATGCGCTCCTGGTCAAAAAGGATCGATCCTTGCGATCCGAATATCTGCATCGCTACCCGTCCCTTCCGACCCCAAGCCGATCGGCTGACGCACAATGTGCCAGCCGCACCATTTTCAAGCCGGATGAGTGCGCTTGCGACATCATAGGTTTCGACCGCCCGGCGACCGCCCTTTGACAACGGCCGGTCAGCGTAAGGTATTGCCATATCCGCCATGACAGACGAAACCGGCCCGAACAGCTTGTGAATCAGTGACAAGGGGTGCACTGCAAAATCGTCCAGTGCACCGTGCCCTGAAGACGCTGCGCTCTTCCAGTAGAACAAGGCCTCTGGATCGGCCATGAAGTCCTCGTCCATTTCAAATCGTACATGGTTGACCTCGCCGATCTCGCCGGCCTCGAGCAGCGATCTGATATGAAGCATGATTGGATTCTGGATATAATTATAGCCGAGAATTGCTGTGCCCTTGCTATCACGCGCGGCGTCGCGCATGCGCGTCGCATCTTCAATTGATGGCGCCATGGGCTTTTCGCACCACACGTGTTTGCCGGCCTCGAGCGCCGCGATCGCCATTTCGGCGTGGAAGCTGTTGGGTGTGGTCACCGAGACGACATCAACATCGGGATCACCAACCACCTCCGTCCAATCATCGGTGCTGTTTTCAAAGCCGAATTCGCGCGCCTTGGCTCTGGCCTGCTCCGCTGTGATGTCCGCCAGGTGCGCAAGACGGATCTCGGGACAGTCATCAAACACACGGTTTACCGCATTCCATGCCAGTGCATGACACTTGCCCATATAGCCCGTACCAATCAGCCCCACGCCAACAGATTCCATTGGATTCTCCAGATTATGCGGTGCTAGCCGTCATCGTTTCCGCGCGAAATGATCATTTCTTATATGGAATATTTATTTCATTTGTGCCACATTGGGTCAAGAACGTTTCAAAGGGGAAGCATATTGGCAGCCAACGAGACGGCCCTCGGACCGCGTGATTTCGAGTCCCTGCGCAGCTTGATAATCGAGCGCAGGAATGCCCTGCCCCGCCGGCTGACGCAGGTGGCAAAATATGCGCTCGACCACCCCGATGAAATCGCATTCGGTACTGCCGCGAGCATCGCCAGCGCTGCCGACGTGCAGCCGTCGACCCTGGTGCGTTTTGCCCATCAACTGGGCTATGAGGGATTTTCCGACCTGCAGAAAGTCTTTCAGGAACGGCTGCGGGACCGCACCACCGGCTATGAAGACCGCCTCAAGGCGATCCAGACGGCAAGCGACAGCCAGACCAACGAACCGGACGTCCTTCATGGGTTCCTTTCCGCCGCGCAGCGCTCACTGCAGGACTTTTCCGCTTCTGTCGACCCGGCGATCCTGGAGCGTGCTGTCACGATCCTTTCCGATGCAGACACGATCTATCTTCTTGCCCGGCGGCGGTCCTACCCGCTGATCGCCCACATGGCCTATGCCTTCGGCAAGCTTCGGATCAGAAATTGCCTGATCGCTTCGCCAAACGGCATCGATCCGGAAATCGCCGAGATGGCGCGCCCGCAGGATGCCGCCCTTGCCATCAGCTTTTCACCCTACGCGGCGGACAGCGTCGCCCAGGCCCGCAATATGGCGGACGCTGGCGTACCCGTAATCGCAATCACCGACTCCGCTTTTTCGCCTCTTGCCGGCTGTTCAAAGGAATGGCTCGAAATCGCCGAGGCGGACTTTGCAGGTTTCCGTTCGCTTTCCGCCAGCATGGCCCTGTGCACGGCATTGCCCGTCGCCATCGCGGAGGCACGTCGGAAAAAATGGCCGAAGACAAAACAGAATTTTTATTCTGAATTGACATAATTTTAGAATTAATGTTTCATTGTCTGGTGTGTTGAACTCATCCGCGCACCGAATTCATTCCTTTCGGAGATCCCATGATGGCTGCACAGTCTTCAAACGGTAGCGCATCGCGGCCTTTGGACGTGATCACAATTGGCCGGTCGTCGGTCGATCTCTACGGGCAGCAGATCGGCTCGAAGCTCGAGGATATCACGTCCTTTGCAAAATCCGTCGGAGGGTGCCCTTCGAACATCGCCATCGGTACAGCACGGCTCGGCCTGAAATCGGCCGTAATCACCCGTGTTGGTGACGAACAGATGGGGCAATTCATTCGCGAGCAGATGGTGCGTGAGGGGGTTGATGATCGCGGCGTGGTAACCGACCCGGAACGGCTGACCGCCCTCGTTTTGCTTTCGGTTCAAAACGACGCGACCTTTCCGCTCATCTTCTACCGGGAGAATTGCGCCGACATGGCGCTGTGCGAAGACGATATCGACCCGCAGTTCATTGCTTCTGCAAGGTCTGTGCTTGTCTCCGGAACGCACTTTTCAAAACCCGGACCGGCCGCAGCCCAGGAAAAGGCGATGCGCCTCGCCCGCGAAAACGGCGGCAATGTCATCCTCGACATCGATTATAGGCCAAATCTGTGGGGCCTTGCCGGCCACGCCGCAGGCGACGAGCGCTATATCGCTTCGAGCACTGTTTCAGGCAAATTCAGAACCGTTTTGCCGCAGTGCGATCTGATTGTCGGGACCGAGGAAGAGGTACTGATCGCTTCCGGTGAAAGCAACCTGCATGATGCATTGACCACGATCCGTGGTGAATCAGATGCGGCGATTGTTCTCAAGCGCGGCCCGATGGGCTGCATTGTCTATGACGGCGATATTCCAGACGATCTCGAGGGCGGCATTGTCGGCAAGGGATTTCCGATCGAGGTCTACAATGTGCTGGGCGCCGGCGACAGCTTCATGTCAGGTTTTTTGCGCGGCTGGCTGCGCGACGAGGATCACGCCACAAGCGCCACCTGGGCCAATGCCTGCGGTGCCTTTGCGGTATCGCGCCTGTTATGTTCACCTGAGATCCCGACCTGGGAGGAACTCAACACCTTTCTGACGCAGGGCTCGCCGCATCATGCGCTACGCAAGGATGAAAACATCAACCACATCCACTGGGCAACGACACGCGGAAAGGGCATTCCATTGTTGATGGCGCTGGCGATCGACCACCGCGTACAGCTGACCGACATGACCGATGCGCTGGATGTCCCGCAGGAACGGATTTCGCAGTTCAAACGCCTGGCGGTTGCGGCCGCTGCCAAAGTCGCAAACGGCCACGATGGATATGGAATGCTGCTTGATGAACGGTTCGGCAGAGACGCGTTTTTCGATGCAGCAAAGCACAACTTCTCCTGGCTGGGCAGGCCGGTTGAACTTCCGGGTTCACGGCCGCTTCGCTTCGAATTCAGCCAGGATATCGGGTCGCAATTACAGGAGTGGCCGCTCGATCACTGCATCAAGGCGCTGTGCTTTTATCACCCCGACGATGATGAGGATCTGAAACGGCAACAGCAGGACAAGCTGCTCGCGCTCTATCATGCGGCCCGTAAAGTCGGCCGCGAATTGCTGATCGAGATCATCGCCGGAAAGAACGGGGCTCTCGATGACGACACAATAGCCCGCGCCCTGGATGAAATTTACGCGCTCGGCATCAAGCCGGACTGGTGGAAACTGGAGCCGCAGGGATCGGTTGAAGCCTGGTCCAACACGGAAGCGGTGATCAGGCGGCAGGATCCTTGGTGCCGCGGCATTGTCGTTCTTGGACTTGACGCGCCTGTGGCTGAACTGGAAGAAACATTCAAAGCGTGCGCAAATGTGGAATTGGTGCGCGGCTTTGCCGTGGGCCGCACGATATTTGCAGATGCGGCCCGAGCCTGGCTCGCCGGACAGATGAGTGACGACGATGCCATCGAAGACATGGCGGTCCGTTTCGACAGGCTCTGCTCACTTTGGCTCAAATGCCGCGACAACACCGCCGACTGACACGACAATCGGAGAATAATCATGGACCGGACCGTCAGACTGACTATGGCACAGGCCGTTGCTCTGTTTTTGGCCAATCAGAAAACCGAGCTGGACGACAATATTGTTCCGATATTTGGCGGCGTGTGGGCCATATTCGGCCACGGCAACGTTGCCGGCCTCGGTGAAGCGCTCTATCAGCACCGCAAAGCGCTGCCGACCTACCGCGCCCACAACGAACAGGGCATGGCTCATGCCGCGATTGCCTTTGCCAAGGCCGCCAACCGCCGCCGCATGATGGCCTGCACCACATCGATCGGCCCGGGCGCGCTCAACATGGTGACGGCCGCAGGTGTGGCCCATGTCAACCGGCTGCCGGTGCTGCTGCTGCCCGGCGACGTCTTTGCCAACCGCGCGCCGGACCCGGTGTTGCAGCAGGTCGAGGATTTTGGCGACGGCACCGTGTCGGCCAATGACTGCCTGAGGCCGGTTTCGCGTTATTTCGACCGCATCACCCGACCCGAACAGATCATCCCCGCGCTGAAAAGAGCAATCCAGGTGCTGACCGATCCTGCCGAGTGTGGTCCCGTCACCTTGAGCCTGTGCCAGGATGTACAGGCAGAAGCGTTCGATTATCCGGCAAGTTTGTTTGAGGAAAAGATCTGGACCCCGAGGCGTCAACACCCTGACCTGCGTGAGCTCGATCAGGCCGCACAATCCCTTAGCAAGGCCGAAAAGCCGGTCATCATTGCCGGCGGCGGTGTGCTCTATTCCGAAGCCTGTGATGCACTTCGCAATTTTTCGGAAAAACACAACATGCCGGTCGCCATGACCCAGGCCGGCAAATCCGCCCTGCCCGACAGCCATTCGCTATGCCTCGGCGCCGTCGGCGTAACCGGAACATCGGCGGCAAATGCCATGGCCGAAAATGCGGATGTGGTCCTCGCCGTCGGAACCCGGCTACAGGATTTCACCACAGGATCGTGGGCATTGTTCAAGAACCCGGACATGCAAATTATCGGTCTCAATGTCCAGCCGTTTGATGCCGGCAAACACGATGCTTTGCCTCTGGTCTGCGACGCAGGCGTTGGGTTGCAAAGTCTGACTGGCAAGCTGGGCGACTGGAAACTTGGAGAAGGAACCACCGCTTCCGTTACGGCCGCAAAGGCGGCATGGATGCAGGATGCGGAAGCCGCAACCGCGCCCTCGAATGCCGACCTTCCTTCTGATGCACAGGTGATCGGTGCTGTTCAACGCGCCACTGGAGACAATACAACGCTCGTCTGCGCGGCCGGCGGATTGCCGGGTGAATTGCACAAGCTCTGGCAGTCCGACAGACCCGGCTCCTATCATCTCGAATACGGTTTTTCCTGCATGGGATACGAGATAGCCGGCGGCCTCGGCGTAAAGCTCGCACGACCCGACGACAATGTCGTGGTCATGGTCGGCGACGGATCCTACCTGATGTTGAATTCGGAAATTGCAACATCGGTCATGCTCGGCCAGAAATTGACGATCGTCGTGCTCGACAATCGCGGTTTCGGCTGCATAAACCGCCTGCAGATGGGTACCGGCGGCGCCAACTTCAACAATCTGCTCAAGGACACCGAGCATCAGGTGCTTCCAGATATCGATTTTCGGGTGCATGCGGAAAGCCTCGGTTCTGTTGCGCACAAAGTTGCGTCCCTCGCAGATCTTGAAACTGCGCTCAAGGAAGCGGAGGGCAATGATCGCACAACGGTGATCGTCATCGATACCGACCCGCTGATTGCGACCGAGGCCGGCGGCCACTGGTGGGATGTTGCAGTGCCTGAAGTCAGTGCGCGAGAGGAAGTGCGCGTCGCCCGCGCAGATTATGAAACGGCCCGCAAGGACCAGCACTAAAGCGCGTCATAAGGTTTAATAAGATGATCAGATACGGCACCAATCCGATTGCCTGGACGAATGACGACGACCGGACCATCGGCGCTCATATCAGCCTTGAGCAATGCCTGACAGACGCTGAAAACATCGGCTTCGACGGCATTGAAAAGGGTCATAAAATGCCGGACGAGGCTGAAGCTTTGCGCAGCGCCCTCGATCCCCATGGCCTCAAATTCGTATCCGGTTGGCATTCGCTGAACATGCTGGTCAACGGCATTGCGACCGAGAAGGCGATCCTGCAAAAGCAGCTGGAATTGCTGAAGGCTCATGACTGCACGGTTTGCATCGTGTGCGAGACATCCAATGCCATCCACGGCGATGACGGAACGCCGCTGTCGCAGCGCCCGGTGATGAACGACGCTGAATGGGGCCGTTTCACCTCCATGCTCGAAGAGCTTGCGGTACAGTGCGCCGATCAGAGCATCGACCTCGTCTACCACCACCACATGGGCACGGTTGTTCAAAACCTGGCTGAAATCGATCGTCTCATGCGGGAAACCGGTCCGGCCACCAAGTTGCTATTCGACACGGGGCACGCCTATTTTGCAGGAGCCGATCCGCTGGAAGTGGCGCACAGACACTTTTCCCGCATCCGTCATTTTCATGCCAAGAATGTCCGGGGCGCCGTCATGAAACAGGTCGAAGACGAGAATCTCAGCTTTCTTGAAGGGGTCAGGCGCGGTGTCTTCACTGTGCCGGGAGATCCGGAAGGTGCGGTCGATTTCGAACCGGTCCTCAAAGTGGCCGCGGAACATGCTTACAATGGATGGCTGGTCATCGAAGCCGAACAGGATTCCGCCGTCCGCGATCCGTTTCAGTATCAGAAAATGGGCCTCGAAGCCTTGAAGGCCATGGCGAGGTCCGCCGGGCTGGACAGCCAGAGATAAAAGGGAACGACAATGTCTTCATTGCTGGTCAAACCAAAAGGCGATCACGGACGCATCACCAACATCACCCCGCAAAACGCCGGCTGGGGCTATGTCGGTTTCGATCTGCACCGTCTGCGGCCGGGGGAAACTGCCGGCGATGAGACCGGCGGCCGCGAAGTGTGCCTCGTCCTCGTCAGCGGCAAGGCCACGGTATCGGCCGGCGGCGATGAGTTCGGCCTCCTTGGTGAACGCATGTCGCCGTTCGATGGGGTTCCTGCAGCGGTCTATGTACCGGGAAATGCGAACTGGAGCGTCACGGCGGAGACGGATCTCGAACTGGCGGTCTGTTCTGCGCCTGACACGGTTGGCGATTTACCCGCCCGTGTTATCTCACCTGCCGATCTCAACAAGGAGACACGCGGCAGCGGCACGAACACGCGTTATGTGACCAACATTCTGCCGGAAGACCAGCCGGCGCAATCGCTGCTCGTTGTGGAGGTGATCACGCCGGGCGGCCATACGTCGTCCTACCCGCCGCACAAGCATGATCAGGACAATCTTCCGCATGAATCGCAGTTGGAAGAAACCTATTATCACCGGCTCAACCCGCCACAGGGCTTCGGCTTTCAGCGCGTTTACACGGATGACCGCTCGCTGGACGAATCCATGGCCGTCGAAAACGGCGACGTCACACTTGTGCCTAAGGGCTATCACCCTTGCGCCGCGTGCCACGGATACGATCTCTATTATCTCAACGTCATGGCCGGCCCGAGACGCACCTGGAAGTTCCACAACGCCCCAGAGCACGAATGGCTGTTCAAAGCCGGGTGATTTTGCAGAGGTTTTCGGACACCGGGCAGCGCGTCAGTGGTACGGTATGATCGCGGTTGCCTCGATCTCGACCTTGGCGCGGTCTTCGATGAGCGCCGTGACCTGCACGACCGCCATGGCTGGAAAATACCGCCCGATAACCCGGCGATAGGCTTCTCCAAGTCCCGGCAGATTTGCGAGGTATTCCTTTTTGTCGGTGATGTACCAGGTCATGCGCACCAGATGCTGCGGCCCTGCGCCCGCCTCCTTGAGAACATCGGCGATGTTTGAAAATGTCTGCTCGCACTGGCCGACAAAATCGTCAGTTTCCCAGACCTGATCCTTGCTCCAGCCGACCAGGCCGCCGGTCACGACAATCTCTCCACTCGCCTGAACGCCATTCGCATAGCCCTTAGCGGGCTTCCAGCCCTCCGGTTGCAGGAATTTCATATCGTTTCGCTCTCCTCTTGGCATCCCCGGTCAATTCGCGGTCGAGACAATCGCTGTAGTTGCAGAAGCATCAGCCGCCGCTTTTCAGGCGGAAACGCTGCACTTTGCCCGTTTGCGTCTTCGGCAGGCCGTCGATGAATTTGATGGATCTTGGATATTTATACGGTGCGATGATCGCCTTGACGTGGTCCTGAAGCCGTTTGACCGTTTCCGAATCGGCCGCGATATCTTCGTTCAGCACCACATGTGCTTCGACGATCTGCCCGCGCTCCTCGTCCGGCGCACCGACCACGCCGCACTCGGCAACATCGTCATGCGCAAGCAGCGCGGCTTCGACTTCCGGACCGGCGATATTGTAGCCCGATGAAAGGATCATATCGTCGGTACGCGCGACGAAGTGAAAGACATCGTCCTCGTCCTGCATGAATGTATCGCCGGTAAGATTCCAGCCATCGACAACATAGTCCTGCTGACGTTTGTCATTGAGATAGCGGCAGCCGGTCGGGCCGCGCACCGCAAGAAATCCTGGCTCGCCGCGCGGTTTTTCCTTCATATCATCGTCGACAACCATGGCCTGATAACCGGTCACCGGCGTTCCCGTAGCGCCGGGTTTGGAATGACCCAGACGGTTGGAAATGAAGATATGCAGCAGCTCGGTGGCGCCAATGCCATCGAGAAGCGGCTTTCCGGTCTTTTCCCGCCAGGATTCGTAAACCGGGGGCGGCAGGGTTTCGCCGGCGGAAACCGCAACCCGGAGTGATGACAGATCGGCCCCCTCCTCCATGGCTGCCAGCATTGCCCGATAGGCTGTCGGCGCGGTAAAGCAGATTGTCGCCCCGTAGGTCTGGATAATCTCGATCATGTTGGGCGGCGTCGCACTTTCAAGCAGTGTCGCCGCCGCACCAAAGCGCAGCGGAAAAATCGCCAGCCCGCCGAGCCCGAATGTAAACGCCAGCGGCGGTGAGCCGACAAACACATCGTCCGGTGTCACGCCAAGCACCTCGCGCGCATATCCATCGGCAATGATCAGAAGGTCGCGATGAAAATGCATGGTCCCCTTCGGCTCGCCCGTCGTGCCGGAGGTGAAACCGAGCAATGCTACATCGTCGCGCCCGGTCTGGACGGATTCAAACTGAACCGACTTGTTCAGCGCGATCCGGTCGAGTTCCGCATCATGGTTGGCCGTTCCGTCAAATCCGACCACCTTTTCGAGAAATTTGCTGCCCTTGGCGCAATGGGTGAGCTCGTCCATCAGCCTCGTGTCGCACAGAGCCAGTGAGATTTCGGCCTTGTCGACAATCGCGGAAAGTTCAGCCGCGCGCAGCATCGGCATGGTGTTGACCACCACCGCGCCGGCCTTTGTCGCGGCGAGCCAGCAGGCCACCATTGCGGGATTGTTTGCCGAACGGATAAGGATGCGGTTGCCGGGCTCGACGCCATAATCCTCGACCAGCGCATGGGCGATCCGGTTGGTCCAGTCGGAGAGTTCCTTGTAGGTCCGCCTGCGGCCATTGCCGATAAGCGCGGTGTGATCGGCAAATCCCTGATCGACCATCGCATCGGTCAGTTCGACAGCAGCGTTGAGCCGTTCGGGATAGTCATAACTGGATAAATCCAGCTCCGGCCAACTATCCTTGGGTGGCAGGTTATCCCGCGTAAAGGTATCCGTGTGTGCGGAGGGGCCGAGTTGTTGCTGTATCATGAGGATGCTCCAGCAGATGCAAGCGCCTGTCGCGCGATAACGATTTTCTGGACGTCCGAGGCGCCTTCATAGATGCGCAGCGCGCGAATATCGCGATAGAGGCTTTCGACAATATGCCCGCTGCGCACGCCGTCGCCGCCGTGGATTTGAACTGCCTTGTCGATGACCTCCTGCGCCTTGTCGGTGGCATAGAGTTTTGCCATGGCCGCTTCGCGCGTCACCCGCACGGCACCCATATCCTTGGTCCACGCGGCCCGGTAAATCAAAAGCGCGGCCGCGTCGACGTCCAGCGCCATATCGGCAATGTGTCCCTGAACCATCTGCAGGTCGAAAAGCGGGGCGCCGAACAGTTCGCGGTTGGCCGCGCGGTTGATCGTTTCGTCGAGCGCACGCCGGGCAAAGCCGAGGGCGGCGGCACCTACGGTGGACCGGAAAACGTCAAGCACCGACATTGCGATGCGAAATCCGTTGCCGGGTTCGCCAATCATGGCGCTCTCCGGTATGCGGCAATCCTCAAAGGAAAGCCGCGCCAACGGATGCGGCGCAACGACGTCGATGCGTTCGGCAATTTCGAGTCCGGGTGTGTCCGCCGGCACGATAAAGGCGGTAATGCCTTTTGCTCCGGGCGCTTCGCCGGTGCGCGTAAAAACCGTATAGACATCCGCGATGCCGCCGTTGGAAATCCAGGTCTTTTCGCCGTTGAGCACAAAATCACCGCCGTCGCGCACCGCCGACATTTCCATATTGGCTACGTCCGATCCCGAACGCGGTTCGGACAGCGCAAAGGCGGACAGGGCCTCGCCGCGCCGCGTGCGGGTCAGCCAGGTGGACTGTTGCTCCGGCGTTCCAAAAAACGAGATCGCACCGGTACCGAGACCCTGCATGGCAAAGGCGAAATCGGCCAGCCCGTCATGGCGCGCAAGGATCTCGCGGGTCATGCACAATGTTCGCACATCAATCGTCGAATCCGCGTTTTGCGGATCGATGGCGCTGGATTCCAGCCAGCCCGCCTCGCCCAGAAGCGTGGCAATGTGGCGGCAGCTTGCGTCGATATCGCCATGGTCGATATCGGTCAGGTTTGCACCCACCCAGGCATCAAACTGCCCATAATAGTCACGGTGCCTGTCTTCAAAGAACGGCCAGGTGAGGAAGCTGCGGTCTGCCATGGTCAGTTCCCTTCAAAAACCGGCTTCTGCTTGGCGACAAATGCTTCATAGGCGCGGCCGAAATCCCGTGTCTGCATGCAGATGGCCTGCGCCTGCGCCTCGGCTTCGATCGCTTCGTCAATGGACATTGCCCATTCCTGTTTGAGCATTGTCTTAGTCATCATGTGGCCGAAATTCGGCCCATCCGCCAACCGCGCCGCAAAGGCGATCGCTTCGCCTTCAAGCGTTTCGGCATCCACCAGCCGGTTGAAGAAACCCCAGCGTTCAGCCTCTTCGCCGGACATGGAACGGCCGGTATAGAGCAATTCGTTGGCGCGGCCCTGCCCGATAATGCGCGGCAGGATCGCGCAGGCGCCCATATCGCAGGCGGCAAGCCCGACGCGTGTGAACAGGAACGCCGTTTTGGCTTCGGGTGTTCCGAAACGGATGTCGGACGCCATCGCCACGATGGCACCGGCACCGACACAAACGCCATCAACTGCCGCAATGATAGGCTTGCCGCAGCCGATCATCGCCTTGACGAGATCGCCGGTCATACGGGTAAATTCCAAAAGCCCTTTCATGTCCCGGTCGAGCAGCGGGCCGATGATGTCGTGCACGTCGCCACCGGAACAGAAATTCCCGCCATTGGATGCAAAGACCACCGCATTGACATCATCCGCATAAACGAGATCGTGAAACGTATCGCGCAGCTCAGCATAGCTTTCGAAGGTCAGCGGGTTTTTACGCTCGGGACGGTCCAGCGTGATGACCGCGACCTGACCCTCCATGCGCCAGTTGAAATGCTTCGGTTTGAGGTTTGCCATGCCGCTCATTGTGATCTCGCTCCCCTGATCTGCATATTATCGAGAAGATCCACCAGCACATCCGCATCCTGATCGCTGAGCATGTCCAGCATCGAGGCAATCCAGCTTTCGTGTACCTTGGCCATATGGGCAAAATCTTCCCGGCCCTTGTCTGTCAGCTGCACGATCATCGCGCGCCGGTCGCCGCTGACCGGAACACGGACCACAAGTCCATTGGTCACGAGACGCTCAACGATGCCGGTGACATTGCCGTTGGAAACCATGAGCGCTGCCGAAAGCGCACTCATCTTCATACCATCGCGTTCGCGGTAAAGCGCGGCGAGAACGTCAAAACGCGGCAGCGTGGTGGCGAACTCCACCCGCAGTCGCTCGCGGATCTCGGCCTCCATCTGGCGGGAGATCTTCAAAAGCTTCAGCCAGATGCGCAAACGCTGTTTGTCGCGTTCCCCGACTGCGCCGGTTTCTTCAACGATGCTCATACTTCACCTCCAGAAACGGAAAGCGCCTGACCGGTGATCGACGCCGAATTCGGCCCGCACAGCCAAAGCACAGCCTGCGCAACCTCTTCCGGCTGAACGAACGCGCCGGTAGGATTTTGCCGCAACAACGCCTTCGCGGCATCTTCGCGGCTCATTCCGGTTTTTTTCATGATGTTGTCCAGTGTTCGGTCAAGCATCGGTGTCTGCGTGTATCCCGGGCAAACCGCATTGACCGTTATTCCGCTCTTTGCGACCTCCATCGAGACGGATTTGGTCAGCCCGACGACGCCATGCTTGGCCGCGCAATAGGCGGCTATATAGCCATACCCTTTCAGTCCCGCGACTGAGGCGATTGTTATGATGCGGCCCCAGTTTTTTCCGGCCATGGAAGCAAGGCCCGACTGCATCGTCAAAAACGCACCCGTCAGATTGACGTCAATTGTCCTTTGCCAGCCTTCGAGGCTCTCTTTTTCGAACGGCACCGATTCCGCCGCACCCGCGTTGGCCACCACGATATCGACGCCGTCATGGGCCGCGGCCGCCTGTGCAAAAAGGGATGCGACACTTTCCGGGTCTGTAACATCGCAGGTGGCAGCGAAGATCCGGTCCGAGCTTCGGGCCACGTCTTCAAGCACGTCCCGGCGCCGGCCCGAAACAGTCACAGACGCACCGGCTTGCGCAAGCACCATCGCAATCGATGCACCGACGCCGGATCCTCCGCCGGTCACCACCGCATGTTTTCCGGTCAGTTCAGCCATCCACTGCGCCCCCATGAAGCCGCCACGGCAATTCCATGGGAGAAGGGTGCCACCCTTTCCAATATATTTCAAGCTTAAAAATTATAGGTAAAAAGATACCCACAGCGCCTGGCGGGATGTCTAGTACCGGAGCCGAGCGGGTGACACATCATCAATTTTGAAACCGCGCGCCTCCAGACCATCCGGTAACGGTCCACCGATGACCAGCTTTGCCGCCAGCTGCGACAGACCTGGCGCGGACTGGATGCCGTAGCCGCCCTGCCCGGCCAGCCAGAAGAATCCCTCCGCATCCGGATCGAATCCGCACACAGGAGCATGGTCATCGACAAAGGTGCGCAAACCCGCCCAGCTGTTCTCGACACGGCGTATGTCGAGTGCGAAAGCCTGCTGGATGCGATCGATGCAAATCGCGATGTCCATTTCTTCCGGCTGCGCATCGCAAGGTTCAGACGGTGTTTCATCCGCCGGTGAGATCAGCAGCCGGCCGGCGTCGGGCTTCATGTAAAACTGCTCGTCGGCATCCACCGTGACGGGCCACGGCTCCGGATTCACCCCGTCGGGCGTAGCTACGATCAGGGCCGTACGTCTCATTGGCACCAGGCCAACAGGCTTTACACCCGCCCTTGCGGCGAATTCATCCGCCCAGGCACCGGTCGCATTGATCACCACTGGCGCGGAAAAATCTCCGTTCCGGGTTGAAACTGTCCAGACGCCGGTGTCACGCTCCGCCGACATCACCTCGGCATTGGTGATCACTTCGCCACCGCGCTCGCGAAGACCGCGCAGATAGCCCTGATGAAGGGCATTCACATCAATGCCGCGCGCATTTTCCTCGAAAAGACCTTCAACCGCGTAGCCGGGACGCAACAGTGGCGATAGTCGCTGGATTTCTTCGGCGTCCACCGAGCTGACCCCCGGCTGGCCGGCAATCGCCTGCTTGAGTTTTTCAAGGCTGTCCGATTGATCGCTGCGGGCGATATACAGAACACCGCGCGGCGTCAGCAACGGCTCCCGTCCGAACACTGCCGGCGGGTTTTTATAAAACGCGCGCGATTGGCTCGTGAGCGCCCTCATCGGGGCCGGACCATAAATCTCCGAATAAACCGCCGCCGACCGGCCCGTCGTGTGGTAGCCAGGCTGGCTCTCCATTTCGAGGACAGCGACCCGGGCGCCGGCGGCCAGCTCATAGGCAACGGACGCACCGGCAATCCCGGCGCCGATAACGACGATTTCGAATTGATTGCTGGATTGTTCGCTCAAGCCCGACTCCGCAGTTTGGAGGCGGCAACGCACATTGCAACACCGCCCTGTTCGACTACCGGCAGTTTAGTCGGGAATTCAACAAATCAAAGACCAAATTGCTCCCGTTGTCAGGTCGCATCACTGCTTGATGCGCTCGCTTTTCGGATCGTACAGCGGCTTCATGCTGGCAATCGCTTCGAAACGCTCCCCCGCGACTTCGATTTCAAAAGAAGAGGCCAGCATATCGGCAACGCTTTCTCCGTCGCGAACCGGCACATAACCGAGCCCCATGGCGCCGCCAAGGAAGTGGCCGTAATTGCCCGATGACAAATAGCCGACAAGCTCTCCGTCCCGCACGATCGGTTCGCCATGATAGAGCAGCGGCTCCGGATCCTTCAGCTGAAATTGCACAAGCCTGTTCTTGAGACCGGTCTGCCGGCGCTCAAGCACAGCTTCGCGCCCTATAAACGGCCCGTATTTGCCGTCTGGTTTGTCCGTCTTGACCGCAAAACCGAGACCCGCTTCAAGCACATGGTCCTCGTCGGTGATGTCATGGCCGAAATGGCGATAGGCCTTTTCCATCCGGCAGCTGTCGAGCACATGCATGCCTGCAAGCCGCAGCCCCTCGCCTTCGCCGGCTTCCATGATCGTGTCGAAGGCGTGCCGCGCCATGTCCGAAGAGACATAGAGTTCCCAGCCGAGCTCGCCGACATAGGTGATGCGGTGCGCCCGCACGGTCGCCATGCCAAGCTCGATTGTCTTTACCGTTCCGAACGGGAATGCCCCGTTCGAAAGATCGGCAGGTGTGACCTTTTGCAGTATCTTGCGGGCATTCGGACCCATCACACCAAGAACGGCCTCGGACGCGGTGACATCAACCGCAATACAGTGCGCATCTTCCGGTATGTGCCGTTTCAGCCAGGTGAAATCGCGGTTTGCGACCGCCGCGCCGGTAATTACCATGAAACGGTCGTTGGCAAGACGTGTCACAGTCAGGTCGGCTTCGACGCCGCCGCGCTCATTCAGCCATTGCGTATAGACGATACGGCCGGATTCCACATCGACATTGTTGCCGCAGATACGCTGCAGCACATCCATGGCATCGCGTCCTTCGACATGGAATTTACCGAACGTCGAAAGATCGAATACCGCTGCGCTCTCGCGGACGGCAAGGTGTTCACCGGCTGCATAGTCGAACCAGTTCTGGCGCCTCCAGCTGTATTCATATTCAGGTTTCACACCCTTTGCGAGATCGTCCGCCGGCACGAACCAGTTGGGCCGCTCCCAGCCGGCGGTCTCGCCGAAACAGGCACCGCGCTCTGCCAGCTTCTCGTAAAACGGCGTGTGCCGGACATCACGCGCGGATGCATATTGACGGTATGGAAAATGATCGGCGTAAAGCAGGCCCAGCGTCTCGGTCACCCGGTTCTTCAGATAGGTGCAGTTGCCCTGGAAAGGCTCCATGCGCCGGATGTCTACGTCCCAAAGGTCAAAGGGCGGCTCACCCTCCACGATCCATTCGGCCAGCGCCTTGCCGGCCCCGCCGCCAGACTGAATGCCGACGGAGTTGAAGCCGGCAGCCACAAAGTAATTCTCCACCTCCGGTGACGGCCCAAGAAGATAACGGTCGTCCGGCGTAAAGCTCTCCGGTCCGTTGAAGAAGGTGTGTATGCCGGCGCTTTCCAGCAGCGGAAGCCGTTCGACCGCCTTTTCGAGGATCGGCTGGAAATGATCGAAATCCTCCGGCAGTTCGTCGAAGCAGAAATCCTCTGAAATTCCGTCCATGCCCCAGGGTTTGGAGACCGGCTCGAACGCCCCAAGCAGGATCTTGCCGGCATCTTCCTTATAATAGGCGCACTCGTCCGGCACCCGCAGCACCGGCAGGTTGCCCGGTAATTCCGGAATAGCCTCCGTCAGTATGTAGAAATGTTCGCAGGCGTGGAGCGGCACGTTGACGCCGGCCATGCGTCCGACCTCATGACCCCACATGCCGGCGCAGTTGACGACGATATCGGCAGTGATTTCACCCTTGTCGGTGCGCGCGCCAGTCGCCCGCCCGTCCTTGACGTGGATGGCCTCGACCTTGGTGTTTTCGAACACTTTCACGCCCTTCTGGCGTGCGCCGCGGGCCAGCGCCATGGCAATATTTGCTGGATCGCCCTGCCCGTCCAGCGGTATGTGGATGCCGCCGACGACACCATCGGTGTTGAGATAGGGATACATGTCGTGGCAGTCCTTGGCGGTGATCACCTCGACTTCAACGCCATGGGTCTTGGCCATCGAAGCGTTGCGCAGGAATTCTTCCATCCGATGTTCGCTCAGTGCCACAGACAGCGAACCGTTCCGCTTGATCCCCGTCGCGATGCCGGTTTCCGCCTCGAGGCCGTAATAGAGTTCCTGGCTGTATTTCGCCAGCTTCGTCATGTTCATTGTCGCCCGCAGCTGGGCAATCAGACCGGCCGCGTGCCAGGTGGTGCCACATGTCAGTTGCTTGCGCTCGACGAGCACGACATCGCTCCATCCAAGATGTGCAAGATGATAGGCAACCGAGCAGCCGACAACGCCGCCGCCAATGATAAGAACCCGCGTGTGATTGGGGAATTCAGCCATGACACTCTCCCTGCTGCAAAGGCCGAACCAACGTTCGTGAAATTTTCATTGATATTTTCACGAAACGATGAAATCGTCCAGCCCATAATGTCGAAAAACATTGGGCCCGCCATCGCGGCACTGAAAAGCGCGGCGTCGGACAGAGCTGAGCAGTTTACAGCGGCGTCAAGCAGCCGGTTCTTTGGAGACACACAATTTGGCAAGCGCGATTGACGCCAGTCGGGCTTCAGGCGGGTCGGCCCGGCTAGTCAGCACAATCGGTATCCGTCCGCCCAGCACGACCCCCGCTGCACAGGCGGAACTGAAATAGACCATCATCTTGAAGAGCGCATTGCCGGCTTCGATGTTCGGCACCAGCAATATATCCGTGTCCCCGGCAACCGGATGGTCTATCCCCTTCAACTGTGCGGCCGCCGCCGAGACGGCATTGTCGAAGGCGAGAGGACCGAAGACATGCGCATCCGGCACGGCGTCCCGGGCCCATTCGGTCAGTTCGGCAGCATCCATGCTCGACGGCATTTGCGGTAAAGGCGTCTCCGTTGCCGACAGCACAGCGACCTTTGGCTGCGCAATGTCTATGGCATGAGCCAGATCGACGGCATTAATGATGGCCGCCTGTTTGGTCTTGATGTCAGGTGCCACATTCACTGCACCATCGGTGATGATCAGCGGCCGCTCGTGGCCGGGGACCGTCATATGGAAGCAGTGGGTCATGCGGCTGCCCGATTGGCGAATTCCGGCCGCGCGCGTGAGAAGTGCCGCCATGAAAGCGTCGGTGTGGACATGCCCCTTGACCACCATGCCGACATTGTCTGACGCGGCACGCTGCGCACCTGTTTTCGCCAGTTCCTCGTCGCCCGTGGCGGATATGATTTCTATAGAGTTGAGAGAAAGACCGATTTCGTCGGAAATGTCCCGGATTATAACCGGATCGCCAACAAGGATAGGGTCTATGAGCCCCTCGGCAATCGCATCTCTGACGCTTTGCAAAACGACGTGTCTGTGCGACCCGATAACTACAGCTTTGATTGCATTTCCGCCGCTTGCCCGCAGCATAAGCGTTTTTGGCAGCTCCACCGGCTCTTCACTGATCATGAAAACTACATCCCTCGCTGGCGTTCTGATACCATGTTGGTCCCAGAAGATACCAATTCTGGACTTCTTCGGTGGCAAATTCAACTGGCGCTAACACAAACCATCCAGAGATTTGGCAGCCATCCAGGCAGGATTTAATCCAGTAAAAACATACTCTTATTAAATACAAACCTTCGGCGATCCGAAACCACTGGGCAAATTTGCACCGCTGGATTGGACGGTACATAACCAATTCCAATGTTTTTTTGGACCATGCCTTGATTTGAAACATCATTTTGGCCTCATAATAGGGCCAGATGGCGCATAATGACGGGCCATCATTGACTTCAAACCGGGACCGCGTTCAGCCACCATGCGCAATTCTCTATTTCATGTCGAACGTATGGAGATGACGACGCTCCAGACCCAGATCAGGGAGATGCTGGTCTCGGCCATGCTGTCCGGACAGTTGCCAGTGGGTGCGCCAATCCCCTCGACCCGGGCCATGGCCAAAAGGTTGAAAGTGTCGCGCAACACGGTGATGCTGGCATATCAGGCCCTGGCCTCCGACGGCTATCTGGTTGCCCGCGAGCGTTCGGGTTTTTATGTCTCGCCCGATATTCACGACGGAACAATGGCCGGCGTCTCTCCGCCGAAGTCAGCGCTTCCCGATGAACCCGAGCCCGATTGGGACGGCCGTTTCCGAGTACAGCCCAGCGGACAGACCAATATTGAAAAGCCGGTCAACTGGCACGACTACCCCTACCCTTTCATCTATGGCCAGGCGGACGCGGCGCTGTTTCCCATCGCCGCATGGCGTGATTGCATGCGCCAATCCATGGGCCGCAAATGGCTGGATGCCTGGACCCATGACCATTTTGCCGAAGACGACCGCATCCTGATCGAGCAGATCCGCCAGCGCATCCTCACCCGCAGGGGCATCCTGGCAAATCCCGATGAAATTCTGGTCACGCTCGGCGCCCAGAACGCGCTCTATCTGTTGTCCAGTCTTCTGGTCAAACGCGGCACAACGGTTGGTATCGAAAATCCCGGCTACCCCGATATCCGCAACATATTCCAGCTGCGCACCGACAATATCCGTCACGTGCCGGTGGATGCCGAAGGCATAACCCTGGGTCCGGAATTGATGGGATCGGAACTCGTCTTTGTGACACCAAGCCATCAGTACCCGACCAACGCTACAATGAGCATCGAGCGACGCAAGGCTTTACTCGACTGGGCAGGCAACAACAACAGCCTGATCATCGAAGACGACTACGAATTCGAGACCAATTATGAAGGCGAGCCGACACCGGCGCTGAAATCGCTCGACCACGGCCAGCGCGTCCTATATGTGGGCAGCCTTTCGAAATCGCTCATGCCGGGTCTGCGCATGGGGTTCATGGTTGCCCCGGCCGCGCTCATTCGCGAGGCCCGCGCGCTTCGCCGCCTGATGCTGCGCCACCCGCCCGGAAACAACCAGGGGGTTGTCGCCCTTTTTCTCGCACTCGGTCACCACGACACGCTGATCGGCCGGCTGCATCGCAGCTACCGCAACCGCTGGATCACCATGGGCAAGGCGCTGGAGAAGCATTTTCCGGGTTGGGCGGAAGCGCCCGGCTTCGGCGGCACGTCCTACTGGGTCAAAGGCCCCGAATGGCTCGACTGCACGCTGCTCGCGAGCCGCGCGCTCGAAGAAGGCATCGTGATAGAGCCAGGCGACATCTATTTTGCCGATCCGGAAAACCACCGCAACTACTTCCGGCTGGGCTTTTCCTCCATTGCCGAAGAACGCATCGAGCCCGGCATCGAGCGGCTCGCAGGCATCGTTCGCTCGATGGCTGGCGGCTGAGTTCGCAGACTGGTTCAAACTATTGGACCAATCTGGTTCTACGCCATGGTGCCAGTTAGCCACTATCAAACATCCAAACATTAGTTGGGCTGACGCCCGATCCGTTCGAATTTGTAAAATGAGAGGATTAGCCGCGATGAAGATGACCACCGAAGAAGCCTTCGTAAAGGTTTTGCAGATGCATGGCATTGAGCATGCATTCGGAATCATTGGCTCGGCCATGATGCCGATCTCGGACCTTTTTCCGAAAGCGGGCATCACGTTCTGGGATTGCGCCCACGAGACCAATGCCGGCATCATCTGCGACGGCTACACCCGCGCAACCGGCAAGATGGCCATGGCGGTCGCGCAGAACGGCCCCGGCATCACGAATTTCGTAACGCCCATCAAGACAGCCTACTGGAACCATACCCCGATGCTGCTGGTGACCCCGCAGGCCGCCAACAAGACCATTGGCCAGGGTGGCTTCCAGGAAGTCGAGCAGATGGCACTGTTCCGAGACATGGTCTGCTATCAGGAAGAAGTGCGCGATGCCTCCCGCATGGCCGAAGTGCTCAACCGGGTCATCGAAAAGGCCATCCGCGGTTCGGCGCCCGCACAGATCAATATTCCGCGCGACTACTGGACCCAGGTTGTTGACATCGAACTGCCGCAGATCGTCCGTCTCGAGCAGCCCGCCGGCGGCTCCGAGGCCATTGAAAAGGCTGCCGAGCTGCTTTCCAACGCCAGTTTCCCGGTCATCCTCTCCGGTGCGGGCGTCGTTATCGGTGGCGCGATCCCTGAATGCAAAGCTCTTGCCGAGCGCCTCGATGCGCCGGTCGCCAGCGGCTACCAGCACAATGACAGCTTCCCGGGAAGCCATCCGCTGGCCTGCGGCCCGCTCGGCTACAACGGTTCGAAAGCCGCAATGGAACTGATCGCGAAGGCCGACGTCGTTCTGGCGCTCGGCACAAGACTCAATCCGTTTTCGACCTTGCCGGGCTATGGCATCGACTACTGGCCGAAGGACGCCAGCATCATTCAGGTGGATATCAATTCAGATCGCATCGGCCTGACGAAGAAAGTCACCGTCGGCATTTGCGGCGACGCCAAGCAAGTGGCACAGCATATCCTTGAAA
Organism: Hyphomicrobiales bacterium; assembly: GCA_024244645.1. GTDB lineage: Bacteria > Pseudomonadota > Alphaproteobacteria > Rhizobiales > Rhizobiaceae > Hoeflea_A. The sequence continues at coordinate 196,721 of JAAEOH010000176.1, forward strand.
AACTGTCCCCATCGGCTGGCGACAGCGGCCGCGCCGAGCGCAAGGCGCTGATCCATCAGACCAAGTCTTCATGGCTGCAGACACTCAGCAGCATGGACCACGAAGATGATGATCCAGGCACAAGCTGGAATCACGATGCCCGTGCCGACAAGCCTGACCGCATGTCGCCGCGCAAAGCCTGGCGCGCCATTCAGGCTGCCCTTCCGAAAGAGGCCATCATTTCCTCCGACATCGGTAACAACTGCGCCATTGGCAATGCCTATCCGACCTTCGAAAAGGGCCGCAAATACCTTGCGCCTGGCCTTTTCGGTCCGTGCGGCTACGGCTTTCCGTCAATCCTTGGCGCCAAGATCGGCTGTCCCGATACGCCGGTCGTCGGATTTGCCGGTGATGGCGCGTTTGGTATTTCAATGAACGAGATGACGTCATGCGGGCGCGAAGAATGGCCCGCCATCACCATGGTCGTCTTCCGCAACTACCAGTGGGGCGCCGAAAAGCGAAATACCACATTGTGGTACGACAACAACTTCGTCGGCACAGAGCTCGATCCCCAACTCAGCTACGCCAAAATAGCGGAGGGCTGCGGTCTGAAGGGCGTGGCAGTCACAACACAAAACGACCTGTCGGTGGCGCTGGAAGAGGCCTGCAATGCACAGAAAGACGGCGTGACCACATTCATCGAGGTGATCCTCAACCAGGAACTCGGCGAACCCTTCCGCCGCGACGCCATGAAAAAGCCGGTCGAAGTCGCCGGCATCAATCCCGAAGACATGCACCCCCAGCCGGGCGCCTGATAAAGCCGCTAAACGGCCCGTCTCTTAGGCGGGCCGTTTTTGTTCAAAACCGGATCGGCACGAAGTAGCCGGTCCCGATCATCGCTGCAAACAGCACTGCAAACGAAAACACCACCCAGCCTGTCGCCACGGGCAGGCTTAAGGACGTCATCTTCATTGCACCGTGCCCCGCATGCTCCTCCTGGTCGTGCATGGTATTCTCGTTTTGATGTCCACCGGCTTCATGCATATGCGCAGACATCGCCGCCTCCGGCGAACGGTGACCCAGACCCTCGACAGGACCATCGGCGTCGGGCAGCGTCATGCAACCATGCTTGAGGTGACGCGCCACCAGCCAGTAATTTATCGGATAGGCAATGATCCCGCCGACAACGCTGGCAAGACTCATGCGAAACCAGAAGGATGGATTGGTCGGCGCGTCGGAACCAGGCCAATGATGTGCCAGCAGAACCATCGTCGGTATCATGCCGGCCATCACGAAGTTCATGGACACAGTTTCGGCAAAAATCGTTTTTCGCACGGCCAGCAGATAATTGCCCTGATACATTCCGAGCATCATCAGCGCCTGGAAAATGAATAGCCCGCAAACAAAACCGGCCACATACTCAATCGTCGCGTCCCAACCGTTGGTCAGTCCCAGGGAGGCAACGACGATGGCGGCCAACATAATGCCCGTCGCATCGCCGGCAAGGCAGTGCATCTCGCTGTTGACGGCCTGTTTCCATGTTGCCGACGTAAAGCGGTCATGCGCACCGGCAAATGGCCTGCTGCAGGTGAGCAAATAGAAAAACAAACCGACCGGTCCGGTATAGGCGGTGACCAGGATCCAGGCTGCGCGCTGGACCCAACTCGTCACACCGTTTGTCAGGGAATCCCAAACCACAAAGATTATGCTACAGCCCGTCAGGATGAACCAAAGCAACATCGCACCATTCAGCATCTCAATATACCCGCCCCAGCCTCACTTTTGTGAGAACATGCAGACCGCTGCGTGAGATTGCAAGGGTGTTTACAGCCTGATATCGAACCGCTTGCGGATAGCGGCATTGATCTCGGATGAGATATGCCCGGGAACGGGTTCCGACAAAATCCGGTTTTTCTGCGCAATCGCGGTCTCGATAATGTCCGGCCGGCCTTTTTCAACCCATTCCTTCGGACTGGTCCGGTCGCCGATCACCGGATAAAGGTATTCCGTCTCCATCAGCGCCAGCGTTTGCTCGTGCCCCAGATAGTGTCCCGGCCCGTTTGTGCACACATCCTCGATGGAGGCAAGCGACAGCGTCTCGTCATTGACCTCGACGCCGCGCACACAACGCAGGCACTGGCCCAGCATGTCATTGTCGATGATCAGGCTCTCCAGAGAAAATCCGAGAAGCGAAGCGTGCATGCCTGCCGATTCATAGACCATGTTGAGTCCGGACAGGCCGGCCAGGACATTGGTGATGCCCTTTTCGTAGCCCGCCTGTACATCGGGCATTTTGGAATCGGCAATACCGGCTGCCGCGCCACCCGGCAGGTCGTAGAAATGGGACATCTGCGCGCAGGCGGCCGAAAGCAGCGCCTGTTCGCCGGATCCGCCGGACATCGCACCGGTGCGAAGATCCGACACAAACGGCCAGGTCCCGAAGATCGCCGGATGGCCTTTCGATATCGCATTGACGTAGACAAGCCCTGCCAGCACTTCGGCAACCGCCTGCACAACAGCCCCGGCAATCGCCGCAGGCGCCGTTGCGCCCGCCTGCCCTGCCGACAGAAGCAGGACCGGCATGCCACCGCGCACACACTCTTCAAGGACCCGGCAGGCATCTTCCGCAAATTTCAGCGGCGGCACGACGAAACAATTGGAATTGGAAACGAAAGGCCGGGCCCGGAATGCCTCTTCGCCGCCCGCCACCATGTGCAACAGTTCAAGGCTCGGCTTGACGCTTTCCGCAACAGAGAAACTGGTGCCGACATGTTTGGTGGTTCCACGCACACAGGCATAGAGCGTGTTGATATCGAGCTCTTCGGGGTCCGGAATATCGCGCGCGACCAGCGGCCGCTGGAAGAAATGCACATTGTCCAGTCTCTCGACAATGCGGGCCGCATCGTAAAGATCCTTGAGAACGGATTCGCGGTATTCGCGCTTTTCCACATCGACAATATGCACCGCCGCGCCCCCCGTGCCGAAGTGCACCTTGTGGCCGGACAGATTCATGTCGTGCGACGGATCCTGACCGCAAATCGTCAGGTTGCGCGCTGCAATCCGAACGGTTTCCATGACGAGCCCGCGCGGGAAACGCAGCCGGCCGTCTTCGCCGTATATAGCACCGGCCGCGGTGCACACTTCAATACAGCTATCGATGGCCTGTCCCATGCCGACCGTTTCCAGCACGGTCAGCGCAGCCTCGTGGATGCGCTCCATATCGTTCTGGGAAAGTGGCCGGTAATTGTCCGAGGCCATTCCCGGCTGTACCGGACGCGCCGATTTTTCCAATGGCGCAGCCCGCATAGCGTGCCGCGCCTCTCGTCCTCCGGAGCGGCGTCTGCCCTGTTCCACGCCCGGCACGTCCACCTCGTCCAACAGTCTCGACATCGGCGTATGCTCCCCAAACCGACATAATCGATTCTGGACGCTATCACGCACTTTCAAGCCCCGGATAGGACCAGTTTCAACGAGTTATTTCAAGACGCTATGGGACCAGATTCGTGAAAATGTGTCATCATTCTTCACGAAATCATTGAGAAACAAGCATTATTTGCGTGAATTCGCCCGCTGGCACTAAGTTGGAGTCACGGCTGGCACTACCTTTGGCCACCTCAATAATTGCCTAATGGAGCAGGGAGGATTGAGGGTTGCCGTGGAGGTTGCGCTGTTTGTCAGCACAACGGCAACATTTAGTCGCGACTAGAATTTCGCCCCAATTACCCGATTGAATCCAAAAGCCGGTCAATCCGGCTCACTGCAGTATTATGCGAATAAGGGGAATAATCCATGTCCGTGAAAACAAAACTGACAGCTCTGGCTACGGGGGTGGTGATGTCTGCCCTCGGTGGCGTTCAGGGCGCATTGGCTCTCGATGAGATCACCGTAGCTTACTTTCTGGAATGGCCGACCGCCAACCAGGTTGCCCAGATGGAAGAGACCTATGACAAGGAACTGGGCGTCAAGGTCAATTGGCGCGCTTTCGGCAATGGCAATGAAATGACCCAGGCAATGGTGTCCGGTGACGTTCAGATCGCCTACAGCCAGGGCTTTGTCCCGTTTGTGGTCGGTGTCAGCACCGGCGCACCGCTCAAGGTTATCGGTATTGCTGTCACCTATGCCGAGAACGACAACTGCATCGTGCGCGACGATGCCGGCATTACCAAAGACAATGCCAAGGATCTTGAAGGTAAGAAGATCGCTACGCCAATCGGCAATGTCACTCACTACAAGTTCCTTCGCACCATGAATCATCTCGGTGTCGATGCGAACAAGGTGAACCTCGTTCAGATGAACCCGCCGGACGGCGCTGTTGCGCTTGCACGCGGTGACGTTGTGATGGCCTGTGGCTTCGGCGGCGCACTCAATCGCATGAGGGAATTCGGCAAACCGCTGATGACCGGCGCGGAACAGGAAGCTGTCGGTATCAACACCTTTGATGTCGTGAGTGTCACCGAGGAGTTCTCCAAGGAACATCCTGATCTGGTCGAAAAGTTCATGGCTGTAACTGAAGCTGCAAACGCGGCTTACAAGGCCAATCCCGATGCTGCCTATCCGATAATCGCCAAGGCAGCCGGCATGGATGAAGCCGCAACCAAGGACTACATGGCCAATTTCGGCTTCCCCAGTGCCAAGGATCAAATGGGCGCCAACTGGCTTGGTGGCGGCGTTCAGGAAATGACGAAGGGCGTGGCTAATGTGATGGTCGAAGCCGGTGGCATGGACGCCGCCCTCGACGACTACACGCAGTTCATTGATCCAAACTACCTCAAATAATGCCGTAATCGGTCAGGCGGCGCTCGCGCCGCCTGTTTCGTCTCATCCTAATCCAACGTGGAGAGAGCAATTGACCGGCATAGCAATCGACAAAGTATCCATGGTCTTCACGCTACCCGGTGGCGGAGAGGTTCATGCCCTCAACGATGTCAGCTTTGACATCAAGGAAGGCGAGCTGGTTTCGGTTCTCGGACCCTCCGGCTGCGGCAAGACGACGCTATTGAACATCGTCGCCGGGTTCCTGGCACCGACGTCCGGAGAAGTGCGGTTAAACCATCATACCGTGACTGGACCCGGTTCCGAGCGTGGAATGGTCTTCCAGCAAGGCGCCCTGTTCGAGTGGCTGACCGTTGAACAGAATGTCGCATTCGGTCCCAATATGGCCGGAAAACCCCGCGCTGAAACGCACGAGAAGGTAGAGCACCTGCTGAACATCGTGGGTCTCAAGGATTTTGGAGAAAAGCCGGTTTACCAGCTTTCCGGCGGCATGCAGCAGCGTGTTGCGCTGGCCAGGTGCCTTGCCAATGAACCGGACGTCATTCTGATGGATGAACCGCTCGGAGCTCTCGACGCGCTGACGCGTGAAAAGATGCAGGGCCTCGTTCTTAAGCTGTGGAAGGAAACCGGCAAGACGATCATCCTGATCACGCACTCCGTTGAAGAAGCCCTCTTCCTTGGCGAAAAGCTGATTGTCATGGCTCCAAGGCCCGGACGCATAGAAAAAATTTATGAACTTCCCTTTGCCGATCAAGGCATGACCAAAAGCCCGCGTGACATTAAGGCCGGCGCCGATTTTGTCGAAAAGCGCGAAGAAATCCTCTCCATGATCTGGGAAATGGAAGAGGAAATCATGGGCCAGACAGGTTAGCGGGGATTGGAGAAGGAAAATGGCAGAAAAAAAGGAACCTTCTGAGGCAGCCATCTGGCTGGGTCTTGCCGACAACACGTTCACGCGGCAGAAAACGGTCAAATTCGGCGACGCCAGTGCAGTCAATTCCGGGCGTTTCTACAGCATCCTGATCGTCTGTGGCCTCATCATGCTTTGGGTCCTGTCCTCGCGGCTCGGTCTGGTCAAGGAATTCTATTGGCCGACGGTCGGCGGAACCATCGACCGCGTCATACTTCTCGTGACCGAGGGCTTCCGTAATATTTCCCTGTGGGAACATGTCGGCATCAGCGTGTTTCGCGTTCTGACCGGCGTTTTGTGCGGCGCTCTTGTCGGAATTCCACTGGGATTTGCGATGGGTCTGTCGTCGACGGCACGCGGACTGTTCGACCCGATCGTCGAATTCATGCGGCCCATCCCGCCGCTGGCGCTGATCCCGCTGATTATCCTGTGGTTCGGCATCGATGAAACGGCGAAGATATTCCTGCTGTTCCTTGCATCGCTGTTCATCATGACGATCGCGGCACGGTCCGGCGTTTCCAGCGTCCGCATCTCGAAAGTCCACGCCGCCTATTCGCTGGGCGCTTCGAAAATGCAGATCCTGCGCCACGTCATCCTCCCGAACGCACTGCCCGAAATATTTACGGGACTGCGCACATCCATGGGTGTGTGCTGGGGCACCGTGGTTGCCGCCGAGCTGGTCGCCGCCGACAGGGGCGTCGGCTCGATGATCATGATTGCCAAGAACTTCCTGCAGACCGACACTGTGGTGATCGGCATCATTATTATTGGTATCATCGGCTACGTTATCGAGATCATCATGCGCTATCTTGAAAGATGGCTCATCCCCTGGAAAGGGAAAGGCTGACAGCCGCCAAAGATCCAACACAACAAAAGCCGCGGTCAATCCAACTGCGGCTTTTTCCATTCGTTGGCCGGTAATTCTAAGCCCGCAGCTTCTCGTTCTGCGGATCGTAGATCACTTCGGGAACCACAACCGCCTTGCGCATTTCCCCATATATGTCGACAAGCAACTCCGTACCTTCGTCCACGTGCGCGGCATCCACATAACCCAGCGCGATGGACTTGCCGGTCCGGTGCCCGAAGCCTCCGGATGTCACCAGACCGACGCGGGTATCGCCTGCAAATACCGGGCTACCATAAGCTGCTTCGGTGCCGTCACCCGGCTCCAGTTCCATCGCAACAAAACGCTGGGCAACGCCGTCCTGGCTCTGCTTCAGCAAAGCCTCGCGGCCGAAGAACTGTGTCTTGTTGAGGCGCACGAAGCGGTCGACCCCGGATGTCAGCGGAGTGTATTCAGATGAAAGATCCTGCTTCCAGCCGCGATAGCCCTTCTCGAGCCGCATCGAATCCATCGCGTACATACCGAAGTGACCGATACCGTGGTCTTCGCCGGCTGCCAGCAGCTGTGCATGAACGGCGGTCATCGTCTCAAGCGGCATATGCAGCTCGTATCCGAGTTCGCCGACAAAATTGACCCGCAGCACCAGACCGCGGGCCATACCGATAGTGATCGGCGCAGCGCAAAGCCATGGCAGCGCTTCGTTCGAAAGGTCCTCGTCGGCAATGGCCGCGAGTATCTCGCGGGATTTCGGGCCGGCAAGAACCAGAGTGCCATACCGGGCGGTAATATCTTCAAGAACAACAGAGCCGTCATCCGGCTTATGCCGCTGCAGCCAGTCGCGGTCATGCCAGTAACCCGCCGCCGGCCCGATCAGCCAGAAGCGGTTATCATCAAGCCTTGTAATCGTCAGTTCGGTTGTTACCCGGCCGCTTTCGGCGCAGAAATAGGCAAGTGCCACCCGGCCCTGCCGGGGAAGTGCGCCGGTGATCATGCCATCGAGCCAATCATTCGCGCCGTCGCCCGAGAGTTCGAAACGGGTAAACCCTGTAAGATCGAGAATGCCAGCCCGTTCGGACACCGTTTTGACCTCAGCGGCGACGGCATCGTCGAAATGCGGTCGGCCATAGGTCATATCCGGCTCGGCACGGTCGCCTTCGCGGGCAAACCACAATGGCCGTTCCCATCCGCCGAAACCTGCGAACTGCGCGCCTGAAGCGGCGAGCGTGTCGTATAGCGGCGACGTCTTTGCCGGCCTGCCCGCCGGCCACGGCCGGTGCGGCAGATGCATCGCATATTCGTTCTGATAGACCTCGATGGCTTTCACCGTTGCGTAGCTCTTTGTCGCGTAGTCGGTGAAGCGGCGCGGATCCATGAACCAGAGATCCAGCTCCGTCTCGCCTTCTGCGATGAACTCGGCGATGACCTTGCCCGCACCGCCGGCCTGGCAGATGCCGAAGGTGAAAACACAGGCCTCAAAGAAATTAGTCAGCCCGGGGGCCGGTCCGACAAGCGGCATGCCATCCGGTGCGTATGGTATGGGTCCGTTGATAACCTTCTGCACGCCGCCCGTCGCCAGCATCGGCACCCGCTCACAGGCCGAATTGATATACCACTCGAGCCGTTCCAGGTCGTCGGGATAGAGCTGGAAGGCAAAATCCTCCGGTGTGCCCTCCTTCAGCCAGTGCGGCGTCGCCTGCCACTCATAGGGACCAAGGATAAGGCCATTGCCTTCCTGGCGCAGATAATAGCTGTCGTCGGGATCGCGCAGCAGCGGAATGCTGGTGTCGCGCGTCTTGAGCTCGTCAATGGCTTCAGTCACCAGATACTGGTGCGACATCGTCACCATCGGAATGTCGCGCCCCACCATTTTACCGATATGGTCGGCATAGTAGCCGGCGGCATTGACGACAATCCCGGCATTGATGCTGCCCTTGTCGGTTTCAACATCCCAGCTGCCGTCCGGCCGCTGGCTGAGACCCGTCACCTTGGTAAAGCGTGCAATCCTGGCACCCTTGTCACGCGCGCCCTTCGCAAATGCCTGTGTAAGCTGCGACGGATCGATATCGCCGTCTTCCGGATCCCACAACCCCCCTTGCAGATCATGTATTTCAAGCCAGGGATAGTGTTTGCCCTTCATCTCCTGTGCCGACAGCGCTGCCATATCCATACCGGCCGCATTTGCCATCGCCGCGACATGCTCGAATTCCTGCATGCGTTCCTTGGAGTGTGCCAGGCGGACGGCGCCGGTCATGTGGCGGTTGATCGGATAGTCAACTTCGTCGCCCAGCGTGTTGTAGAGCCGCGAGCCGTAATTCTGCAGCTTCATCAGATTGAGGCTGCCCGAAAAATTCGGCGTATTGCCTGCCGCGTGCCAGGTCGACCCCGAGGTCAGCTCGTTTTTCTCGATAAGAACGACATCCGTGACGCCTGCAATGGCAAGATGATAAAGACAACTGGCACCGACGGCGCCACCGCCGATGATGACCACGCGTGCGTGAGAAGCGAGCTCAGCCATTATTCCCTCCCTGGCTTAGGGTTAGAGTTTGTTGAGGTTCAGCTTCCACGCACATGGGCAAACCACTGAATCTCAACAAGCTCTAATAGATTGGCGGAGAAACAACCCAGATGGCGACAGCCGGTTCACTGGAATTGTTCTCCCAGGAAAACTCCTCTTCCTTGAAGCGAAAGCAGTCGCCGGCCTGAACCGTGAAAAATCGGTCGCCGATGCGGATATCGAGTTTGCCGGACACCATGTAGGCCGTCTCTTCGGTCATGCGCAGATGTGGTTTTTTGAGCTTGGCACCGGGCGCAAAGACACTTCGGATCACTTCGTAGGAACCGGAAAGATCGGGCGACAGCAACTCTTCGGCAAGCCCGCCCTCATTGTCGCCGCTCATCCGCCGCAGGCCAGCCCGCGTGATCAGTCCACGCTCCGCCTCAGACACATCCGAAAGAACCAGGAACCAGCTGACGGGGATATCGAACAGCTGTGCCACCTCTCTCAGTTCCTCGGTGGAAAGCGCCGAAATACCGCGCTCCACCTGGCTGAGATAGCCGATTGACCTGCCGAGCTTGTCGGCCATTTCCGTCAGCGTCATGCCCTTCGACTGCCGGATGGCCCTGATGTCGCGGCCGATATCAGCTGAAACATCACCGGTTTTGGGCTTTTCCGCCTGTGCACTGTCGCCAGTTGTCATTGCATGGTCCAAATAAATTTGCGGCGCGCACCAACGGCATTGGCGGCGACCGGGACGGAGCTTCCATCAACGCAAATGAAAAATCAACTGTTTTTTTCACGAGGCGCCCGGCCTCGTCGCCGGTCAGGGCGGGGTCATGTTATGCGGCGAGTTCCCGGCGCGCCATCATATGCGCGCGCGGCGAGTTGACCGCATCCACACAGATCAGCCTGTCCTCGGCGAAATAGCGGATCGCAAAGGCGTTTTCCACCTCGTCACCCTCCGTTTCGATACGGTCGTATCCCTGAGACAGACCGGCAATCTGCAGCTTGATATCGTATTGATCGGACCAGAACCACGGCACGGGATTGTAGATATCCTCTGCACCCAGCATCGCGCCCGCCGCATGTTTGCCCTGGTCGATGGCATTCTGGACGCTCTCTAGCCGCACGTGACGTTTATAGCGGTCCAGATAGAAGCTGGCGCAATCGCCCGCAGCAAAGATGTTCGGATCCGTGGTGCGGCAGGTGTGATCGACCTCAACGCCGTTGTTTATCTTAAGCCCTGCATCCACCGCAAGTTCGCAGACCGGTTCGGCGCCGACTGCCATCAGGACGAGATCAGTCTCGATAACTTCGCCTCCGGCAAGCCGAATTCGCTCGACATGGCCGTCGCCTTCAATTGCCTCAAAGCGTGCATTGACATGAATGTCGACGCCGCGCTCTGTGTGAATGCGATGGAAATAATCAGATAGTTTCTGGCATACCACACGCTGAAGCACCCGTTCGGCACCCTCGACGACCGTTACGGCGTAGTCGAATGAACGCAGCGCGGAAGCGACTTCAAGACCGATGTAGCCTCCGCCGACAATCACAATGCGCACACCAGGCTTCAGGGCCGCCGAGAGGGCCTCGACATCGGCTATTGTGCGCATGTAATGCACGCCTTCCAGGTCGAGCCCGGGCACCGGAATGCGCCGCGAACGGGTTCCGGTCGCAAGCAGCAGCTTGGAATAGCCGATATCCGATCCGTCCTGCAGACCGACACGCTGTGCGGACGGGTCGAGACCGGCAACGCGGCAGGACAGTCGCGCATCGATGTTGAATTTGTCGAAAAAATCCTCGCCCTTGAGCATCAGCCGCTCAAGGCCGATTTCTCCCTTCAGGAACGCTTTTGAAAGCGGCGGCCGCTGGTAGGGCGCGCGTGGCTCGTCCCCGATCAGAACAAGACTGCCGTCATAGCCCTGCTGACGAAAGGTTTCCACCGCCTTCAGCCCGCATTGGCCGGCGCCGATTATTACTATGGGTTCGTTCGCCATGCGCTGTGCCCGCCAGATCGATTTAGAAAGCCGTGAAGGTCATGGTGGTGAGCGAGCGTGCAATGCCCGGAATGTTCAGGACATTGTCATGAAGGTATTTGCCGATATCCTCGCCCTTTGGCACATAGATTTTCATCATCAGATCGAATTCGCCTGACGTGGAGTAGAGTTCGGAGACGATCTCCCGGTCATAGATCTTGTCGGCGACCGAATAGGTCTGACCGGGCTTGCACTGAAGCTGAACAAATACGCACGTCATCGCGGTTTCCTGTCTCTCCCGGTTCCCTTTTCGGGATCATTGATGTTTTCCCGGTTCGGAACTTCGTGCTGGGCACGACAGCACCCGGTCACCTGGCAAATCTATTACACTCTTCGCGGCGACAGGCAATCATTGTGTTGCGACAGCGTGGATGTCAGCCGGTGGCGAGATGCTGACAGGCAGGCTGATTTCGATCATTGTAGCGGCGCAAAACCGTCAGTCTTCGAGGTATCACCATGACAGAACCGTTCTTTCAGCCTGTTTCCGGATTTGATCTGCCACGTTTCGCCGGTGTCCCGACTTTTATGCGGCTTCCTTTTGTCGATTTCGACCACAGCCGCATCAAGGACGTGGATATCGGCCTGATCGGCATTCCCTGGGACGGCGGCACCACAAATCGCCCCGGCGCCCGCCATGGCCCGCGCCAGCTGCGCGATCTGTCGACCATGATCCGTGCTTGCCATCCAGTCTCGCGGACTGACCCGTTTTCGCTGATAAATTGCGCCGATCTCGGCGATGTCGGCCCCAATCCGGTGAGCCTTGAAGACACGTTCAACCGTGTCGTTGCATTTTACGATAAGCTGGGCACTGCAGGCATTACGCCATTGTCGCTGGGTGGCGATCACGTCCTGTCTTATCCGGTGCTGAAAGGTCTCGTCGATCATAAACAGCCCGTCGGCATGATCCATTTCGACGCTCATACGGATTTGATGGACAGCTATTTCGGCGATTTCAAACTGACCCACGGAACGCCCTTCCGGCGGGCCATCGAAGCGGGCCTTCTTGATCCGAAGCGCATGGTGCAAATTGGCATTCGCGGCACCGCCTATGATTTCGAGGACATTGAATGGGGCGAGGAACAGGGCGTTCGCATTATCCGCATCGAGGAACTGATGGACCGTGGCGCCGCCGATGTCATGGAGGAGGCCCGCAGCATCGTCGGCAAGGACGAAACCTATGTCAGTTTCGACATCGATTTCATCGATCCGGCATTTGCGCCCGGCACCGGAACGCCGGAAATAGGGGGACCAGACACTTTTACCGCTCAGCGCTGTGTGCGTCTTCTCGAAGGCGTCAACATAATCGGTGCGGATGTTGTCGAGGTTTCTCCCCCGTTTGATCCGTCTGGCGCAACAGCGTGGGTCGGCATCTCGATCGCCTTTGAAATCCTGTGCGTCATGGCCGGAGCTGTGCACGGCAGAAAAAATCCCTAAACTTGCGAACCTTGGCAACCGCAGGGCGCGGGGCTTGCGCCTTCCGATTGTTTCGCGCCAATCTAAGCCAGGGAGTTGGAGGTACGACAGCATATGTTGATGCATCAGATAACGGACTGGGACGATGCCTATGCAAACGGCGTGCATATTCCCGGCGGCGCCGATTATCCCGCTAAATGGGCTGCGCAGGCAAAACAGTTTCGCCAGGAGCTGTCGGCTTCCGGCCACGCCGAACTGGATATCGAATACGGCCCCGGCGAGCGCAACGCGCTCGACCTGTTTCATCCGACAGGAACGGCAAAGGGGCTGGTTGTCTATGTGCATGGCGGGTTTTGGAAGGCGTTTGATAAATCATCCTGGTCACATCTGGCAAACGGCCCTCTCGCCCATGGCTACAGCGTCGCCATGCCGTCCTACACGCTCTGCCCCGATATTCGCATTGGCGGTATCACCGACGAAATCGCCGATGCCGTAACAGCAGCCGCGGAGCGGGTGAGCGGCCCGGTACACCTGACCGGGCATTCGGCCGGCGGGCATCTCGTCACCCGGATGGTATGCCGCAACACACCGCTCAAGGCGGATATCGTGGAGCGCATCGGGCGTACGATTTCCATCAGTGGCGTACACGATCTTCGCCCCATCATGCGGACCGAAATGAACGACACGCTGAACATCGATCGCATGGAAGCACTGACCGAGAGCCCGGCGCTTCTTGAACCGGTTGGCGATACCCGCCTCATTTGCTGGGTCGGAGGCGGCGAGCGCGCGGAATTCGTCCGTCAAAACGCACTGCTGGCCAGTATCTGGAAGGGATTGGGAGCTGCCACGGTCGCCGTCGAGGAGCCGGACCGGCACCACTTCAATATCGTTGAGGGGCTTCAGGAGGCCGATCATCCTCTGACTTGCGCCCTGTGTGCCTGATCGCCTCGTCGGGAAGTGGTTCCTCGCTGTCGTCGAGTATCCGGTGCGCAGCGCCTTCAAGATCGTCATACTGACCGCTTCGGATAGACCATAGGAACGCTAAAAGGCCAAGTGCTCCCAGGAAAAGAGCAACCGGAATAAGATAGATAAGGGTGTTCAACGCCCCTGCTCCGCCGTTGCCGCACCGTATTCAGGCGCATCGACACCGTCTTCTGGCTGGCGGCTCTCGATGGCATCATTCTTTCTGGCTCCGATCCGCAAACGTAATGCGTTGAGAACGACAATCAGCGACGAAGAGGACATGGCAAGAGCCGCAACGAGCGGTGTCGCATAGCCGAAGATCGCGGACGGAATGGCGATCAGATTGTAGGCAATCGCCAGGCCGAAATTCTGGCGGATGAGCTGGCCGGCCTTTTTTGAAATCGAAATCGCACTGGTAACGGTGGCCAGGCTTTCGTGGAGAAACACAAAATCCGCTGCATTGCGCCCGACATCGGCCGCCGTCGCAGGGGCCATTGAAACATGAGCACTCACCAGCGCCGGTGCATCGTTGAGTCCGTCGCCCACCATCAAGACTTTTCTGCCTGTTTCACCAAGCCGCGCCACATAGCTGGACTTTTCGCCCGGCAGCACACCGCTCTTATAGGACGAGACGCCAACGGATTCGGCAAGGCGGCTGACGGCGCCGGCCCGGTCGCCGGAGATGATTTCGACCGGATACCCCTGATTTTGCAATGCCGCGACTGTCGCAATCGCCTCACGGCGCAGCCGGTCCTCGAAAACGAAGGCCGCAAGGAACCGGCCATCCGCGCTGAGCACTGTCTGTCCCCTGTCCGCACCGTTACTCGGAGCGGAATCAGGTCCCGTATTGTCCAGTGCCCAGTCCGCACGGCCCAACCGATAGGTTACCCCGTCGCGCACCGCTTCCAGCCCCGCGCCAGGGTGTTCGGTAAAAGAATCGAAATCAGGCATGGCTTTGGACATCCCGTCCCGTGCATTGGCAAGCGCCCTTGAAAGCGGATGACGCGAGTGGGTGCCGAGCTCGGCGGCAATATTGAGAGTGTCCGGATTGATATCGCCGATATTGACCAGCCGCGGGTTTCCGACCGTCAGTGTCCCGGTCTTGTCGAACAACACCATATCGGCCTCGGCCAGCCGTTCCATGGCCGCGCCGTCCTTGACCATGATGCCGTTTTCGAACAACCGGCCGGCGGCGACCACCTGCACAACCGGAACGGCAAGCGCCAGTGCACAGGGACACGTAATAATCAGCACCGCAATCGCGATATAGAGGGAATGGTGCCAGTCCCCCGATACGATCATCCAGCCGCCGAAGGAGAGCAGTGCGACCAGGTGCACCAGCGGCGCATAGAGCCCCGCCGCCCGGTCGGCAATACGCCGGTAACGGGCCTTGGCACTTTCGGCGCGCTCCATGAGCTGCATCATTTCCGCCAGGAACGACTGGCTGGCAGGTGCCAGCGCTTCGATTGTCAAAGGTCCTGTCAGGTTCAGTGTGCCTGCCCGCACGACGCTGCCGGCGGATACGGTTTGCGGCGCGCTTTCTCCATTGACGAGAGAACAGTCAAGATCACTGGCGCCGCTGACAACACGGGCATCTACGGGAATGCGGTCTCCGGCGGCCAGTAGAATTGTCATGCCGGCCCGTATCTCATCAACGGCGACAAATGCGCTCGAGCCGTCGGGATTGACCGTTGTGGCACCGCGCGGGGACAGCCTGGCGAGCCCTTTGACCGCCGAGCGCGCCTTTTCCCGCATGACATGATCAAGTGTGCGGCCGATCAAAAGGAAAAAGAGCAACGTGACGGACGCGTCAAAATAAGCGTGTTCGCCCGAGTTCATGGTCTCGTAAAGGCTCATTGCGAAGGCAAGGATGACCGCCAGCGAGATCGGCACATCCATGTTCAACCTGCCGTGCCGCAACGCGTTCAGCGCCGATCGGAAAAAGATCCGCCCGGAATAGGCCAGCGCCGGAATAGCGATCATCGCCGATATCCAGTGAAAAAGATCGCGCGTCGCAGCGTCCGCACCCGACCACACCGACACGGAAAGCAACATGATATTGGCAGCGGCAAATCCCGCGACGGCCAGCGAGCGCAGCATGACCGAAAGGGTTTTGTCTTCGCTCTCTCCGGAATAGTCGAAGAGATGCGCCTCATATCCAAGTTCATGCAGCGTTGTGATGATTTGAGCGGGATCGCCGTCCTCCGACCACACAACGCTGACACGTTTTGTCGACAGGTTGACCCGTGCCTTTGTTACAAAAGGCAACGCTTTCAAGCCCTTTTCGACGGTGTTGATGCAGCCGCCGCAATGCACGCCCGGAACGCTCAGATCGGTCTGTCTGAGTCCGTTTCCGCAATCTTTGCTGGCGAGCTTGTGCTCTTCGCCGGATGGCCCGACCTGGCTGACCTCGTTGAGTTCGATTGCCGACTCTGTTCCCGGTGCGCAGCAGCTCATCAATTGCTCCCGGATCCGCCGACAATGATACGTTGCACATCGCGGTAAATGCGTTCGTCATCCTTGACGGCTGTGACTTTGACCTGCCATTGCCCGTCCGCCAGATCATGGACAGTTGCGTAGCGACCATCCGCCTGCCGCTGAAGCATTAACACGCTGTCTTCGTCCTCCCCGACAGGGCGGCTGAACGCGACGGAAACGGCGTCTGCAGCAATTGTCGAGCCAAGCGCATTTGTCAGGGAATAGGTGACTGCATCGCCGCTGACATCAAGCCGGGAAACCCAGCCCTTTGCTTTCATGTTTTCGGTTTCGGTCACCTCTTCATCGAAATTCTGGCTGGCCACATAGGTGTTCTTGACGATCAGGCCGCTCCAGCTCGAACCGGCAAAATAGGCCATCGTGATATTGACGCCGATCACCGTTCCGAAGAACAGGCCCATGACGCCAAGCATATGCCAGCCGGTGAACGGACCGCTGAAAAAGGGGCGAAGCACGCGCATTACTTCTTCTCCGGTGCATCGAATGCCGCATTGTAGACATCCGATTCATTGCTGCCCTTGTCTTCCGCCTTCAAACGAAACTGCGTCTTGCCCGCTTCGACATTTCCGAGCGGCTGACGAATATAGACCTTGATCGTGCGCAGCTTATCAGGATCGACAGGTACAGCGAAAGAGCGGCCCTCTGGCTGATCGATCCCGGTTATCGACATGGTTGCGCCCGGCAGGCCTTCCAGCGAAAGGAATATGGTTCGCGGCTCGGGTATCATATTGAGCAGCTTGACGGTGTAGCCATTGCGGATGGAGCCGTCTGAAAGCGTCACATATAGGGGGTTGCGGTCGTGCAGCACATTAAGTTCAAGCCGGTTGCGGGCACCAAGCGCCACCAGCAGTCCGATGCCGACCAGCGCCCATACGCCGAAATAGAACATCGTCCGGAAGCGGAATATGATGCGCCAGTTGAAATGGCGCACCCCGTTCTTGAACGATCCGTCGGCATCCCGCACGAGATCCGGATTGATCGTTGACGTGCCCCCCGCTGTGGCCGTCGCCATATTGTCCGAATATTCGTCAAGCGTTGCATAAGCGATCAAACCACGCGGCCGGTTGAGTTTCTCCATGACGCCGTCACAGGCATCAATGCACAGCGCACAGGTGATGCATTCGAGCTGCTGACCATCTCGAATGTCGATGCCCATCGGGCAGACAACCACGCAGGCGTTGCAGTCTACGCAATCGCCGACCACCTTGCCTTCGGCCTTTGCCTTTTTGACATGGCGCGAACGCGGCTCGCCGCGCCAGTCATTGTAGGTCACGACCAGCGACTGCTCATCGAGCATGGCCGCCTGAATGCGCGGCCACGGGCACATATAGGTGCAGACCTGCTCACGCATGAGCCCGCCGAAGACGTAGGTCGTGGCGGCCAGAACAGCAACGGTTCCATAGGCAACCATTGCTGCATTGCCGGTGATGGCGTCAACCAGCAGTGTCGGCGCATCGGCAAAATAGAAGATCCAGGCCCCCCCGGTCGCAACGGCAATGAGCAGCCAGCTCACATGTTTGGAAACGCGTTTGGCAATTTTGTTGAGTGTCCACGGTGCGGCATCGAGCTTCATGCGCTGATGGCGCTCGCCCTCGATTGCCCGTTCGACAACAAGGAAGAGATCGACCCACACGGTCTGCGGGCAGGTATAGCCGCACCAGGCACGACCGACCGCTGACGTAACGAGAAACAACCCAAAGCCTGCCATGACAAGCAGGCCGGCAACGTAAAAGAATTCCTGCGGCCAGATTTCAATCCAGAAGAAATAAAACCGCCTGTTGGCAATATCGACCAGAACCGCCTGATCCGGCGCATAGGCTCCCCTGTCCCAGCGCAACCACGGAGTCAGATAGTAGATACCCAGCGTCACCAGCATGATTATCCACTTGAACCGGCGAAACTGGCCGCTGGCCCGCTTTGGAAAGATCTTCCTACTCGCTTCATAGAGCGGTTTGCGCGCCCACGCGGCATTAACGGCCTGTGCGTCAAACTGCTCGACATCGGGTTTTTGAGAGATCGTATCCGTCATGGTTTTCAACTTTGGTTGCGGATGGTTGTTGCCGGCGTTCTGCGCGCCGTTCAACAGTCCGATACAGGCCTACAACAAACCCCCGCATTTTTGACCCGGCCACCGTGCGACCGAACGATGCAGCGCGGCGATTTGCCCGCATCAACGCCCATTGATCCGGCCGCCAAGACCGGCGGGCTGATTCGCCGCTGCCGGTATTTTTCTGCCTATTGGCCACCGCCCAGCGAGTGGACAAACACGGCAAGCTGTTTGATGACAGTATCGCCCAACCGCTCGGCCCATGCCGGCATCACGCCATGCTGCGGGTTGGCGATCTGCGTTGCGATCTGATTTTCGTCATCGCCGTAAAACCAGATTGCGTCTGCCAGGTTCGGTGCACCGAGCTCGATATCGCCCTTGCCATCATCGCCGTGACAGTCGGCACAGTTTTCAGCGTATATCACGGATCCCGGCTCTACCAGTGAGGGATCGGACGGCTCGCCGGTCAGACTGACCACATAGGCTGCGACCTGGCGAATTTCCTCCGGCTCCAGTATATCGTTGAAAGCCGGCATTTCGGAATAGCGCGTATCGTCGTCACCGTCGAAACGCACGCCATGCGCAATGGTCTGATAGATGGCATTGATATCACCACCCCACAGCCAGCTGTCATCATTGAGGTTCGGATAGCCGGGTGCACCCTGAGCACCGGAACCGTGACACTGCACGCAGTTCACCTTATAGGCCGCTGATCCACCGGCAACCGCAAACTGCAACAGGTCCGGATGGCTTGAGATTTCCTCGACGGGCATTGTTGCGATGCGGTCGACATATTGCGACTGCACTGCCTCGGCCGCTGCCATTTCGGTTGCCACATCCGCCCGGCTGGAATAGCCCAGAAATCCTTTTGTTGCCGAGTTGACCCATGGTATCGCCGGATAGGCAATCATGTAGCCGACAGCCCAGATGATGGTGATGTAGAACGTGATCACCCACCAGCGCGGCATCGGAGTGTTGAGTTCCTTGATGCCGTCCCACTCGTGCCCGGTGGTCTCGGTGCCGCTGATTTCGTCAATTTCTTTGTCAGACATTGCCTATTCCTTGTCGTCCTCGTTCGGACTCTTGTCTTCTTTCAGCGGAATCTGGGCGATCTTGTCGGCTTCCTTCTTGCTGCCGGGCCGAAACGTGTAGACCACCACCGCCACGAAGACGATCACCATGAAAAGCAGACCCCAACTGTCTGCAAATGTCCGCAGAGTCTGATAATCCATAACCCGATCCCCTATCGATACCCCGATGTCGGATCGTAGCTGGAAAAATCGACCAGTGTTCCGAGCATCTGCAGATAGGCGACAAGGGCATCCATCTCCGAGAGCTTTGTCGGATCGCCGTCAAAGTCACCGAGAACGGCTTTGGGATAACGCTCTTCAACGCCTGAAGTGTCAGCATCCGGATCCGCCTGGGCCATGAGGTCGACCTTGGCGTTTTCGATCATCGCCTCGTCATAGGGCACGCCTACGGCGGCGTTAGCCTTCAGATCGAGAGCGATATTGTCGATTTCCAGCGTCCGTTCGAGAAGAAAGGCGTACGTGGGCATAATCGATTCCGGCACCACCGAACGCGGATCGATCAGATGCTGTACGTGCCATTCGTCGGAGTAACGGGCGCCGACCCGCGCCAGATCCGGCCCGGTGCGCTTCGATCCCCACTGGAACGGATGGTCGTACATCGATTCCGCCGCTAGCGAATATGGCCCGTACCGCTCCACCTCGTCCCGAAACGGCCGGATCATCTGACTGTGACAGTTGTAACACCCTTCACGGATATAGATGTTGCGGCCGGCCAGCTCGAGCGGTGAATAGGGCCGCATGCCTTTGACCTTTTCGATGGTGTTTTCCAGATAGAAAAGCGGAGCGATTTCAACGATACCGCCAATGCTCACCACCACCAGGGAGGCAACCAGAAGCAGCGTCGCGTTCTTTTCAAGGATATGATGCTTATCAAGAATAGACATTGTTCCGCCTCCTATTCTGCCGGCTGCGTGACGGGTTGACTGCCCGGAATGGGTGCCTCTTCCCGCTCGCGCCCGAGAATGGTCATGACGATGTTGAAGCCCATGACAAGACCACCGGCCAGGTACATGAATCCGCCGACCAGACGAAGGATGTAGTAAGGCTTCATGGCCGCAGAGCTTTCAGCGAAGGAGAAGACCAGGAAGCCCTGAGTGTCATATTCGCGCCACATCAGCCCCTGCTGGATACCGGCGACCCACATGACGGCGGCGTAGACAACGATGCCGAGTGTGGCCAGCCAGAAGTGCCAGTTTATGAGCCGCAGCGAATAGAGACGCCGGCGGTGCCACAGTTTCGGCACCAGATAGTAGATGGCACCGAAGGATATCATGCCGACCCAGCCGAGCGCTCCGGAATGAACATGTCCGATGGTCCAGTCCGTGTAGTGGCTGAGACTGTTGACCGCCTTGATGGACATCACCGGTCCCTCGAAGGTGGACATGCCGTAAAACGCCACGGAAATGACCATCATGCGGACGATCGGATCGGTGCGGATCTTGTCCCAGGCGCCCGACAGCGTCATCAGGCCGTTGATCATGCCGCCCCAGCTCGGCATCCACAGCATGATCGAAAACACCATGCCGAGGGTCTGCGCCCAGTCGGGCAGAGCCGTATAGTGAAGATGGTGCGGTCCTGCCCAGATGTAGAGGAAGATCAGCGACCAGAAGTGGATGATCGACAACCGGTAGGAATAGACCGGACGGCCGACCTGCTTGGGAATGAAGTAGTACATCATTCCCAAAAAACCCGCGGTCAGGAAGAAACCCACCGCATTATGGCCGTACCACCATTGTGTCAGCGCGTCCTGAACGCCGGCAAAGGCCGAATAGCTCTTGGCCCCGAGGAACGTGACCGGTACCGCCAGATTGTTGACGACGTGCAGCATGGCGATCGTCACGATGAAAGCGAGGTAAAACCAGTTCGCCACATAGATATGCGGCTCCTTGCGCTTGATCAGCGTGGCGAGAAAGACCAGCAGGTAAACGACCCAGACGACCGTCAGCCACAGATCGACATACCACTCAGGCTCAGCGTATTCGCGGCTCTGCGTGATTCCCAGCAGATAACCGGTTGCCGCCATGACGATGAAAAGCTGGTAGCCCCAGAACACGAACCATGCGGCATTGCCACCCCAAAGACGCGCACGCGTTGTGCGCTGAACGACATAAAACGATGTCGCCAGCAGCGCGTTGCCGCCGAATGCGAAGATCACCGCCGAGGTATGTAGCGGTCGCATTCTGCCGAAGTTGAACCACGGCTCGATGTTGAGATCCGGAAATGCCAGCTGCGCTGCGACCACAACGCCGACCAGAAAACCGACAATGCCCCAGAACATCGTCGCCACGGCTCCGTATTTGACGACCTCGTCAAAATAGCCGGAAGTATCCGCCTGCTTCGTTCCAGCCGTTTTGAATGTCGCGGTACGAAGCATGACAACGACTGACACCAGTAATACGAAAAACAGCACCCACATATGGGCTTCAAACTGGCTGTCCCGTGCAAACGCCGCACCGAGAAGAGCCAGAAACGCTCCGATCCCGACTGCAACGGTTTCAACACCAAATCTCATGGATAACCCCCAACTAGGCAGCAGAATTATTTCAGCAGGATTTTTAGTCCCGTCAACTTTGCCGACTTATTCCAAAATATGCATGCATTTTCATTGATCTCGATCAATGCAGCTGTTGACAGATTGACGCAATTTTTTTGACCATGTTGGATACCTTTTCACCGACAACTACCCGCGATCTTAACCTCCGGATGCATGTCATGATAGTGGCATCAGGGAGACTGTAATGCATCAGCTTGCAGGTTTGGATTTGATCGCCGAAGCCAAGCTTTTTTTTTCGTCACCAGATGGCGATCCGCTTGTCGCCCTTGAAAAGGCGCACGTCACCCAACTCACCCTGTGCGATATGCTCGAACAGATCGCCGACTCCATTCCGGGGCAAATCAGCCGTGAGACCTGCAGTAAGCTTGGCGGCGATCTGCTTCCGCTCATCCGCAATATTCACCGGTTCGAGGAAGACATCCTTTATCCCCTGGCCATCGAGCGGCTGGGCTCAACGCCAGCCATTGAAGCGACCGTTACTAGGCTGCAATACGAGCACTGCGAGGACGAGTGTTTTGCCGAAGAACTCGCCGACGCCCTGTATGAGCTGGGCACCGGAAAAGCGCCGAAAAATCCCGAGGCAATAGGATACATGCTGCGCGGCTTCTTCGAAGCATTAAGGCGCCACATCGCCTTCGAGCACGAACATCTCCTGCGCCTCATGCGGCAGGCGGCTACGGACGGGCGGGATGATTTGGTGACGGGGTAGAATTCTCAGGCCGGTCTAAACACTGGCGCGATGGGCAAGCCGTTCGAGATCCGGCACGGTGACGTGGCGATTGTTCTCGATTTCGATGACGCCGTCCTTGCGCAATTTGGTCATCTGGCGGCTGACCGTCTCGATCGTAAGACCTAGGAAATCGGCGATATCTGCCCTTGTCAGTGGAAGTTCGAATACAACACCCTCGGTATCATCTGATGTCGGATCGATATGTGTGGCGATAAGATAGAGAAAGCTTGAGACCTTTTCGCCCGCTGT
This sequence comes from Hyphomicrobiales bacterium, assembly GCA_024244645.1. Lineage (GTDB taxonomy): Bacteria > Pseudomonadota > Alphaproteobacteria > Rhizobiales > Rhizobiaceae > Hoeflea_A. Next base: position 219,303 of record JAAEOH010000176.1, read on the forward strand.
CTTTCGGCCGAGGGTCACCATCCATCCCCTCGCCTCGTCCAGTTCTTCCAGTGTTTGCTGCAGCAACCTGTGTTCCAGCGACGAGCTGCCCTCGATCATGCGCTCGATCGCATTGCGCGGAAACGTGCACAGGCGCACCGTCGTCGCGGCCTCGGCATTTGTGTTGCTTTCGGATTTGAACGGCCGGCCGAGAAAATCCGATGCAAACTGCAGTCCGACAATCTGCTGGCGCCCGTCAGCCAGGATTTTGGTCAATTTGACCACACCGGACAGGATATTTGAATAATGCGTGACCGGCTCGCTGTCGGCCACGAGCGTTGTTCCGGGCTTGACCTCCTTGCGGCTGGCGATCTTATTGAGCTTTATGAGTTCGCCGGGCATCAGCGTTCCGCAAAGCCCGTGGTGCCTGGCTTCACAAGCCTGGCACAATGCGGGCATTTCGGAGTTGTGTATATCCCTGCGCTCTTCGCTCATTTCATGTCCGGTTTTGTTGCCTTCCGGTTATGCATTTAACTAATACACTTCCGACTGGAATGCGACCTATTGTCTCCGCACAGATGGATTCCGGCGTCAATTACGCCCAGAATCCCGGAAAACCAAAGCACAGCGCTCTGCCCGGAGGGTTCCTGCCGGTTTGCTGTAAATTGATCCATCTTTGACAAAGATCAAACTGAAAGCGGCATACCTGCTTTAAGGAAATAGGCATGCTGAATTCCAAACCCGATACCGCACAACGTTCCAACATCCATGAAAACGCACGGTCCGGTTCGGTCGGAGCCCTCAACATGCAGCCAATCCTGACTGAAAGGCTTGAGAGGCCGACGCCCCGTTATACAAGCTATCCGACCGCACCACATTTTCATCAGGATATCGGCTCTGAACACTATAGCGGATGGTTGCAGTCACTTGCCGGTGGCAGCACCGTGTCGCTCTATTTCCACATTCCGTTTTGTGACCGCCTGTGTTGGTTTTGCGGATGCACTACAAAACAAACTAATAAATACAAACCGATAGAGCGTTATCTTGAATCGCTTTATAAAGAAATATCTTCCGTGGGAAATCTCGTCGCAACGCGATCCAGGGTCACCGCTGTTCATCTCGGTGGCGGCTCGCCGACAATGCTTGCTCCATCCGATTTCGCCGCCCTTGGAAAAAAGATCAGAGCCCATTTCGACCTGGCCGAAAATGCTGAAATCAGCATCGAGATGGATCCGAATGATCTCAATGAGGAAAAATACGACGCCATGGCTGATTTTGGCGTCACCCGCGCCAGCCTCGGCGTGCAGGATTTTGACCCAAAGGTACAGCAGTCGATCAACCGGCCACAGACATTCGAACAGACACGCGACGTGGTTGAAGCCATGCGCAAACGCGGTGTGCGATCAGTCAATCTCGACATGCTCTACGGCCTGCCCCACCAGACACTCGAAACCGTTAATGACACAGTCGACAGTACCGTTTCGCTTGCACCTGACAGGATTGCGCTGTTCGGCTATGCCCATGTTCCCTGGATCAAGAAACACCAGAAAATGATCGATGAGACCGTCCTGCCGGGTGTCGTCGAACGCTTCCATCAGGCAAATCACGCAGCAGCGCGGCTGGTCGCCGCCGGTTATCATCGCATTGGTATGGACCATTTCGCCCTGCGACATGACGAATTGAGCCGCGCCGAACAGAGCGGCGGCCTCAACCGGAATTTTCAGGGTTACACAACCGACAACGCGGATGCGTTGATCGGATTGGGAGCCTCGTCAATCAGCCGTTTGCCGCAGGGCTACGTGCAAAACACGCCCTCAACCCACGATTACCAGCGGCGTGCCGATACGAACAGCGGGCTGGCCACCGTGCGCGGGCTCGAACTTTCCGAAGACGATCACATGCGCGGCTGGATCATTGAGCGGCTGATGTGCGACTTCCGTTTCTCGGTCGCTGACTGCATCGCCCGGTTCGGCGCATCCGCCACGACCGTACTCGAGGAAGCCGAAATGATTGCACAGACGGATAAGGACGGACTGTTCATAAAGGAACCGGACGCCTATTCGATACCGGAAGCCGGGCGGCCCTATGTGCGCACAATAGCGGCTGAATTCGACCGCTACCTGTCAAACGGAGCCGCGCGGCATTCGGTTTCGGTGTGACCTCACGGTGTGTCGAAATATCCCATAAATTCGATGAAACCCGTCAGTCCATCGGCAACGACCATGTCTCCTGACGCTATTGCGGCCGCCGGGTTGGTATGTTTGGCGCCGAGTGCCTTGAACGTCGAGGCAGGAATGGAAACGGTTCCGATGCAGTCGCCGGCAAGTTCCTCGGTCAAAAGCGCGACACCGCGCCTGATGCGAAGTGTGTAGTCCTGATCCGGTTCGCTGAACGTGAAACAATAGGCAATTTCGATGTCGAGCGTGTCTTCCGCCTTCAACGAGACCTGCAGGAACTCAAGATATGGTCTGACCGGAAAGCCATCGAGATTTTCCTGCGGCGTTACCCATGTCTTGATCGCGGGTATCTCGAAACCACGCGCCTCCGCGGCTGAGGTGAGGAAATAGTTGCGGCCGGTCGCCGAAATCTCGCGTTCTCCCAGCGCCGTCAGAGCGTCGGCACGCATATCTGCCGCCTGTTCGTCGCCGGTACTTCTCAGGTGCGAGGCAAGCACCAGCGCCCATTCGGGCTCACCGCGGTCCATTGCCTTCTTGATCTCGCGCTTGACGTTTTCCACACCGCCGGCGAGTTCAACAATCAGGTCTCCCTGGCGCTCCTCTGATGGCGGCAGAAGATCCTTCGGGTCGCCGGAAAACCACCCCAGATACCCGGAAAAGACAGCCCGGGCCGCCCAGTCTACACGACCGTAGAAGGGCTGAAGGTGCGGCGCATTGGCCAGATGGGGCGGCAACTCAAGATCAGCCACGATTTGATCCGGGGTCATGCCCTTGTTGATCCGGCGGATGGTCTGATCGTGCACGAACTGAATGGCATCACGATAATCGGTCAAACGTTTTTTGATCTCATCGGCGCCGAGGACGGGACGCGAATGCTGCGGGATCATCACTTCCGCATCCATCTCGATCATGCGGTCGATGCTCTTCGACCACTCAAGCACGTCCCGATAGGGTGTTCCGCGAATGGCGTAGAGGTTCGGGAAGGCATGGTAATAATTGTCGGCCGGCAGCAGCAGCTTTCGGTCCGGCAGATAGATCATCAGCTGATCGGGCGTTTCGCCGATTGCTTCCTTTATGATGACGTTCTCCCCGGCTATCTGCAGATGCACTTCCTTTTCGCTGATCGGGTTTGTAGTGGCTTCAAAATCGATCCGGGTTGCATCATTCGCCAGAAGGAATGGACCGATACCGGCATTTTCGAACTCCGTTGAGATCAGGAATGTGCCGAACTGGCGCATCGACCGCGCGTAGATGATTGGCCGCAGAACATTGATCACCTCGTGTACGCGCGCTTCCGTTTCCTGGTGCGCCCAGATACGAACCGGTGCTTCCTGATCGTCGGTAAACACACCCGCGCCAAAGACATGGTCGGCATGGTTGTGCGAATAGACGATATCGGAAATGTCCTTGCCCGTTTTATCGCGCAGGGCCCTGATTTCGGGGAGCAAGCCTTCAGCCGCGTCCATGCTTTCAAGAGCATCAACCATGATTAGGCCGTCGGGCGCTTCGATGATGATGACATTGGCAAGACCGTATCCGATGGCCAGGTGAACACCCGGGATGATTTCTTCGAAACCGCGTTCGAAAATCTCCGTGTGCTTTTCAAGACTGGGGTTTGCTGTATTTGTCGAAGCCGGCGCAAATGTCCGCGCCTGCCCGCCATCCGACCCAGCCGGATTAAGCAGATAATAAACGCCGCCGCCCGCAATCCCGACCGAAATGAGAATGCCGCATACTATTCCCCAGATAAATCTTCTCATTCCTGAAATCCTTCCGTCGACAACTCAAGAAACGTTGCCGCATATCCCGTCATGTCCACCCTACTGCTCCGCATGGGTAACGGGCAAAACTGAAACACACTGCAATATGAAATGACCGCCATATGCCAGAGATTTGCCGTAGTTATGAGAAACGAAATTAGAACAAGACCGATCATTCTGTTTTTTTTAGATTGAAATGTGCTAATTGTAAATGTCTTGGGCGGCGTGTGAAAAGGTGTGTGGAACAACGCCTTCTTACAGCGGAGGTAAGCGTGCATGTACGATTATATTATTGTGGGCGGCGGATCGGCCGGATCAGTTCTGGCCGGCAGGCTCAGCGAAGACCCTGAAACATCCGTCTGTCTTCTCGAAGCAGGCGGCGACGGCAAAGGCTTGCTTATCCGCATGCCCGTCGGAACAGCGGCGACCTTGTCGGGCTGGCCCCTCAAGATCAACAACTGGGCACTCGAGACAGTGCCTCAGCCCGGATTGAACGGGCGCTGCGGCTATCAGCCGCGCGGCAAGACGCTTGGCGGCTCCAGCGCCATCAATGCAATGCTATATGTCCGCGGCCATCGATCGGATTACGACGATTGGGCCGAACTTGGGTGCGAAGGCTGGTCGTTCGACGAAGTCCTCCCCTACTTCCGCAAATCCGAAAACAACGAACGCGGCCGCGATAATCTGCATGGAACGGACGGTCCTCTGCAGGTCTCGAACCAGCGCTCGCCGAGACCCATAAGCCGGGCTTTTATCGAGGCATCGCAGCAGTGCCAGCATGCCCAGGTCGAGGACTTCAATGGCACCGAGCAGGAAGGCGTCGGCCTCTATCAGGTGACACAGTTCCACGGCGGTGCCAGAAACGGCGAGCGCTGCTCGACTGCGGCGGCCTATGTCCATCCGCACGAAACCCGCGCGAACCTGACCGTTATCGCCAATGCGCAGGCGACGCAGATCATCGTCGAGGGCAAACTCGCCGTCGGCGTCGCCTACCGTAAAGGCAGAAAGGAGCACGAGGTCAGGGCCCAACGCGAAGTTCTATTGTGTGGGGGCACATTCAACTCACCGCAACTGCTGCAGCTTTCCGGCATCGGCCCGGTGGACGAACTGCACGGCTACGCAATCGAGCCGGTGCACGAACTTCCGGGCGTCGGCAAAAACCTGCAGGACCATATCGACTACATTTTTGCCAGCAAGAGCCACTCCTGGGACATGCTGGGCATCACGCCAAAGCGTCTCGACAAGCAGATTGCCGCCGCGATCGACTGGTATCGCACGGGAAACGGCATGTTGGCGTCGCCCATTGCCGAAGCCGGCGCATTCCTCAAGACCGATGCGTCTTTTGCGCGGCCTGACATTCAGCTGCACTTTGTTATCGGTGTCGTCGACAATCACAATCGCACCATGCATCTCGGTCACGGCTATTCATGCCATGTGTGCGTTCTTCGCCCCCATTCGCGCGGCGAAGTGGGCCTTGTTGACGCCGATCCGATGAAAGCGCCGCGCATCGATCCGAAATTCCTCTCCGACAGCCGGGACGAAGACACGCTTTTGGCCGGATTGAAGATGACACGGCAGATCCTCGAGGCTCCGGCACTGGAATCCTATCGCAAGAGCGATGTTTATCCCTATTCGGGCCTGAGCGATGAGGCTCTGCGTGAGGACATCCGCGAGCGCGCCGACACCGTCTATCACCCGGTCGGCAGCTGCAAGATGGGCACCGACGACATGGCTGTCGTCGATCCGCACCTCAAGGTGCACGGTATGGACGGGCTGAGGGTTGTCGATGCGTCCGTCATGCCGACCCTGATTGGCGGCAATACAAACGCGCCCACAATTATGATCGCCGAAAAGGCCGCCGACATGATCAAGGCCGACAACGCCGCATAAAAAAGGGGCCGCGCGGCCCCTTTTTCAGTTCATAGACAGAAATCTACATGCTGCCGGTGATCTTGTCGGTCGTGGCGCCTTCCGGCTCCTTCGAGATCACAGGGTCAGAGCCTCCGGAAAGCAGCGATTTCACGGTGCGGTCGTAATCGGCCTTGTCGAGAGAGCCGTCGGAGCCGGCAGTCAACTTGGCGATTTCACCCATCATGCGCTTCTGATGCTTTTCGGTCTGGGCGCCGGTGGCATCATTTTCGAGAACGATTTCGGCTGCCTCATCCGGATGCTCCTCGGCATATTTCCAGCCTTTCATCGAAGCCTTGACGAAACGCTGGAACATGTCGACTTTTTTCTCGTCGTCGAGGTCGGCTTCCATCACGTAAATGCCGTCTTCGAGCGTGGCGACACCCTGGTCTTCATATTTGAAGGTGATCAGGTCTTCAGCGGAGATGCCCGCATCGATGATCTGCCAGTACTCATTATACGTCATAGTCGAGATGCAGTCGGCCTGCTTCTGCAGCAGCGGATCAACATTGAAGCCCTGCTTGAGCACAGTCACGCCGCCGTCCGATCCGTCTGTCGGAATGCCGAGCTGGCTCATCCACGACAGGAACGGATATTCGTTGCCGAAGAACCAGACACCGAGCGTACGGCCACGGAAATCTTCAGGCGACTTGATACCGCTCTCCTTCAAGCAGGTGAGCATCATACCCGAGCGTTTGAAAGGTTGGGCGATATTGACGATCGGTACACCTTTTTCGCGCGAAGCAAGCGCCGACGGCATCCAGTCGATGATCACATCAGCGCCGCCGCCTGCAATCACCTGCGCAGGCGCAATGTCCGGACCACCGGGCTTGATATCGACGTCAAGATCGACCTCCTTGTAAAAGCCCTTGTCCTTGGCCACATAGTAGCCTGCGAATTGCGCCTGGGTCACCCATTTGAGCTGCAGAACAAGTTCGTCAGCCGCCAAGGCGGCACTTGATGCGAGCCCCAATGCAAGGCCGAGGCTTAAAGCCAGTGTTTTCTTCATTTCAGTTACTCCTCTGGTTAGGGCTCCGTCTTGTTGTTTTGTCAGCGTCTGTATGACGGATGCCAGAATGTAACGGCACGTTCGAGCAGGGCAAGAAGTCCGTAGGACAGCGATCCTGCTAGTGCCGCGACAAATATTTCAGCCCAGACCATATCGATATTCATGCGACCGACCTCGGTTGAAATTCTAAAGCCCATGCCGACAATCGGTGTGCCGAAGAATTCGGCGACGATTGCTCCGATAAGGGCCAAAGTTGAATTGATCTTAAGTGCATTGAAGATAAAGGGCATGGCGGCAGGAAGCCGCAGCTTGATCAGCGTCTGCGAGTAGCTGGAGGCGTAGGTCCGCATCAGATCGCGCTCCATGGCGCCACTGGCGGCCAACCCGGCAACCGTATTGACCAGCATGGGAAAGAACGTCATGACGACGACAACCGCGGCTTTTGAATGCCAGTCGAAGCCGAACCACATCACCATGATCGGCGCAATGCCGACCACCGGCAGGGCCGCCACCAGATTGCCGACCGGCAGAAGCCCCTTGCGCAGGAACGGCACACGGTCGATGATTACGGCGGCCAAAAATCCCGAAGCACAACCCATGGCATAGCCCGCCAGCACCGCCTTCATGTAGGTCTGGTAAAAGTCGGCCCACAAGATCGGAATGGATGATGTTATGCGTGCCCAGATCATGCTGGGTGCCGGCAGCAATACGCTGGGGATGTTGAAGCCGACAGTAATGCCTTCCCAGAGCACAATCAGTGTCAGGCCGAAAATCGCCGGAATGAGCAGATTGATGGATTGGGCCGCCGGCGCGTTGGCAGGGCGCAGGCGCACAAGCCAGCTGTTGGCAAGCCAGGCCACCACCCAAAATACCAGCGCTGCGATCAGATAGCCGACGTTCATCGCACCATCCCCATGCGGCCCATGACGACACGCGCTGACAGATCGACCAGCATGACGAGCATAGCGGCAAGAACGGCCGCTGCTATCAGCGCCGACCAGATCTGGATCGTTTGTCCGTAGTAGGAGCCGGTCAGAAGCCGAGCGCCAAGTCCGGCAACGGCACCCGTCGGCAGCTCGCCGACGATGGCGCCGACAAGGCTGATCGCCACCGCGACCTTCATGGATGTGAACAGGAACGGAACCGCCGATGGCCAGCGCAGTTTCCAGAACACCTGGGACTGGCTGGAATTGTATGTGCGCATCAGATCGAGGTGCATCACATCGGGTGACCGCAGCCCCTTGACCATGCCGACGGCCACCGGAAAGAACGACAGATAGGCCGATATCAGCGCCTTGGGCAGCAGACCCGAGACCCCGACCGCATTCAGAACCACGATGATCATCGGCGCCACTGCCAATATGGGAATGGTCTGGCTGGTTATGATCCAGGGCATCAGGCTCTTGTCGAGCACATTGGAATGCACGATCAGCACGGCGAGTAATATACCAAGGCCAGTTCCCATGACGAAACCAAGCAGCGTCGACGAGATGGTGACCCAGCCGTGATAGACAAGGCTGCGTTTCGAGGTGATTTTCTTCAGCGCCGTGGTTTTCCAGATCTCGTTTGCCACCTGATGCGGTGCCGGCAGAACGGGCCGCTTCTGCGACAGGGTGTTTTGGACCAGTTGCGAGTTTGATATTTCCGTCCCCGCGCGCGCCGCCTGATCGCGCTCGAATTGTGCATTCAGGAGCACCGCAAATCCGTACCAGGCCATAATGATGACAGTGACGACCGCGGTGACCGGCAGGACACGGTCATACAGGAAGCTGGAAGCGCCGCTTCTTTCCTTCATGAGAGTGCCCTCCTCTCGCCGGGGTATTCTGCTGCGTCAATCATCATCGGAGTGACCCTGCCTTAAACCTACGCGCACTTGCTGCGCGATCTCCAGAAATTCCGGCGTCTCGCGAATGTCGAGCGGCCGGTCGTCACCAAGATTGCAGTCGATGACTTCGTGAATGCGGCCCGGCCGCGGACTCATCACAACGATCCGCGTCGACAGGAACACCGCCTCGGGTATCGAATGGGTGACGAAGACGACGGTCTTGCGCGTCTGCGCCCACAGTTTGAGCAACTGTTCGTTGAGATGGTCGCGAACGATCTCGTCCAGCGCTCCGAAAGGTTCGTCCATCAACAGCATATCCGGATCAAAGCACAGCGCCCTGGCAATCGATGCCCGCTGCTGCATGCCGCCGGAAAGTTGCCAGGGGAATTTCTTGTCGAAACCGGTAAGGTTGACGAGATCGAGGTTCTTTTCGATCCGCGCGGCGCGTTCGGCCTTGGCAAAACCCATCACCTCAAGCGGCAGGGAAATGTTGCCGCCGATGGTGCGCCACGGATAAAGCGCCGCCGCCTGAAAAACATAGCCATAGGCGCGCGCCAGGCGCGCTTCTTCAGGCGTTACGCCATTAACGGAAATCGACCCGCCTGTGGGTTTTTCCAGATCTGCGATGACCCGCAGTAAAGTGGTCTTGCCGCAACCCGACGGACCGATAAACGACACGAACTCCCCGCTGTTGATCTGCAGGTTGATATTGGACAGCGCATGAACGGGGCCGTCATTGGTCTGGAAGGTAAGATCCAGATCACTGGCATCGATGACTACGCTCATGCAGCAATCCCGGCGACGCTAACGGTCCGAACGTCAAATGCGCAAGCAGACACCATGCATTAAACCCCGCTGGCCGGAATACCGGTGCGTTGGACTTTTCTCGGCGCTGTGACGTCTTTCCATTGCGACAGCGCCTTGTTGACCGCGTGGAAGGGTTCGCGGGCCACAAACTCTCCATGCCCTTCCTGGGTCTTGACCGCACCGTCTTCGACCGAAACGAGACCACGGCTTAGCGTAAAGCGCGGCAGACCGTTGACGTGCTTGCCCTCGAACACATTGTAGTCGATGGCGGACTGCTGGTTTTCGGCAGCAATGGTCTTTTCGAGCTTCGGATCCCAAACCACGAGGTCCGCATCGGAGCCCACAAGAATGGCGCCCTTTTTCGGGTAGACGTTCAATATCTTGGCAATGTTCGTTGACGTTACCGCAACAAACTCGTTCATCGTCAAGCGGCCGGTGCTGACGCCGTAGGTCCACAGCATCGGCATGCGATCTTCCAGACCGCCGGTGCCGTTCGGAATTTTGGTGAAGTCGCCGACACCGAAGCGTTTCTGCTCGGTGGTGAAGGCACAATGGTCGGTGGCAACCACCTGCAGCGAACCGGCGGCAAGCCCGTGCCACAGCGAATCCTGGTGTTTCTTGTCGCGGAAAGGCGGCGACATGACCCGGCGCGCAGCATGATCCCAGTCGTGGTGCCTGTACTCGCTGTCGTCCAGCGTCAGATGCTGGATGAGCGGCTCGCCGTAGACCCGCATACCGTTCTGCCGCGCACGGCGGATGGCCTCATGCGCCTGTTCCGACGATGTGTGCACAACATAAAGTGGAACCCCGGCCGTATCGGCAATCATGATCGCCCGGTTTGTCGCCTCGCCCTCAACCTTGGCTGGCCGCGAATAGGCGTGCGCTTCCGGCCCGTTATTGCCTTCGGCAAGGAGCTGCGCCTGGAGCTGTGCAACGACGTCGCCGTTTTCCGCATGGACCAGCGGCAACGCGCCGAGTTCAGCACAGCGCTTGAATGACGAGAACATCTCATCGTCATCGACCATCAGCGCGCCTTTGTATGCCATGAAATGCTTGAACGTGTTGATGCCGCGGTCGCGAACCACCTGTTCCATCTCGTTGAAGACCTGCTCGCCCCACCAGGTGATCGCCATGTGGAAAGAGTAGTCGCAATTGGCGCGCGTGGATTTGTTATCCCACATCTGCAGCGCTTCAAGCAGCGACTGGCCGGGCGATGGCAGTGCAAAATCCACCACCATCGTTGTGCCACCGGCGAGCGCCGCGCGGGTTCCGCTTTCGAAATCGTCGCTGGAATATGTGCCCATGAAGGGCATTTCCAGATGGGTATGCGGATCGATACCGCCCGGCATGACGTAACAGCCGGTCGCATCCAGTGTGGTATCACCGCTCAGATCCGGGCCGATTTCGGTGATGGTACCGTTTTCTACCCGGACATCCGCCGCATAGGTCAGATCGGCGGTGACGATTGTCCCGCCCTTGATGACCGTGCTTGTCATTTTTTCCTCCCAAACTTCCCAGGGCGCCGTGCGCCAGGATAACCCTACTCCACTATCTCCGCGGTTTCGACGACGGCATGAAACAGCACGTCGGCGCCCGCCCTTGCCCATTCGGGCGAAATATCCTCATCCTCATTGTGGCTGAGCCCGTCGACACACGGGCACATGACCATGGCGGTCGGTGCAACGCGATTGATCCAGCAGGCATCGTGACCGGCACCGGAAACCAGATTGCGGTGTGAATAACCGAGCCGCTCGGCGGCATTGCGCACAGCGGCGACGCAATTTTCATCAAAGGCAACAGGGTCGAAATGCCCTGCTTCCTCGATCTCGAATCCCAGACCCAGTTCCTTGGCAATCTTCGGCGCCTCCGTCTCCAGCCGTGCCTTCATACTGTCCAGCACATCCTGATGCGGCGAGCGGATATCGACCGTAAACACCACCTTGCCGGGAATGACATTGCGGGAATTCGGATAGACATCGCAATGACCAATTGCCCCGACAGCCCCCGGCTGATGGCTCATGGCGATTTCATGCACGAGTTGGGTAATGCGCGCCATGCCGAGGCCGGCATTTTTGCGCATCGGCATGGGTGTCGATCCGGTGTGGCTTTCCTTGCCGGTCAGTGTGATCTGCAGCCACCAGAGCCCCTGTCCGTGGGTTACGACGCCGATATCCTTGTCTTCGGCTTCGAGGATCGGCCCCTGTTCAATATGCAGCTCGAAAAAGGCGCGCATCTTTCGCGCGCCGACTTCTTCTTCGCCGCGCCAGCCGATCCGCACGAGTTCATCGCCGAACTTTTTACCTTCCGCATCCTCGCGCCCATAGGCCCATTCCTGCTCGTGCATGCCGGCGAACACGCCCGACGCAAGCATTGCAGGGGCGAAGCGTGTGCCCTCTTCGTTGGTAAAATTGGTGACGACGATCGGGCGTTTGGTCTTGACGTTGAGATCGTTGAGTGTGCGGACGATTTCGAGACCGCCCAAAACACCGAGAACGCCGTCATATTTCCCGCCGGTCGGCTGCGTGTCGAGATGGCTGCCGACGTAGACCGGCAGTGCGTCAGGGTCGGTTCCCTCGCGGCGGAAGAACATATCGCCCATCTGGTCGACGCCCATCGTCATGCCGGCATCTTCACACCATTTCTGGAAAAGCTTGCGGCCTTCGCCGTCTTCGTCCGTCAGCGTCTGACGGTTGTTGCCGCCTCGCACGCCCGGCCCGATCTTGGCCATTTCCATAAGTGCGTCCCACAGGCGGTCACCGTTGATCCTCATGTTTCCAGTTAGCGTCATCGGTGTCCTCCTAGGTTACGCGTATCAGTATTAGTTCAGCGATTTCAGAACGTCGCCGAGCGTTTCAACAATGAAGTCGATCTCGCTCTTCTCGATGATCAGCGGCGGAGAAAGCGCGATGATGTCACCTGTCGTTCGGATCAGAAGTCCCTTGTTGTAGGCATCCAGGAAAGCCGAAAAGGCGCGGCGCGTAGACTCGCCCGCAATTGGCTCGAGCTCAATCGCCCCGATCAGGCCGATATTGCGGATATCGATGACGTGCGGCAGTCCCTTGAGCGAATGCAGCGCCTCTTCCCAGTAAGGAGCAAGCTCGCCGCCGCGGGTCAAAAGCCCGTCTTCCTTGTAGGTCTCCAGTGTCGCAAGCCCGGCGGCGGACGCCATCGGATTGCCGGAATAGGTATAGCCGTGGAAGAACTCGATCATATGTTCCGGGCCGTTCATGAAGGCATCGTGAATTTCCTTTTTCACGAATACCGCACCCATCGGAATGACACCGTTGGTCAGTCCTTTGGCGGTCACGATGATGTCCGGTACAACACCGAAATAGTCCGGTGCGAAAGGCGTTCCAAGGCGGCCAAAGCCGGTAATGACCTCGTCGAAAATCAACAGGATGCCGTGCTGGTCGCAAATTGCGCGCAGCTTTTCTAGATACCCCTTCGGCGGCAGCAGAACCCCCGTGGAACCGGCGACGGGCTCCACGATCACTGCAGCAATTGTCGAGGCGTCGTGCAGCGCGACAATGCGTTCGAGATCATTAGCAAGCTCAACCCCATATTCCGGCTGCAGCTTGGTGAATGCGTTTTTCTCGAGATCGTGGGTGTGGCGCAGATGATCGACACCGGTCAGCAGGGTGCCGAACATTTTGCGGTTCGGCACAATACCGCCAACCGAAATGCCGCCGAAATTGACGCCGTGATAGCCGCGTTCGCGCCCGATCAGCCTGAATCTGGAGCCATCGCCCTTGACGCGGTGATAGGCAAGCGCCGTCTTGAGCGCCGTGTCGACCGATTCCGAACCGGAATTGGTGAACATGACATGGTCGAGACCGGTCGGTGTCAGCTGTACAAGCTTTGAAGCAAGCTCGAAGGCTTTTGGATGGCCCATCTGAAAGGCCGGCGCATAGTCAAGTTCGGCGGCCTGTTTCTGGATCGCTTCAACGATCTTCGGACGATTGTGACCGGCATTGCAACACCACAGCCCTGCCGTGCCGTCGAGAACCTTGTTGCCCTCGGCGGTGGTGTAATGCATGCGGTCGGCGCCGACAAACATACGCGGGCTTTTCTTGAACTGACGATTGGCCGTGAACGGCATCCAGAACGCATCAAGATTGTTGGGTGTCACCGGAGCATTCATTACCGAAACCTCTCAAAACGGCGGCGCACTCGCCGGATGCTTTTGGGTCGCCATGATCAGCAAATCAAAAAACTTGACTGAATGGTCAAAATGTAGGCTAGAAGAGCAGCCGGAGGCGGTCAAGGGCTATTATCGCAAATATAAGGGGCTTGCACACGGCTTAAAGCTGTTGCATCCCTTATGGCTCGAATAATCGGCGCCCGGCCGAGGTCAAAAACGAAGCAAATAATACATGGCAAGTTCCAACAATAAGCGGACAAGAATTCAGGGCATCAATCGCGGCATCATCCTCGATGCCGCTCTGGAAGTGTTTTCCACTTATGGATTCCGTGGATCGACTATCGACCAGATTGCCGAAAAAGCCGGCATGTCAAAGCCCAATCTGCTTTACTATTTTCCCCGCAAGGAAGACATCTACGTCACCGTTCTGGAAAACACGCTTGAAGACTGGCTCACCCCTTTTCGCGACATCGATCCGGATGGCGACCCGATCGAGGAGTTGAGAAAATACACCGTACACAAAATGAAACTGTCAGCCCTGAGGCCGGAAAGTTCCAGGTTGTTTGCCAATGAAATCCTTCACGGTGCTCCTGCCATTCAGGAATTCCTGAAGACGAATCTCAAACGTCTTGTGGATGAAAAGGCCGGTGTCATCAAACTATGGATCAGCCAGGGAAAGCTGGCGCCCGTCGATCCCTATCATCTGATTTTCATGATCTGGGCAACCACCCAGCATTATGCCGATTTCGATGTGCAGGTGCGTGCAGTGCTGCCTGAAGAAACGACAAACGGCGACTTCTTTGACGATGCGGCAGATTCCATACTGAACATTCTGTTGAATGGAATCAGACCACGCCACAACGTCTAGAACGGGTCCCCGCCGGCCCCAGTCAACATGGTCCTGCCAAACCGGTTCTGCGGCATAGTTCGACGCCGCGGTTGCGGACCGCAATTTGCACCACAACCAAGCAATCAATTACGGCCACCGGGTGCTTACGGTGATATCCAATACCTCCGATAACCAAACTTGATAACGGGTATGTGTTTTTTTTACCGATTTTTTTTGTGAAACTCACATAATATATATTGAGAGCAACAGAACGTTCTTGGGAGGAGAAATTATGCAAAAAACCATCGTTTCGATTTGCATTGCAACCGCGCTGTTTGCCAGCACGGTTGCGGCTACAGCCGAGGAATTGCGCATTGGAACCGCGAGCCTGGGCGGTGCGTTCTATCCCATCGGTCAGGGGATCTCGAACCTCGTCAACAAATATGCCGGTAATGATATGACCATGGTTCCGGTCGTCACCGGCGGCTCGGTGCAAAATCCGCGGCTTGTCGGCAGTGGCGAGGTCGACATTGCTATAACCAACAACAATCTGGCGGTTCTGGCGATCAAGGGTGTCGGCCCCTACAAGAGCGGCGCAATCGACATCAAAGCCGTCGCGGCACTGCATCCGAGCGTCCTGCACATGATCGTGCTGGAAGGCTCCGACATCAAGAGTTTCGAGGACATCAAGGGCAAACGCGTCGCCATCGGCCCGGCGGGCGGCGGAACGCTCGGCTTCATGAACTTCCTGCTGCCGTTGCACGGTATGACACTCGACGATTTCACTCCGAGCTTCCTGTCCTATGCCGATGGTTTCAGCCAGTTATCCGATGGCAATGTTGACGCGGCGTTTGCCCTGTCCGGTTATCCGGCATCGGCGGTGATGCAGGCTGGTGCCGGCAACAAGCTGCGTTTTATCGAGTTTTCTCCCGGAAAGCTTGGTGAAGCACTGGGCAAGAACGCTGCTTTCAAGGCCGTCGAAATACCGGCTGACGTTTACGGCACCGATGCACCCGGTGCGGTCATCGGGGTCAACAACATGTTGATCGTGCCGTCCGATATGGACGCCGACAAGGTCCACGCGATCGCTTCATCGGTTTTCGACAATCTCGACGAGTTCAAGGCGGAAAACGCCAATGCCCGTCAGATCAATCCGGATGATTCGAAGAACCTGGCAATACCGCTGCATGAAGGCGCTGCCCGCTACTTCAACAAGTAGACGTTCCCTTCTGTGAGATGGCATGGTGGTGACCGTGCCATTTCGGGGACATAGTGAGCCAACAGCATGACGGAAGCGCATCACCTGCGTCATTATCTGACGAAAAAATCGCTCATCGGTGCGGTTGCGCTGGGTCTCGGCCTTTATCATCTGGTGTTGGTATCGGGCGTTGTCGCGGTCTCCACCATGGAAATGCGGCTGACCCATCTCATGCTTGCTTTCAGCCTGCTCTTCCTTGACCGCCCGCTGACAAAATCACGGGCGGGAACGCCAGCGGATCGCTGGATTTCGGTGGTTCTCATCGTCGCCATGGTCGGAGCTAGCGTCTGGTTGTTGTCGCGCTGGAAGGCGATCGCGTTCAGCGGAGGATTGACCGAACCCGGCGACTTTTACGCCGGTGCGATCATTGTGATCGTCGTGTTCGAGGCCGCGCGCCGCGGTGTCGGTGCAATTCTGGCGGCGATAACACTGATCTTCTTTGTCTATCCGTTCGTCAGCCCTTATCTGCCGGGTCTGCTCAACAGCCGTGGATACAGTTTTGAGCGCATCGTAGTATTTCTGACCACCGACACACAAGGCGTCTACGGCATTCCGATCGGCGTCGCCGCGACCTACATCATCATCTTCACTATTTTCGGTTCGCTGCTGTCGACGTTCGGTGCCGGCGATTTCTTTTTTGAACTGTCTCGGCGACTGACATACGGAACGCGGGCGGCTGGGGCCAAAACGGCTGTTCTTTTCTCAACCCTCATCGGCATGATTTCCGGCTCAGCTGCCGGCAATGTCGCGGTCACCGGCACGCTCACCATCCCGATGATGAAGCGTGAGGGCTATGCGCCGCATCAGGCAGGCGCCATCGAGGCCGTTGTCTCCACCGGCGGGCAGATGATGCCTCCGGTGATGGGTGCAGCCGCGTTTCTGATGGCCGAAATCGTCGGCGTTCCCTATGTCGAGATCATGGGGGTCGGGCTGTTGCCGGCGCTTCTGTTCTTCGGCTCGATCTTCTTTATCGTGCACTTGCAGGCTGTCAAAATCGACATAAAGCCGACCGCTGAAGACAGCAAAGACACCCGATCCACTTGGCAGGTCATTCTCGACGGATCGCGATTTATCGCCACCTTCGCACTGCTTCTGGGTCTGATGCTGACCGGCTACTCGCCGTTCAAGGCGTCATTCTGGGCAATCGTGTTTCTGGTCGTGAGCGAACTTGTGTGGACGCGTGATTTCAACCTCGCTTTCATCCGGCGGCTGGCAGAAGGCATCGCCGGCGGCGCCCGCAACGTTGCGCCGATATCGGCGGCTTGCGCAGCGGCCGGCATCATATCGGGGACCCTGGCGATCAGCGGTCTCGGACCGAAGATTGCCATTCTCATCGATCTGGCCTCCGGCGGCACGCTCTGGCTGGCATTGCTGCTAACCATGGTCGCGGCAATCATTTTGGGCATGGGCCTTCCGACAACCGCGGCCTATCTCATCCTGGCAACGGTTGTCGCCCCTGCCCTCGTCAAACTCGGCATGCCGATGCTGACCGCGCATTTTTTCGTTTTCTACTACGGTTGCATTTCGACGATAACACCGCCCGTGGCGCTTGCCGCCTATGTGGCGGCGGGAATAGCAGGATCGGATATCAACAAGGTTGGCTGGACCGCAGCGTCCTACGGCTTGACGAGTTACTTGTTGCCGTTTGCCTTCTGCTTTGGTCCCGGACTGCTGCTGCAGGGAACCGCGATGGAAAACGGTCTTGCGGTCGTGACCGCCTGCGCGGGGACATTTGCAATTGCTACGGCCATCACAGGCTGCTTCACGCGGCCTTTGTCGTGGCCTCACAGGATCGTCGCCGGCATTGCCGGGGCGATGCTCCTCTTCCAGGGCCTGGTAACAGCAATGATCGGTACCGGCCTTCTCATTGTACTTTTCGCCCTGGAACGCTTTCGCACACAAACCAGCCAGCATATCTGAGGAACCAAAATGGCAAAGACATTCAGGCGCGTTGTGACCGGACACGATGAAAAAGGCGTCGCGGTCGTCGTTTCCGATGCAGATGCGACGCATCTTCTGGAGCGGGAAAACCGTCCCGGCGTAAGGTTGACCAATTTCTGGATTTCCGACGGGACGCCGGCCGAATATGACGGCCCGGAAGAGACCTGCAAGGGCGACTTTGTCCTGCACCCGCCGGGTGGCGGCTCAGTCTTCCGCTGCGTCGAATTCGGCCCGGAAGATCCCGAGGTCATGGCCAAGATAGACGGCAAAGCTGCATTTGCCGACATGGGGGCCGGTGCTAATGTCGTCGAAGGCGCGCGCCATCCCTACATGCATCGCACAGACTCTGTCGATTATGCCATCATCCTGCAGGGCGAAATCGACATGCTGCTCGACGACAGCGAAGTGCATCTGAAGGCCGGCGATATCGTCATACAGCGCGGCACAAACCACGCCTGGGCCAATCGCGGCACGCAGACCTGCATCATCGCCTTCGTCCTGGTCGACGGCGTCACAAGCCGTGATGCAGACGCAAGCAATGCAAAGGGCATACCTGTTCGCTAGAGCGTATCTTGTTTGTACGGAATCATTTGACCGGAGCTAAAGATCCGGCGCAAAGGCGACGACTACAAGACCCATCACCGTTACGATCGCGCCGGCAATAACCGCAAGGCTCGCCCAGCCATGGCCGAGTATCCCCTCATACAAAATGACAAAGACAGGGATCATGTATCCGTAAGACAGGACCTTCGAGGCCGGCAGACGCACCGACGCATACTGCAAGAGAAAGAACGTGCCGGCTGACGTGACGACCGCCAGGTAGCACACTGCAATCCAGACGATGGATGGAAGCGACATCCAATCGGTGTCAATCACTTCCCCTGATCCGATCAATGAAACGGCGATGAAGGTCGCAACCGTTGTCCAGTAGGTGGTCAGGACAACCGGTTCGCGCCGATTGAACTTCTTCACCAGCGGCGCATAGGCGGCTTGGCAGATGCAGCCAAAAAAGAATATCGCTTCGCCGGCTCCCAGATCGAAAGACAAAATTGCATTGATATTGCCGCGAAAGATCACCCAGATCGCACCGCAACCGGCAATTATCAGGCTCAGGATAACAATCGGACGAACCGTTTGGCGCAGGAACAGATATCCAAAGGCGGCACTCATCAGCGGAATAAGTGTGAAGACGGCGCTGGTCGAAACCGGGGCGGTGATCTTCAGTGCGATGAACATTGTGATGAAGTAACCCGCCATCAGGCAGCCCAGAATAACAAAGCGCCAGGGGGCGGTTTCAGGCATTGGTAATCTGCGATAGAGCGCGAAAGCAATCGTCCCCATCACCAAGGTCGCCAGCAGGAATCGAAGCGAAGTAAGCGCGGCCGCGCCGAGATACGGCATGGCCATCGATCCCAGCGAAAATGACGCCGAAATCAGGGCAGCGAAGAGCACCATTGCCAAGTGACCGTGCAGTTTTTCACGGCCGCTGGCAAGTTCGCTCGCCCCAAGAAACGACGCTTCATTGCGTTCGCTCATTTGGGTTTCCTTCGCTGTAAAGTGCCGGACCGGCAACGCCTGCCGGGCTTTGTATCCTGATGGAAAGCCCGGCGCATCCGTATCGTGGGCAAAGCGCCCGGACCAGAAATTTCTGGTCCGGGCGGAAAACAAGCCGGCACAACAGTCCTATTCGGCGGCTTCCTTGGCGGCCGTCGGGTTGTTGGGGTGTGTTGTCCAGTTGGCATAGTCCGGATCGATCGGCGCCTTGGTGCGTGGGTCGATGCCGCCGATCTGCTCCATGGTGATGCAGTCTTCCACCGGACAGACATTGACGCACAGATTGCAGCCGACGCACTCCTCATCGATCACTTCGAACATCCGCTCGCCATCGACCATGTTGGTGATCGCCTGGTGCGACGTGTCCTCGCAGGCGATATGGCAGCGTCCGCATTTGATGCAGGAATCCTGATCGATGCGTGCCTTGGTGACATAGTTCAAATTGAGGTGCTGCCAGTCCGAGACATTTGGCACAGCCATCCCCTGGAACTCGGCAACCGAGCGGTAACCCTGCTCGTCCATCCAGTCGGAAAGACCTTCCGCCATTTCCTGAACGATCTTGAATCCGTAGGTCATGGCTGCCGTGCAGACCTGAACGGTTCCACAGCCAAGGGCAATGAATTCGGCAGCATCGCGCCACGTGTTGATACCGCCGATTCCGGAGATCGGAAGGCCCTTTGTAGAGGAATCACGCGCGATTTCCGCCACCATGTGCATTGCAATCGGCTTGACCGCCGGACCGCAATAGCCGCCATGCGAGCCCTTGCCATCGATGGTCGGCACCGGCGCGAAATTGTCGAGATCGACCGAAACGATAGAGTTGATGGTGTTGATCAGGGAAACGGCATCAGCGCCACCCGCTTTGGCGGCTCTCGCCGGATACCGGACGTCGGTGACGTTCGGTGTCAGTTTTACGATCACCGGCAGGTGCGAGAATTCCTTGCACCAGCGTGTCACCATCTCGATATACTCCGGCACCTGACCGACCGCCGCGCCCATACCGCGCTCGCTCATACCGTGAGGACACCCAAAATTCAGCTCGATTCCGTCGGCACCGGTGTCGTTGACCCGCTCCAGGATCGCTTTCCAGCACACCTCTTCGCAGGGGACCATCAACGAGACGATCATCGCCCGGTCAGGCCAGCGCTTCTTGACATCGATGATATCCCTCAGGTTGACCTCGAGGTCGCGATCCGTAATCAGCTCGATATTGTTGAGACCGAGCAGCCGTCGGTCCGGACCGTGGATCGCGCCGTAACGCGGTCCGTTCACATTGACGACTGGCGGGCCCGCTTCACCCAGCGTCTTCCACACAACGCCACCCCAGCCGGCTTCGAAGGCGCGATCGACATTATAGGCCTTGTCGGTCGGGGGTGCAGAAGCCAGCCAGAACGGATTGGGTGAATTGATGCCCAGAAAATTCGTTGAAATGTCTGCCATAATGCCCTCCCGAGCCTATGCTGATAGGGTTGCGTGGATGGATTCGGCGGCGATCTTTCCGTCCTCCACGGAAACAACCGTCAGATCCTCGCCGCTTCTGACGCAGTCGCCGCCAGCCCAAACATTGTTCAGATTGGTCTTACGGTTTTCGTCAGTTTTTATCCGCCCGCCATCAAGGTCAAGACTGCTTCCGGTCAACGGGTGGCTTTCAAATTTCTGG
Organism: Hyphomicrobiales bacterium; assembly: GCA_024244645.1. Classification (GTDB taxonomy): domain Bacteria; phylum Pseudomonadota; class Alphaproteobacteria; order Rhizobiales; family Rhizobiaceae; genus Hoeflea_A. The sequence goes on from JAAEOH010000176.1 coordinate 240,151, forward strand.
CCGATTGCCTTGAAAACCTGATCTGCTTTCAAGGTGATGGTTTCTCCGGTTCCGGACAGCGTGCCGTTGGATTGGCTGGTATATTCCAGCTCAATACCGGCAACCGATCCGTTGCCGTGGAGGACCAGTGCCTTGGGCTGCAGCCAGTGCCGAATGGTCACACCATTGGTCTGCGCCAGCTCCTGCTCGTATTCACTGGCGTTCATGCCGTCCTGGCCGCGGCGGTAGGCGATGGTCACCTCTTCGGCGCCCAGCAGCTTTGTTTGCGTTGCCACGTCAATGGCGGTCATTCCGCCGCCGATGACAACCACATGGCGCCCGACGGGAAGTGCGGCAAGGTCTGAAGCCTGCCGCAGCCGCGCAATATATTCGACCGCGTCTTCGCATCCTTCCGCATCTTCACCGTCCAGACCCAGCGCGTTGACATTGGCAAGCCCGATGCCGAGGAAGACGGCGTCATATTGCGATGCAAGCGCTTCAATAGTGATATCCGCGCCCAGCTTTTTACCGGTCTCTATCGTGATGCCGCCAATGTCGAGAATGAACTGCACTTCATTCTGGGCAAAATTATTGACGGATTTATAGGCTGCGATACCATATTCGCTGAGCCCTCCAGCCTTTTCGCGGGCCTCGAACACCGTAACGTCGTGCCCGTGCAGCGCCAGGCGATGCGCACAGGAAAGACCGGCCGGTCCTGCCCCGACAACGGCGATTTTCCTGCCGGTCGGTTCGGCGCGCTCGAACGGGTGTTCAGACGCTTCGCGCATCAGCGTATCAGTCGCATAGCGCTGCAACTGACCGATCTTGACGGGTTTGCCCTCGGCCGCTTCCCTGACGCAGGCCTCCTCGCAAAGTGTCTCCGTCGGACAGACGCGGGCGCACATGCCCCCGAGAATGTTTTCTTCGAAAATGGTTTTGGCCGCACCCGTGGGATTGTCAGTCGAAATCTGCCTTATGAAGAGCGGTATATCGATGCTCGTCGGACAAGCTATCGTACAAGGCGCGTCATAGCAGAAATAGCACCGGTCAGCTTCGACAGCCGCCTCATGTCTGTTTAGCGGCGGATTATAATCGGAAAAATTCTCCGCATACTCGGACTGCTCAAGCCTTCCGCCAGTGACATCACGCGTGACTTCGCTCGCCATTCGCTCCTCCTTCCTCGCAGTTTCCGCCGGCGAACCGATCGGTCCACCATAGGCGGCTGTTCTCCCATTTATTGAGTACAGTTTGACCTGATTTTCTCACAAGGTCAAATTTTTTATCATATGGTCAATTTTGAATTTTTGAGACAGGAAATCCGCGCAGGCGGAAACCTTGCTGTTTGAGATTTCCAAAACCACCGCCCGAAACTTAAATCTGGATGTACTTTTTAATGTGTCACTCGAACACGATCTTTGGCACCGCCAATTCCTGCGCCTGCTGGCTTTCCATAATCTGATCGCAGACCTTCACGGCCATTTGCTTGAATATCTGCGCATGCGGCCCATCGGGCTGCGCCACAACCACGGGTGTGCCGGCATCGGAAGTTTCACGGATATCCATATGCAGCGGCACCGCACCAAGGAACGGAACGCCGATGCGCGCCGCCTCTTCCTGTGCGCCGCCATGGCCGAAAATGTCGGACCGCTCACCGCAGGACGGGCACAAAAAATAACTCATATTCTCGATCAGGCCGAGGAGCGGGACATCGACCTTTTTGAACATGTTCAGCCCCTTGCGCGCGTCAATCAGCGCAAGATCCTGCGGCGTCGAGACGATCACCGCCCCCGCAAGCGGCACCTTCTGAGCCAGAGTCAGCTGAGCATCGCCTGTTCCGGGCGGCATATCGATTACGATCACATCCAGGATGCCCCAATCCACCTCCCGCAACATCTGTGTCAGAGCCGACACCACCATCGGTCCGCGCCAGATCATCGGCGTTTCTTCTGCAACGAGGAAGCCCATGGACATGACTTTGAGCCCGTAAGCCTCTTTCGGCTTGAGCATGCGGTTGTCAGCCTCCTCGGGTCGCCCGCCGACACGCAGTAGGCGTGGCATGGAGGGACCGTATATATCCGCATCGAGTATGCCGACTTTCAGCCCGATCGCCTGCAGACCAAGCGCCAGGTTGACTGCGGTTGTCGATTTGCCGACACCGCCTTTACCCGATGCTACGGCGATAAGCGCGCCAACACCCGGAACTCCAGCCTTGGCTGGCGCCTGCTGCCGCGGTGCGGCCTGCTGGGAAGCAGCGCTCGGAGCCGGTGTGCTCGAACCCGGCTTCTTTTCCGCTGTCAGGGCAACCATGGCACCTTTAACGCCTGCAATCGATTTGACCGCATCTTCTGCGGCGATACGCAGCGGCTCCAGCGTTTGCGCCAGATCAGCCGGCACAGTAAGGGAAAAATAGACCTTGCCGTCGGCTATGAAGATGTCCGATATCAGTCCCTTGCTGACAACATCTCCACCGATTGCAGAATGGGTGACGCCCTCAAGTTTCTTGAGAACCTGTTCTTTTGTGACATTCGACATATTTGTATTCCCGGGCACAAGCTCACCCGCAGATAGAGCAGATCGCCACCCCTTACAACGGATAAGGTTAAACACAATCTGCGGCAGTAATGCCACAATCACAAATCAGCCATGGTATTCGGCTGTGAAAGCGTATAGAGACCATTGGCTTTTGCACCGGATTTTTCTATAGCTCACCGCAAATGAGACGAACACAAGGATATGAGCGTGTCTGCCACATTCGACAAAGTTGCTGACATTATCGCTGAGACGAGCGAAATTGATCGGGATACCATCACGCCCGAGAGCCATACAATCGACGATTTGGGAATCGACAGTCTCGATTTTCTCGATATCGTCTTCGCCATCGACAAGGAATTCGGCATCAAGATTCCGCTGGAACAGTGGACACAGGAAGTCAATGACGGCAAGGTCGCGACCGAAGAGTACTTTGTGCTCAAGAACCTCTGCTCAAAGATCGACGAATTGCGGGCTGAAAAGGCCTGATGCACATGTCGGAACCGGCCGCCAGTTGAGCGGCAGGCAGGTGACTGATGCTCCTTGAATATTTTCAAATGATTGACCGTGTGGAGAGCATTGATCTTCACGCAGGCAAACTCGCGGCCACATCCACAGTTCCTGAAAAGAGCCCGGTATTTGAGGGGCACTTCCCCGATTTACCTTTGGTGCCTGGGGTGTTGTTGATCGAAACGATGGCCCAGGCCAGCGGCTTTCTGCTGCTGGCGGGCAATGGGTTTTCGGCTATGCCGTTTCTGATGTCGGTGGACGGTGCCAAGTTGCGTACATTCGTAGAGCCGAAAACGGTGCTCGACATTGCGGTCGATCTGGAACATGACGGATCGGGTTTCGCAGTAACCAAAACCCGGATCACGAGCAGCGGCAGGAAAATCTGCAATGCGCAGCTCAAATTCCGTACAGTCGGATTCGATGCGTCGGGCGAGCCGGACACAAGCGGCTTGGCGGAGCTTATTAAGGCGCGGGCCAGCGAAGTCGGTTTGTTGGACGCCATATCTGTCAACGCCGACGCGTGAGGATTTTTAGATCATGAGTAAGAAGCCAAATGACGTCGTGATCACCGGGATCGGCATTGTAAGCTGCCATGGTGTCGGCCGCGAGGTTCATGAGGCGCTGCTGAATGCCGCAGAGGCCCCTCAACCAGTTGTCGACACGGAACGATTTGCGCCCTACCCTGTACATCCGATGCCTGAAATCGACTGGTCGTCGCAAATCCAGCGGCGCGGAGACCAGCGCCAAATGGAAAACTGGCAGCGCCTCGGCGTGTTTACCGCCGGTCTGGCGCTGGATGATGCCGGCCTGAAGGAGGACGAGGAAAGCTGCTCATCCATGGATATGATCGTCTCCGCCGGCGGAGGCGAACGCGACATTTCCGTCGACACGCTGATTGTCAATGAAGCTGCCACGCGCAATGACCGGGGCCTTCTTCTCAACGAGAAACTTACAACCGAGTTGCGTCCTACCCTGTTTCTGGCGCAGCTTTCCAACCTGCTCGCCGGCAATATCTCGATCGTTCACAAGGTAACCGGCTCATCAAAGACATTCATGGGTGAGGAAAGCGCCGGCATTTCCGCTATTTCGACCGCATTCGAACGCATCCGGGCGGGTCAGTCCACCCACGCGCTCGTCGGCGGCGCCTTCAATGCTGAGCGCCCTGACATGCACATCCTATATGAGGGCATTCAGTCTCTTGCCCAGGGCGAATGGCGGCCGCTCTGGTCGAGAAACGGCCCAGGTGGCGGTATTATCACCGGCTCGGCTTCCGCATTCATCGTGCTCGAATCGCGGCAGCACGCGCAAGCACGCAACGCAACGATATATGCGACCATCGATTCGGTTGAGGGTGACCGCGGATCACGCGCCAATGGCGGCCTTGAAAAACGGCTGGAGGAGATGGCCAACCGTTCGCAGGTTGCTGACGGCGCTGATTTGCTCATTATGTCAGGTGCCTCCGGCAGCCACGATTTGCGCGATCGCGAGCGCCGGATCATTTCCGACAAATGGTCGAGCGCGGCCTTGCGTGGATACAGCGGGCTGACTGGCCATGCGATGGAGGCGCAGTTCCCCACCGGTGTGGCACTTGCAGCCCTTGCTTTGAAAACCGCAGCCAAACCACCCAGATTTGATGCGGATCACGAATCTGAAATGAACACGCCGCCAACGGGCGCACTGGTCACGGCGGTAGGGTTTGTCCACGGCGAAGGCCTTGCCGCACTCAGCGGCGAATAATTGCGGACCGGGAGACTGATATGACGAACAGTGCTTACAAGGATCACCTCGGCCGCCCGCTTATTGCCGTAACCGGCATGGGAATTGTCACCTCGCTCGGCCAGGGCAAGGAAGACAACTGGCGGGCGCTTACAAGCGGCACATCCGGCATTCACAAAATCACGCGTTTTCCCACCGAAGGTCTGTCGACCCGTATTTGCGGGACCGTGGACTTCATGGATACGCGCGACATGTCAAGTGAACTGTCGTTCGCGCTCGCCAATGCGGCAACACGCGAAGCCGTCTCGGAAGCAGCCATTGACGGCGATTTCAACGGTCCGCTTTTCATCGCAGCCCCGCCGATCGAAGTGGAATGGACCGAGCGGTTTTCTCTCGCCGACGAAGACGGTTTTACCGGCCACCAGGACAACGCCTATGACGGTTTCCTGGAAGTGATGCGCAAACGATCGCATCAGGAATTTACCGAGAATGCGCTGTTTGGAGGCGTTGCTGAACGTCTGGCCGATATTTATGGCACCAGGGGTTTGCCGATAACGCTGTCGACGGCCTGCGCCTCCGGGGCGACGGCCATTCAGCTTGGTGTTGACGCCATCCGCCAGGGACGCACGAACCGGGCGCTGACGGTTGCCTCTGATGGATCGGTGAATGCAGAGGCATTGATCCGGTTTTCATTGCTCTCGGCGCTGTCGACCCAGAACGATCCGCCGGAAAGGGCATCAAAGCCGTTCACAAAGGACCGCGACGGCTTCGTCATCGCCGAAGGTGGTGCCGCACTGGTTCTGGAATCGCTCGAAAGCGCCATAGCACGCGGCGCCAAAATTCTGGGTATTCTGCAGGGATATGGCGAAAAGGCAGACCACTTCCACCGTACCCGCTCATCTCCCGACGGTGGCCCGGCGATCGCCACCATCCAGGCAGCGTTGGACGATGCCGGCCTCGATGCATCGGGCATCGGCTATATCAATGCCCATGGCACATCGACGCCGGAAAACGACAAGATGGAATATCTGTCGCTGTCTACGGTATTCGGAGACCATTTGGCCGGCATCCCCGTGTCCTCCAACAAGTCGATGATCGGCCACACACTGACCGCTGCCGGCGCGGTTGAAGCGATTTTCTCGCTGCTTACCATCCAGACTGGCACGTTGCCGCCGACCATCAATTACGAAAATCCCGACACTACGATTGAGCTGGATGTGGTTCCGAATGTGAAGCGCAATCACGCCGTAACGTCGGTTTTGTCCAACTCTTTCGGCTTCGGCGGACAGAATGCATGTCTTGTCATGACCGCGGAACCGGCCTAAACGGCTCTGGACACCAGATTCGACAATCTCTGCGAACAGCAAGGACACCGCACGATCATGCGCGCATTGCAGCTCATCGAAGACCGTAAGCTGGAGCTGAGGGACGTGGCGGAACCGCCTGCCCCGATGGCCGGAGAGGTGACGCTGCGGATCAGGGCGGTGGCGCTCAATCACATAGATGTCTGGGGCTGGCGCGGCATGGCCTTTGCCAAACGCAAGCTGCCGCTCGTCATCGGTGCGGAAGCCTCCGGTGAGGTTGAAGCAATCGGCCCGGGCGTGTCAAACGTGCTGCCTGGCCAGCTTGTTTCCATCTACGGCGCCCAGACCTGCGGTTTATGCCGCCCCTGCCGTGAAGGCCGCGATAATCTGTGTGAACATGTTTCCGGTGTCTACGGCTTTCACGTCGACGGTTTTGCCCAGGAAAAAATAAATCTGCCAGCCAGGCTACTCGTCCCCGCCCCTCCCGGTGTCGACGCGATCGGCGCAGCCCTGGCTCCGGTGACATTCGGAACCGTGGAACACATGCTGTTCGACAACGCCAAACTGGAACCCGGTGAAACGATCCTTGTTCAGGCCGGCGGCTCCGGCATTGGATCAGCCGCAATCCAGCTCGCCAGGAAACATGGCTGTACCGTTATCACCACGGTCGGTTCGGATGACAAGATCGAAAAAGCAAAAGCGCTCGGAGCGGACCATGTGATCAACTACCGCGAAGACCGCTTCGAGGGCGTGGTCAGAAAACTGACGAAGAAAAGGGGAGTGGACGTGGTCTTCGAGCATGTCGGGGCTGATACCTGGGCCGGCTCTATGCTGTGCATGAAACGCGGCGGGCGGCTGGTGACGTGCGGATCGACCTCGGGCGTTTCCACACAGATGAACCTCATGCAGCTTTTTCAGCAGCAATTGCATCTTATCGGTTCTTTCGGATGCCGCATGGAAAACATGGCCGATGCGATGCAGAAGATGGCCAGTGGCCTGGTTCATCCGGTAATCGACACAGAGGTCGACCTTGATGACATCGACACCGCGCTGGAGCGCATGGAAGGCCGCAAGGTCTTTGGAAAAATCATTCTGAAAATGGACTGATGCGCGGGAAACTGTTCATAACGCGCATTGTTCTTCGGTTGAACAAAGCGAAGGACTGGCTCATCGCACAAGCCATATTTGGCGTGCTGGCGCTTTTGAAACTCGTGCCTGCACAAAAGGCGATCCGTTTCACCGAAAATATGGCCTACAGGATCGGACCTAAAACCGCTCGGCACCGGTTGGTCCTGCACAATCTGAAACGCGCATTTCCCGATATGCCGGAAAGGGAACGCGAAGCGATCGCCCTTGATATGTGGGGCAATATGGCCAGCCTGATGGCCGAATATATCTTTGTTGAAGAACTGATTGACCACGATCTGGAAACCGGTGATGGCGGAATGATTGACGTTCAAGGCAAGGAGGTGTTCCTTGACCTGCGCGACAATCCCCGCCCCTTCATCGTCTTCACCGCCCATACAGGCAATTTTGAGCTTCTGCCGATTGTAGCCGCCAAATACGGCCTGAACGTCACCGCCCTGTTCAGACCTCCGAACAATCCCTTTATCGCCAAGCGCCTGATGTCCGCCAGGCGCACCCATATGGGGCAGCTGGTGCCCTCACAGGTGGGTGCCTCATGGAGCCTCGCGAGCGTTCTGGATGCCGGCGGAGGTGTCGGTCTGCTTGTCGATCAGAAATTCCACAGAGGCGCCAAAACGAAATTCTTCGACCAGGACGTCCAGACAAATCCGCTGTTGGTCAAACTGGCGCGCAACTACGATTGCGAAGTCTTTCCCGCCCGCTCAATCAGATTGCCAAATGGGCGTTTCCGTCTGGAAATCGAGCCGGCCGTCGAGCTTCCCCGCAATGGTGACGGCCACATCGATGTGGCCGCCACAGCACAAATGCTCAACGACAAGGTTGAAAGCTGGGTGCGCGAATATCCGGGCCAGTGGCAGTGGTTTCATGACCGCTGGAGTATCAAACACAAGCTCCGGTAGACCCGTTTAGCGTGAGTCACGCTGCAGTTATTTTCGGATGATGATCCGGGTATTCTTAAAGCCTACGCGTCGCACCAGTGAAAAGAGCGTTGCAGCATTGCCGGGATGAAGCCGAATACAGCCGTGAGACGCAGGCCGTCCAAGCCGGCTGATCTGGTCTGTGCCATGGACGGCATAGCCGCCACGAAAGAAGATGGCATAGGGCATTGGCGCGTTGTTGTACTTGCGCGAGCGGTGATATTTGGAGAGCCATTTGGGGCTGTAGGTGCCAAGCGGCGTATAGTACCCGCGGCGTCCCGTTGAAACCTTCCAGCGATATTTGACCTTGCCGCGATGGGTCACGACCATTGTCTGGCTGGACAGGTCTATCCGAGCAGTCAACGACGCCGCTTTTGCGGCAAGCGGCTGCAACACAAACATCGCCAATCCAAGAATGACGGTAATCAACAAACGACGCATACTACCTCCCCATCGGCGCCGTTGCCTGGGCACTGGCCAGCACCTTGCTAAACCCGCCAACAGGGCGGATTGCCTACCGGGAACAAATGCCCGGCGAAGCCATTTTTGACAAGTATAGACACAAATGGATGCTGAAAAACAGCATACAGGCGTGCCGCAATGCAGTATTCCTAATTTTGGTCAGATGGGAATGTAAGAAAAATCACAATAACAAAAACAATACTGCGGCAACGCCAGTCATGACGGAACAGCTCGTATGGAAGACTTGTATCGCCGCATCGATATCTGCCGGTTTCGCCTCCATTGTGCCGGTCGCATTGAGCAGCGGCTCGCGGACAACAACACCGTCATAGGTACGCTCACCGGCAAGTGCCAGGCCAACGGAGCCGGCCATGGCGCACTCTGGCCAGCCTGCATTTGGCGATCTGTGAAGACCCGCATCCTGAAATGCTGCGCGAAGGGCGCGCATTGCCGCCCGCCTGCCGCGCACAAGCAGAGCCGCTGCGGCGATAAGCAATGCGGCAACGCGCGCTGCCGGCCAGTTGGCAAGGTCGTCGAGCCGCGCCGCCGCCCGGCCGAACGCAAGGTACCGCTCGTTTTTGTGACCGATCATGGAATCCGCCGTGTTGAGCATCTTGTAGGTAAAAATACCGGGCAACCCGAAAAGCGCGTACCAGAAGGCAGGTGCAACGACCCCATCCGAAAAATTCTCCGCCAGGCTCTCAATTGCCGAACGGCAAACACCGCTTTCATCGAGGCTTTGGGGATCTCGACCGACAATCAGCGACACCGCTTCCCGGCCACCGGACAATCCGCGTTCACGCAAGCCCGTTGCGACCAGCGTCACATGATCCGCGAGGCTTTTCTGGGCGAGCAGAATTGCCACAACAACAAATTCGAAAAGCAGGCCAACCACTCCCAGCGCGGTAAAAATACGCGTCAGGACAGCGCCCAAAAATATGGAGTAAAGCAGCAAACAAACAATGGAAATCAGACCGTTGCGCCGGCGTATTGAAGCGCTTTGGGTGGCGTTGTTGCCGACCCGCTCCACGAATGAAATTGCTGCGCCGAACGCCACAACGGGATGCGGGAGTTTCTCCCATAACCAGTTCGGATCACCGACCAGCCGATCAGAAAGGAGCGCCAGCGTCAGGATTGCCAAATGCGTTTCCAAACAGCTTCACCTCAACTCAGGCAGGGCTTGATGTCCGCCAACGCCGCGCTGAGGCGGTCGTCCGCTGCGGCATCCGGGCCGAGACCAATGCGAAGCCAGTGAGGAAAATGACCGAATTTGCGGGTCAATATCCGACGCACGCACAATTGCCGGTGCAGTTCACTCGCCTGGTCATCCTCGACAAGGGCAAAGAGTTGCGTTCCCCCTACAATTGCCAAACCGGCACCCTTCAGCACTTCACCAAGGCTCTTACGCCGCTCCGCTATCTTTTCGCTGATTGCAACGCTGACCGCGCCGTCCTCCAGGATAACGGCTGCCAGCGCCAGTGCCGGGCCGGAAACCGCCCATGGTCCCTGCTCTGCGCGGATTTTTTGCGCAATCCGCGGCGCGCCCAGCACAAATCCGAGGCGCAGACCGGCGAGCCCGAAGAATTTCCCGAATGACCGCAAAACAACGAGATTGGTGATTTTTCCGGCAAGATCGGCCACTCTTTCATCGGGATGAAGATCGGCATACGCCTCATCGACGATGACATATCCACCCCGATCCGAAAGTTGATCTGAAATCTCGACGATCGTTTCGCGTTTCAGGATCCGGCCATCGGGATTGTTCGGGTTGATGGCAACGACCAGCCGATGGTCGTCATTGATGTCGGCGGCATCCGCGATTACGTCAACTGGGCGACCGGTGCGCTCGAAACGATAGCGGTATTCTTCGTAGGTTGATCCGAAAATGGCAACGTTGCCGCTGAACAGGGCTGGCAGCATCTGGATGACGCTTTGCGTTCCGGCGACCGGTAGCGGCTGGATCCCGTCCGCGGTACCGTAATAGGCAGCAGCTGCAGCACCGGCCCGTTTGATCAGGTCGTCATCCGGCAGGCGCCGCCAGACCCATTGATCGATCTCGGGCAACGGCAGCGGATTTGGATTGATGCCGGTCGAAAGGTCGAGCCATTCAGCGGGAGCACCTCCAAATTCCGCGCAGGCTGCCGCGAGCGCACCTCCGTGCTCGACGTGCGTTTCATCGTTGGCCGAGTTCATGCGCCATCCGCCAGATCGATGACGTGAATGAAGGATCCGGCCACGGAGCCCCGCTGAAGACCCGCCGGGCCGAGATCACGGCCAACGGCATCCTCCACATCAAACAGGCGTTCCGCCTTGCCCTCCTCGACAATCGAGGCGTAGTGGAACTCATGCGCCGTCAACGGCATGCCCCAGTGGAACGGCTTACGGGCCCGGACACGACGGTATCCAAGGTGCAGCTTGCGTGTCGCAAAGCTCGTCGTATGGGGCAGCAGGCCGAGCATGGCGTGAGATTTGCAGTCCTTGTCGATGACCGCATCGCCGAGCACCATGTAGCCGCCGCATTCGCCATAGATTCTGGCGTTGCGGTCCGCTGCCGTCTTCATTGACGATCGAAACTCTGCGGCATTGGCAAGCGCATCCCCATTCAGCTCGGGGTAGCCGCCGGGCAGATAGACGGCATCGCAGTCTTTTGCTGGCCCCTCGTCGGCAAGTGGCGAAAAGAACGATATCTGCGCGCCGCGCCGGCGCCAGCCAAGCAGCATGTGCTCGTAGCAGAACGAAAACGCCGGGTCGCGGGCTATGGCGATGCGCTGACCCGGCGGCGGCAGGCGTTCAATATTCGATACGGTATCCGGCTGACCAAGCAGACGGGACGCGTCAACGATCCGCTCCACATCGCAGCCCGCCTCAACCAGCTCCGCCGCGCGGGAAATGAATGCTTCGAGATTGTCGTGTTCCGTGGCCTGGATCAGCCCGAGATGGCGCTCCGGAACAATCAGTTCGTCGTCCCGCCGGATCGAACCCAAAACATCCATGCCAATCGCGTCCAACGCATCGCGCAACATGGCCTCATGCCTGTCGCTGCCGACATTGTTGAGGATTACACCGGCGATCATCACGTTGGGATCGAACTGACCGAAACCGCGCACCAGCGCTGCCACGGAATGAGATATCTTTGCGCAATTGACGACAAACACGACCGGCAGCTTCAACAGCTCGGCAATGTCAGCAGCCGCCCCGGTCCCGTCTGCGGCGGCGTCGAACAAGCCCATCATTGCTTCGACCACCAAAAGCCGACCGCCACCGCCCGCGAGGCCCGCATTGGCGAGCAGCAACTCGCAGCGCATGCCCCATGGATCGTAGTTCAGGCACGCCATTGAGCTCGCAGCCGCGTGAAACGCCGGGTCTATATAGTCCGGCCCGGCTTTACCCGGCGCAACATCGATACCCCGCAATTTGAGTGCCCGCAGCAATCCCAGCGTAAAGGTCGTCTTGCCGGAGCCCGACATGGGCGATGCAATCAGCAATCCGCTCATTCGGTCATTTCCTTCAATGGTTCGCGCTCTGCGAGCTTCAGCCAATCCAATGTTCGCCGCAGGGATACGACCTCGCCGACGACCACGATCGCCGGGGGCGACAACCCGGCAACCACCAGATCACGTTCCGCCCATTCGAGCGTCGTCTCGAGCACCTGCTGCTGCTCCGTCGTCGCATTGCAGACGATCGCCATCGGCTCGTCCGGCTTGCGTCCCGCCTTCATCAGCTGGCCGGCTATGGACGCCATATGTTTCATCGCCATGTACATGACGATGACGGGCGAGCCCTTTGAAACACTTTTCCAGTCGATCCTGTCGGGCACAATGCCGTTCGAATCGTGCCCGGTCAAAAAGGTGACGCTGTGATTGACGTCCCGGTGCGTCACAGGGATGCCGGCATAGGCAAGCCCGCCAATGCCCGCGGTCACACCGGGCACCACGCGAAAAGGCACGTTGTGATCAACGAGAGCCAGCGCTTCCTCACCGCCACGACCGAAAACAAAGGGATCGCCGCCTTTGAGCCGCAGAACCTTTTTACCCGCCCGCGCCAGATCGACCAGCCTGAGCGAAATGTCACGCTGTTTTGCCGATGGCTTGCCGCCGCGTTTTCCCGCATATTCCAGCACCGCTTCAGGGCTGGCCAGTTTGAGGCATCCGGCATTGACCAGCGCATCATAAACAATCACATCCGCCTGGCGGATCGCATTGACGGCGTGCAGCGTCAGCAGGCCGGGATCGCCCGGCCCTGCCCCGACCAGCCAGACGCATCCCGGTTCCATGACCGCTAGTCCGTCGAAAAGCTCATTTGCCATGGCGAAACTCCGCCTTCCGCTCGCATCGCCCGTCGCCTATAACCGCAGGATGAACGAGACGCGTGCAGAAGCCAAGCCGGATGCCGCCCCTTTGCGCCGGGGCTGGACTACGGGTGCGTGCGCAACCGCGGCGACCAGAGCGGCCTTGACGGCGCTGATTAGCGGCGAATTTCCCGATCCGGTCACGATCACCCTGCCGAAAGGCCAGCAACCGGCATTTGCGCTCGCTTTCGAATCGCTCGGCGACGGCTATGCCTCCGCCGGCATCGTCAAGGATGCGGGCGACGATCCGGATGTCACCCATGGCGCAACGATCATTGTAACGGTGCGCCCGCTGCCGCCCAGCTCCGGTGTTTGCTTTGCCGCCGGAAGCGGCGTTGGCACGGTGACCCTCGCCGGCCTGCCGGTCGACGTTGGCGAACCGGCCATCAATCCTGTGCCGCGCTCGATGATGCAGGCGGTTGTCACCGAAATCTGTACCGAATTCGATCTGCCCGCAGATGTCGAGATCACCATTTCCGTTCCAGGCGGTGATGCGCTTGCGACCAAAACCTGGAACCCGCGGCTCGGCATCGTCGGCGGAATTTCCATTCTCGGAACGACCGGCATCGTCCTGCCCTATTCCTGCGCCGCCTGGATCCACTCGATCCATCGCGGTATCGATGTGGCGCGCGCTGCCGGGATTACCCATGTGCTCGGAGCCACCGGTTCGGTGTCCGAGGCCGCCGCTCAAAAAATCTACTGTCTGCCGGAGGTCGCGCTTCTCGACATGGGCGATTTTGCCGGCGGGCTGCTGAAATATCTGCGCAAACACCCGGTGGAAAAACTGACCATCGCCGGCGGCTTCGCCAAGCTCGCAAAGCTCGCGCAGGGCGCCATGGACCTGCACTCGAGCCGCAGCCAGGTCGACATGGATTTCCTCGCCGGCCTCGTTCCCGACAATCAGCAGGTGGCTGCTCTCACTCAGCGGATTCTGAATGCGAACACCGCGCTTGAAGTACTTGAATTGACACGCGAAATGGAAATAGATCTCGCGTCCATCATCGCGCGGAAAGCCTGCGAAACCGCGATCGAAACCCTCAGGGAGGCCGATGTGTCTGTCGATATTGTTGTCACCGACCGGAAAGGAACCATCCTTGCTCGGCACCCCTAAATCCGTGCTCATCCTTGGCGGCACAAAAGAGGCGATGGACTTGGCGGAACGGCTGGTTGCGCGAGGCAATATGCGCGTCGCCACCTCGCTTGCCGGCCGCACCCATGCGCCGGAAACACCTGCTGGCGAAACGCGCATTGGAGGCTTTGGCGGCGCCGAGGGACTGGCGGCGTGTATGCGCAAAGAGGGTATCGACCTGGTTGTCGATGCAACCCACCCATTTGCGGTGACGATATCTGAAAATGCAGCACAAGCTGTCGCGCAATCGGATGCAACCTTGCTGTCTCTGCAACGTCCGGCATGGAGACCGGTGGCCGGTGACAACTGGCAAAGCGTTGCGTCGCTGCAAGATGCCTGCAAAGCAATTCCCGGCAACGCCTGCGTGTTTCTGGCACTCGGGCGGCAGCATATCGACGCATTTGCGGAGCGAACGGACGTGCGCTTCCTCGTCCGCATGGTGGATCGCCCCGATACTCCGCTTCCGTTCAGGTCTTCAGAACTTGTCATCGGCAAACCATCGCCGGATCCCCAGCGCGAGGCGCAGTTGCTGAAAGCGCACAACGTCACGCTCATCATCTGCCGCAACTCAGGCGGCAGTGGCGCATACGCCAAGATCGCCGCCGCGCGCCGTCTTTCCATTCCGGTCATCATGGTTGAACGCCCTGCAGAGCCTGCCGGCAAGCTGTTCACAACCGTTGATGAACTCATGGCCGCCATAGACTAGGCCTCCGCCCGGTTCTTTTTCTTGCCGGCATTGCGCAGCACATGCGCATATTCAGCGTCATAAAGCGCTGAATCGCGGAACTGTACGTCTCCAAGCACCGGTCCGACCATGATCAGTGCCGTCCGCGTCAGCTTGGCCTTGCGCACTTCCTGTTTCATCTCGGCAAGCGACGTGCGGACATAGAGTTCGTCGGGCCAAGTCGCCCGGTAAGCGATCACTACCGGGCAATCTTCCCCGTAATAGGGTGTCAGCGCATCGCGGACATAATCCAGATTGCGGATCGACAGGTGGATCGCCAGTGTCGCACCGGACTGTCCCAGAACTTCGAGCTGTTCTCCCTTCGGCATCGAAGACGCCTTCATGCCGGTACGCGTGATGATGATCGTCTGGGCGATCTCCGGCAGTGTCAGCTCGGTTTTGAGCTTTGCCGCAACGCCAGCAAAAGCTGGGACGCCCGGAA
Organism: Hyphomicrobiales bacterium; assembly: GCA_024244645.1. GTDB lineage: Bacteria > Pseudomonadota > Alphaproteobacteria > Rhizobiales > Rhizobiaceae > Hoeflea_A. Next base: position 255,357 of record JAAEOH010000176.1, read on the forward strand.
CCACCTCGTAATCGATGCCAAGCGCATCGAGGCGGCGCATCTGTTCGGCAACGGCACCATAAATCGACGGATCGCCGGAATGAACCCGCGCCACATCCTTGCCCTCGGCATGCGCGGATTCCATCTCAGTAATGATCTGATCAAGATGCATCGGCGCCGTATCCATCACCAGCGCATCGTCCGGGGCCGCCGCAACAATCTCTGCGGGCACCAGCGAACCGGCGAAGAGACAGACCGGGCAATGTTCGACCAGCCGCAGGCCGCGCACGGTGATGAGATCCGGCGCGCCCGGACCGGCGCCTATGAAATATACCGTCATTCCGCTGCTTCCTTCCCGTCAATGGCGCTGTTGGCCTTGGCCGCATAGCCGCGCGGCGTATATACCCATGTCCTGCCGTCGCCGGTCGCCACAGTCGTGCTTTGCGATGACCCGACAATGACGACGGTCAGCATGTCCACATCATCCACCTGCAATTCGACAAGCGGCACGACCCGCACAATTTCGCCCTCACGTCCGAGATTGGTGGCCAGCGCCACTGGCGTGTCCGAGGGCCGGTATTTCAGCAACACATCGCGCGCATAGGCAAGCTGGGTGCGTCGGCGTTTGGAAACGGGGTTATAGAAGGCAATAACAAAATCGCCCTCGGCGGCTGCACCGACACGCCTCTGAATGTCCGGCCAGGGCGTCAGCAGATCGGAAAGCGAAATAGTGCAGAAATCATGCCCGAGCGGCGCCCCGATGCGCGCCGCCGCCGCCTGCAGCGCTGAAATGCCCGGAGAGACAGCGATTTCGATGCGTCGCGCGGCATCGCTCAATCCGCGATCGTCAGCAGCCTTCGGGCGTGCCCGGTCGAGAAGCTCGAATGCCAGCGTTGCCATGGCGTAAATACCGGCATCGCCGGAGCAGACAAGCGAAATCGTCCGTCCCTCGCCGGCAAGCTCCATCGCATGGTGAACCCGCGCTTCTTCTTTGCCGAGATCAAAATCGTGGCGGATTTTTCCATCAGCGAGCGGGCCGAGCAGGTCCAGATAGAGAGAATAGCCGACAAGATCCGTTGAGTTTGAAACCATGTCAGATACTTCGGGCGAGCGCCATTTGTCGTCGCCCGGTCCGATCCCGACAATATAAAGCATCCCGCGGGCACGACCGATTGTCCCAGCGCTGACCGGTTCGCTGGCTTGCCCCACAGCACAGGTCACGCGTCGGGATTTGTTCTTGGCGACGGCCAGCGCGCCATCATTGCCCGCCGCAGCCAATGCTGCGCCCTCGGCGACGCCGTGGCAGCCCACCTCGGCAAAAACGATGTCAGACGGGTTTTCAAACCGGTTCGCCTGCGCCTCGAGGGTTTCGGCATCGAAAAAACGCGCCGGCACACCAAAATGATCGGCAACGGCATGAATGGCCGTCTCATCGGCCTTCAGATCGATGGAGAAGACGCCAGCGAGCGCGTGTGCCGACAGGCCCGCATCGGCGAGTGTCTTTTCTGCCAGATCGATCGCCTCCCGAGGTTCTGCTCCGCGCTCGCAGCCAAGACCCAGGCACAGCCTGCGCGGCGCATAAACAAGTTCGAGCGCGCCAGGTTCGACCACACGCTCCGTGACCGTCAGTTTGACGGACCCAGCGTCGCTGATCGGCAGGTTTGACTGCGCAATCCAGTCGGCAGACCCTGAGACAACCGCCTGTCCCCCCGCAACCAATTCCGCCATGACCGCTTTGGCACTGTCGGGATTGGCAAGGCAATAGCCTTCGGGCGGCGCATCAAGTGCGATACCAAAACGCAGATCCCCTGCCGTCGTGATGGCTGCATGCGCATCTAGTCCGGCGGCAATGTCCCGTGCCAGATCGTTGGCACCGTGATGCCCTCCCAGCAGCGGCACAACGCTGGAACCGTCTTCCGACACGGCAATAACCGGCGGCTCGGCGTGTTTGTCTGCCAGATGCGGCGCCAGCAAGCGGATCAGCGCGCCACTCGCCATCAGCCCGATGATCGGGTGGCCAGCTTTGAAGAGACCAGTAATATGCTGCGCGGCATTGTCGAAGAGGACGACTGCATCCCCAACACGCGAACGGGCGCCGTGAATATCGCCACCGGTGATGTCGGCAATGGCTGTCGCCGCAGGCAGCGCCGCTTTGCTCAAAACGATGATTGCAGGTTTCATCTCAGGCACCTTGTTTTTGAGGCAAGATCGATGGATTTTCTTCGAGATTTTCGCCGCGCTTTTCAACCGGAAGACCAGCGACCCAGTTTTCCGAACCCTTGTAGACGAGGATCATCGAAAAATACGGCGCGGCTCCGTCGGCATCTGACAGCGGCAATATGCGTTCCTGCTCCAGCGATATCCGTTCAAGATAGCCGGCATTGCCAACCAGCCCGTGACGCTCAAGCAGCGTCTTGATGCGGCTGAAATGGCGGCCGATCTTGATAATGGCGACAGCATCCGCACCATCCAGCTTCCTCGAAATATCCGCATCGGGCATTGGCCCGGGAATAACCGTCAGAACGTCATTGCGGGCTGCCAGCGGCCGCTTCAGCGCGGCAGCACCCGCCATCATCGAGGAAACGCCCGGCACGATCTCGCAATGAAATCGGCCGGCAAGCCGCTCGTAGAGATACATGAAGGAACCGTAGAAAAACGGATCGCCTTCGCAAAGCACGGCGACGTCCTGACCGCCTTCAAGAAACTTCGCAATGTCCTGCGAGGCGTGGTCATAAACGGATTGCGCCGGAAAGCGCTCGACCCGCATCGGCACGACAATCGGATATTCGATCTTTCCGGCCTCCAGATACTGCGCCGCGATACTGCGCGCGAAACTCGGTCCGGTATCGGGTGCCGGATAGGCAACCACCGGGCAGGATTGCAAAAGGCGATGCGCTTTCAGCGTGATCAGTTCCGGATCGCCCGGCCCGACGCCAAGTCCGTAAAGTGTGCCTGTCATGGCTGCCCCCAGGGCTTTTGAATACGCCACTGCGTCACCGGCATGAACGGTTTCCAGCCGTGAAACCTGCCGACAGGCTCCGCCCTTGCAACGGAAAGGCGCGTCAGAGCGCCTCCCCGTTCCGCATACAGCTCCAAAAGGCGTGCTTCGTTTTCCAGTGTCACGGCGTTCGCGACGAACCAGCCACCGGGTTTCAATGCCTTCCAGCACAATTCGAAGACACCTTCCTCACCGAAACCGCCGCCGATGAAGACCGCATTCGGCGCATCAAGACCGGCAAGCGCCGCGGGTGCATCGCCATCGACGATCATCAGTTGCGGCGTACCCAAAGTGATCGCATTTTGCCCGATCATCACCCGCCGCTCTGCCCGCGTTTCAATGGCAACGGCTTTGGCATTGCGCGCAGCGCGCATCCACTCGATAGAAATCGAGCCGCAACCGGCACCGACATCCCAAAGCAGCGCGTGCGGACAGGGCTGCAAGGCAGCGAGCGTGACAGCCCGCACTTCCTGCTTGGTAAGCTGACCGTCATGGATAAAAGCATCGTCCGGCAGTCCGGGCACGGGCGCGTGGATACGGGCGCCCTTTCCCACTTTGCAGGCAATCGCCAGGACATTGAAATCGGCAAAACGCGGTTTGTCCCGATCAAATGCACCGACATCGCTCGCCAAAATCTCCACAATACGCTCGGCCTTGCCGCCCATGTGCTCAAGCACTGTCAATTGCGAGCCGCCATAGCCGCGCGCCACAAGGATGTCGGCAACCTCATGGATTGTCCGGCCGACAGACGTCAGCGACAGGATACGGTTTTCCGGCAGAATATGCGGCTGCAGGCTGGCAACGGCACTCCCGTGCAGCGATATGCAGGCGACATCCTGCAGCGCCCAACCCATGCGTGCCGCTGCGAGGGAAAAACCCGACGGCGACGGAATGACCAGCATCTCAGCCGCATCGATCGTCCGCCGCATGGTCGCGCCGATGCCGAAAAACATCGGATCGCCCGTCGCCAGCATCGTCACGGGAGAGCCGCGCCGTTTTTTCAGCAATTCAAGCGTCGGCCCGACGCCCGTCGTCCAAGGCACGATTTCGCAGTCATCAAGGCCAAGCGATGACAGATCGAGACTGTCGAGAACTCGCTGCGGCGCAATGAGGGTTTTTGCAGCCCTTGCAAGCGCCAGTGTCGCGGGCGTTAACGACCCAATCCCGTCATCGCCAATGCCGAGAATGGTCAGCCAGGCTTTGTTGCCGGCGCTGCTCATGCCCCAAGCCCTCCGGCCATGGCATTGACCACCGCGGCCGCCATCGCACTGCCGCCGCGCCTGCCGCGAACCGCAACGAACGGCACGCCGCGTGGATTGGTGATCAGCGCGTCCTTCGATTCGACGGCACCGACAAAACCGACCGGAATGCCGATGATGAGCGCCGGTCGGGCAACGCCTCTGTCGATCATTTCAAGCAGATGAAAGAGTGCCGTCGGCGCGTTGCCGATAACCACAATTGCACCGTTCATATCATCCGCAAAGCTTTCAAAAGCCGCCGCTGAACGCGTTGTTCCAAGTTCTGTCGCGAGAACAGCCATATCCTTGCTGGAAACACCGCACAGCACCTTCACATCGTCCGGCAGCAGTCGCCGGATAATACCGTTGCGAACCATTTCGACGTCGCAAACAATCGGCCGGCCTTGCCGGATGGCAGCGCGTCCGGCGTCCGCCGCATCGCCGGAAACGACAAGATCTTCGACGATATCGACCATGCCACAGGCATGAATCAACCTCACAGCTAAATCTTGCAACTCATTGGAAAAACGAGACAAATCCGCCTCGCGTCGGATCGTCGCGAAACTCTGTCGATAGATCTCCGCTGGATCGCGGATATAGTCCGGCGCGACAGCCATCGCGTCAGCGCTTCTTCATCGATTCCGGGCCGTGCGGATGGTCCGCATGGGGATACGGATGATGGTGATGATCGTACGCATGGTCGTGATCATGGTGGTGGTGATCATGCCCATGATCGTGGCTGTGATCGTGCAAAGGCGTCCACGGCAGGCCGTGTTCCTTGCAAAACGCTTCCTCCCGGCACGAGGCGTCGCAGTCGCCATTGCAGGGACAGTTTTCCAGTCCGCCGCCAATGCCTTCAACGTGGTGGTGATGGCTTTCCTGGGCCAACCCGACTTCCGCCTCGAAACCCAGCACCTGTTCGCGGTATTTGCACATCTGGCAGTTCATCAGCGACTGCCCCGCCCGGGTTTCCTCAACCCGTTCCTCGAACGTGTCGATCACCAGGTCGTGGTCGTTCAGATAACCGGCCTTGATGAACTCGATGTCGGGGAAATCCGCCGCAACCTGATCAGTGTAGCTGTAGATGCGTTTGACCAGCACGCCGGTAAAAAGAAAATAGGGAAACACGACGATGCGGCGGTAACCGAGCTTTACCGCATGCCGCAGGCCCGGTTCGACTAGTGGAAAGGTCACGCCGGAATAGCAGGTCTCGGCCCAGCCGAAGCCCATGCCTTCCCACAGCATGCGCATGACCTTGGAGACATTGGAATTGGCATCCGGGTCCGAAGCCCCACGGCCGACCACCATCAGCAGCGTTTCATGCAGCGGCACTTCGCCGTTTTTCGCATTGGCCGCGTCGAGCGCGTCCTGGATACGTGCGCCGGCAGCGCGGATCATCTTGAGATCGACACCGAGTTCGCGGCCATATTCGATCGCCATACCCGGGTTTTGCGCCTGGTAGGTGTTGAGAACCGTCGGGATGTCGTTCTTTGCGTGGCCGGCGGCAAAGAGCATGCCCGGAACGGCCAACACCCGCGTCACACCCTGTTCACGCAGGCTATCGAGGCCGCTGTGGATCACCGGATTGCAGAATTCCAGATAACCGTATTCGACCGGTGTATCGGGATAACGCTTCTTCAGCCCTTCGGCCACCTTGGCGAATTCAAGCGCGGCGTTCTGGTTTCTGCTGCCATGTCCGCAGACCATAATCCCGATCTTTTCGCGGGCGCTCATGTTACCGCGCCTTCAATTTGCTCGTCCGGCTCGGCGTCGGCGTCCTGTTCCTCGTCTGCCTTGTCCTCGGCCTTGCCAGCTTTGGCGGCAAGCGCTGCAAGGGCCGCTGCGCCGAGTGTCGCCGCAATGCCCACCCAATGGGCATGTCCGGCCAGTTCGCCGACATGTCCCACATGCGCATGCGCTGTTGATGCTGAAATCAGGAATGCTGTCAAAACACAGAAGCTGTGTGTCATCCGAGGTACTCCGCTGGCATTTTTCGTGCACGAAACGCCGCGGGGAACAATGTCCGCCGTACCGGTCTGGACAGCTCCGGAATTGCACCCCCTGATTGGGTCGGTCGCACCGGAATTTCTCTCAGCCCGCTATCGTCGGGCGCCGTCTCACGCTGCAAATGTTGTAGGCAATGTGCCTGATCGGGTCAAACACAAACGCGGCGTAATCGTCACCAGAGGCGACACAGCGCTGGATTAAAACTGGCAAGGCCCGATGTCAATTAATCATGCAGGGCGGTACGACTGCTCAGAGCCCTAAGTGACAGCGATCATAATTGCTGCCAACGTCAGCTTTGCATTTGTTTCGCCGTTGCTTCTTCCCAGCCCTTGATCAAAACCGCCCGACGCTCGGGGTACTTTTCTCCGAGAACTTTAAGCTCTTGGACCCGGTCTGTTTTAAAGTGCCGGTAGTCTTTTCTCGTCTCACACCAAGCAACCAGGTACCGGCTTCGATCTAGGAATGCGATCAACATCGGCCAAACGATCCGATCTGTTATTCCGCCATCCCGGTCGGTGTAAGTCAATTGAAGCCGGTAGCGCTCTCTGATGGCGTGCCGCAGAAGGGCGCTGTCAAATCGCTCCGATACCTTTGATTGCGTCGTTATTGCCTTAGAGCTTGCG
>JAAEOH010000177.1 GCA_024244645.1 Hyphomicrobiales bacterium
TCAAGACGGCGGGCCACAAATCGAAGACGTTCCTCCATGACACATACCTCTTTCCACGGCATCAACACCTCCGGTCAAAAAACCAAAAGTGTTACCTATGTGTCCGGTACAAAACGTCACCTATGTCTCGGGTCGCTCACTCAACTGGTAGAGCACCAGACTTTTAATCTGGAGGTTGAGGGTTCGAGTCCCTCCTCACTCAAAGGCACTTTAGCCTTATTGTATGGGTTTTGGAGCCGGCCTGCGGGGCTGGTGGCGGAACGGGCGGCGGCACCGCTGCTGCGCGAACCAAAACCGGCATCGCCCTTCTCGGACGGCCTGCGCGCCGAGGTCAGCCGGCTCCGGAACCTGCAATTTCGCTACGGGCCAATGCGACCTCGTGCGGACAAAAATTTGTATCGGGCAAATTTGCGCCACCCCCGTCACCACTCCGGGGGAGGATGACGGATTTTGTCTGTTTGTGAAGGGTGGCCGAGCCCAAAAGAGCACAAAAGGAAAGGACGTTACAGCGCATGACATAGCGATGTTGACGACGAAAGGTGAATACTCATGTGGAAGATCACAGACAAGGCACTCGGCTTTGACCGTGTCCTCGTAAAGGAAAACGAACGTGCGCTTGCATTGTACAAGGGCCGTTTCATGGGGGTACTCACCCCGGGCGAGCACAAGCTGCGCAATGTGCGCAGCATGCTGCAGATCGAAAAGCACGATCTGAACCGTCCGGAATTCGTCTCTGCGTTTGATACGGCGCTGTTTCGTGAAAAGCCGGATGTCGCCGCACAGCACCTGACCGAGGTGCGCACCGAGCGCAACGAGGTTGCGGTGATCTGCCGTGACGGTCGCCTCTTCGGCATCCTGAAGCCGGATGGCCGTACGGTCTTCTGAACGGTTGCAGGTCCGTGGACCGTCGAGCGTGTCGATGTTTCGGAATCGCTTGACGTTCCGAAGGATCTTGCCGGTCGCCTGCAGCGTGCCTCGAAGACGGAGCGCGTGACGCAGTTCGAAGTGGCCGAAGGCCAGACCGGACTGCTCTACGTTAACGGTGAGTTCGTCCGTGCGCTGGGCGCCGGTTCCCACATGTTCTGGGATATCGGTCGCAAGGTGACGGTCAAGCTTGTCGACACCCGTCGCCAGTCGCTCGACGTCACCGGCCAGGAAGTCCTGACCAAGGATCGCGTGACGATCCGTATCAACCTTGCTGCCGAATACCGGGTCGCCGACCCGGTGAAGGTGACAACCGAGGTCAAGGACTTCGCCGAGGCGCTTTACCGTGCGCTGCAGTATGCGTTCCGTAAGACGCTCGGTGCCAAGACGCTCGACCAGATCCTTGAAAACAAGGTGACGGTCGACGCCGAGGCTGCCGACAAAGTTCGCACGGAAATGGCTGCCATCGGCATCGATGTCGGTGAGATCGCGCTTAAGGATGTGGTTCTTCCGGGTGATATGCGGGAGATCCTCAACCAGGTAGTTGCTGCGGAGAAGGAGGCTGAAGCCAATGTCATCCGCCGCCGTGAGGAAACGAACGCAACGCGTTCGCTGTTCAACACCACCAAGGTTATGTCCGAAAACCCAGTCATGCTGCGTCTGAAGGAGCTTGAAGCTCTGGAGCAGATCGCCGGCAAGGTGGAACGCCTGACGGGCCACAACGGTACGGGCGGCCTGATGAACGATCTCGTCAAGCTGCGTGACTGACGCCAAAGGAAACGCCGTCTCGAAAGGGGCGGCGTTTCTTCGTTTACGGCACGTTCAACATGTCTTGCTATTGCTGCGGTCGAATTCGGACAACCGGGAATGAAATCCAAATGGCGAGGCGACAAAAGACGCGGCCGGATCTTAAGGGTCTGCTTGCCGCCCTGTCGGAACCGATGTTTCCCGATCAGTTCGGCCAGGCTTCCGTCGGGCTCGACACCAGGACGGCGGACGGCGATACGCCGCTTCACACCGTCATCCGGCAGTGCAACGTCCATGGCACCAAGCTGCTGATTGAAGCCGGCGCCGCTCGAAATGGCACTTGAACACTGCCCCGATCTCGTCCGGGTTTTCCGCTCGGCCGGTCACTGACACAGGCTCAGTGATTCACGTGAAAACGCCGCCCCGAAGAGCGGCGTTCCGGTTCTCGGCAGATGTGACCTGCGCAGTTCAGTTCTGTTTCTGCGCCGGGATATTGAGCGTTTGCCCGACCTTTAGATTTTTCGGATTGTGGTCGGGATTAGCCTCTGCGATGTCGCCCCACCGGGTCGCATCTCCAAAGTACTTTTTAGCCAAATCCCAAAGATTGTCACCGGCTGCGACCACATGGGTGGTCGTTTCCATGACGGTCTTTTCCATGGCCTTGACTTCCTTTGTGACCGTGCCCTCCGACTTGCTGTCGTCTGAAGAAGCATCGTCGCCCGTCGCAGCTTCCTTCTTCATCGCAATTTCGGTGATGCGGTCGCCGACATAGGGCTGGTAAGGGGATTTTTGTGCGAGGTAAGCCGCAACAACCTCTTCCAGACCAGGACCATAGTCATAGGCGTCCATGCCATCGGTGGCGAAGACCTTGTAGCCGTCTCCGCCGGCGCGCATGAAGTTGTTGGATACGACGCCATAGATGACGGTCGGGTCAAGCGGCGCATACTGACCGTTGCTTTCAACCATGACATTAGAAACGCGGCCGCCGGCAGGCAGTGACGGATCGAAGCTGTATTTGAGGCCTGCGACCTGCGGGAAGCGTCCAGCGCCTTCCTCGATCTTGCTGACACCATTTTCAAGCGCCGCCAAAACATCCGAGCCCTTGAGCTTGAAGGTCGACAGCGTGTTCTGGAACGGCAGGACGGTCAGCACTTCGCCAACGGTCACGTCACCGGCATCGATCGATGCGCGCAGTCCGCCGCCATTTTGAATGGCGATGGTCACGCCCTGGCCGGAGACCCGGTCGAGCATCGCATCAGTGACGAGATTGCCCATCTCGCACTCCTTGGCGCGGCAGGTCTTGCGGTCGCCATCGATCGAGGCGGCGGCAACGGCAACCACCTGTTTCATATTTTCCTCGATCGGTGCGGCAAGCTCCTTGATCCGCCCAATCATTGCCGGGTCCGGTGTGAAGCTCGCATCGAGCAGGATCGGTTCACCGGCGGCGCTCTTGATGTTGCCGTCATCGCCAAAGATGATTTTGACGTCACCGAGATATTTGGAGTGGGCGTAGGCGTGCACCAGCGCCACCTGTTTTCCGGACGGGCCGGTCAGCATGGTCGGGTAAGGACCAACTGCCCGGTCGCTGGTGTTGGACAGCAGGGTATTCGAGTGGCCACCGACGATGAGATCGATACCATCGACTTCGGTGGCAATTTTCTTGTCCTCCGCAAAACCCGTATGGGTGAGTGCAATCACCTTGGTGGCTCCGGCGGCCTTGACCGCCTTGACGGCGTCGTTGAGGTAAAGCACCGGATCCATGAACAGAACCGCGTCACTCGGATTGGAAATATCAACGGTATCGGCTGTGACAGCACCAATGACGCCGACTTTTTCCGTGCCGAAATCCTTGATGACATATTCGACCATCTTTCCGGCGAGGGGGCTGTTCGCGCCGATCAGGGTGTTGCCGTAGATCGTCGGAAAGTTGGTGTTGTCCAGGAACGTGGCGAGCGCTTCGTCGCCGTCATCGAATTCATGGTTTCCAAGCACCATGGCGTCGAGACCAATCAGATCGAGAAACTCGGCTTCTGCCTTGCCCTTATAGACGGTGTAGAAAACCGAACCCTGGAAGTTGTCGCCGGCCGACAGCACCAGAACGTTATCCAGCTGTTTGCGGCGTTCGTCGATGGCTGTTTTCAACCGGGCAATACCACCAAAGCATTTGCCCTCGGTTTCGTCTTCTGCCTTGCAGGTCGAGTCGTATTTGCTGATTGATTGAATGCGGCTGTGAAAGTCGTTGAAATGCAGCACATTCATCTCAAAGTCGGCAAGCGCGACGGCCGTTGACGCGGCCAAAGCAGCGATTGCGACGGACAGGCGTGTCAGGATTTTCGACATTGGCGGCTCCTTGACTGAATAGACCGACGGGCATCGAGGCATGATGCAGCCGGCCCGAAAATGGGATGATGTCGTGAACGGCTGAAGCCCATAGAGCAACTGCGGTGCCGGACCGACGCCCCATGTTTTCACCAAAATGTGATCACGGCAACCCCGAATTACACGACCGGCGCTATGCGTCGTAATCGCGCTCGTCCGATATGACCTTTCCGTCATTGGGAAGGCTGCCTTGCGCGGCGATCGTAACCTTGCCTTTGAGCTTGGTGATATCAGCAAGGCTGGCCGCAAGTGCCCCTGCATCCGGTGTTGTTCCGGGTGCCGGTTCAACATGCAGGGTCATTGCATCCTGATCGCCGTCGCGCTCAACCACCAGTCGGGCTTTGGCGACGTCATCATGACGTCTGACGATCGCTGCAACCTGTTTGGGATCGACAAACATGCCCTTGACCTTGGTGCGCTGGTCGGCGCGTCCCATCCAGCCCCTGATGCGGGTCCCGGTTCGTCCGCAGGGCGACAGTCCTTCCAGAACAGCTGTCATGTCGCCGGTTCCAAATCGGATGAGCGGATAGGCGGGATTGAGCGCGGTGACGACGATTTCACCAACTTCGCCTTCGGCAACCGGATCACCGGTTCCGGGGCGCACGATCTCGACGATCATGTTTTCATTTAGGATCATGCCGGGAAGGGGGTTGCCGTCAGCGTCGGCGCTTTCATAGGCGATTATGCCGACATCCGCGGTGGCGTAGGATTGTAAGACGGATACGCAGCGGCTCTTATATTCCTCGCGCAGCGATGGAAACAGTGCGCCGCCAGAGACCATTGCCCGCTTTATCGAAGACAGATCAGCATCGGTTTCAGCCGCCTTGTCGAGCAGCACTTTCAGATAGTCGGGCGTGCCGGTGAAAGCCGCTGGTTTCAATGCCGCTGCGGCCTGGATCTGTGCCTCGGTGTTGCCGATGCCGGCCGGAAAGACGAGGCAGCCGAGCGCGCGCGCACCCTCATCAAGAATAAAGGCGCCGGGGGTCATGTGATAGGAAAAGCTGTTGTGGATGATGTCGCCGGAGCGGAAACCGGCTGCGTAAAGGCTGCGCGCGGATTGCCACGGATCGGCGCCGAAGCCCTGTGGTTCCCACACGGGACCTGGCGACATGAAGACATGATTGCCGATCAGCGCATCGGGGTCGGCAAGTCCGCCAAAGGGTGGATTGGCCGCCTGCAATTGCATCAGTTCGGGTTTGCGAAGGACCGGCAGGGCAGCAAGCGCTGTGCGGTTGTCGATCGTGGCCGGGTCGCAATCGCCCAGCCAGCCCCGCAACCCTTCCGCCTTTTCAATGGCTTCGACAAGGAAGCCGGGAAGTGTTGAAAATAGATCCCGTTCCCTTTGCTGTGGATCCCGGGTTTCGAGGTTGTCAAAATATGCTGTCACGGCGACATCTTCTCCTGGCACCAAATGATATGCTGATCTCCGGCATTAGAATCAGCACAAAGCGCCAGACTCATCAAGCCTGACGCTTCTGCTTAAATAAACAGTGGCCGTTTCGGCGGTTCAGACCAGCCGCCGGTTCAGAGAAAACTTGCCGCCGCTGTTCGACGTGCAGTTCAGCTGAGTCGGCGAAACGAGCGAGCAATTGACCCGGGAGTTGGTGTTGCGCACCAGCGAGCGGATGTCGATCTGCACCAGATTTCTGTTGACATATCTGTATCTGCCAGTTGCCAGCAGCGTGTTGGTGTCTGTCGTTCTGGTTTCGAACTTGCCACCGGAAAAGCTGGACTGGATCCCGTTCGGATCAATCCACTGACCCTCGATCGAATTCGGATCGTAGATTGGTCTGTTTATCGGTAGACAGGCCGTCAGGCCCAGTGTGACAGCCGTAAGAGTTACGAGCCTGATCCATTGCCGCATGATCACCTCCGCTTTGCTGGCTTGGACCGGCTTACGGAAACGCCAGGTCAACTGTCCCCACGGTTGCCCCGATCCAATTCAGTTTCAACTGATACCATCTGCCAACCTATTCCGGCAACATGATGGAAATAGGACTGCGCAATAATGTTGCGAACGGGCATATGGGCAACACTGCCCGCATCCTTCGCTAGTGGACCAGCACGTTTCTGAACTGCCAGGCGTCTGATTCGTCGAGGTCTTCGGGGAAAAGGCCGGGACGATCGGTCAGCGGCGTCCAGTCAGTATAGTGTCCTTCGACCGGGCCGAGATAGGGAAGCTGGACTTCTAGGCAGCGCCGGTAATCCATCTCGTCGGATTCGACAATACCGGCTTCGGGGTTCTCAAGGGCCCAGACCATGCCGGCAAGCACTGCAGAGGTTACCTGCAGCCCGGTGGCGTTCTGATAAGGCGCGATATCCCGTGTTTCTTCCACGGAGAGGCGCGAGCCGAACCAATAGGCATTCTTGTCATGGCCGTAGAGCAGAACACCCAGCTCATCGATCCCGTCGACCAGCTCGTGCTCGTCGAGGACATGCAAAACCGGCTGCTGCTTGCCGCCATTGCCGAACATTTCATGCAGCGACAGGACGGCATCGTTGGCGGGATGATAGGCGTAGTGGCAGGTCGGGCGAAATGCCACCGTCCCGTCCGCATCCTTCAGCGTGAAAAAATCGGCGATCGAGATCGATTCATTGTGGGTGACCAAAAACCCGTATTGCGGCCCCGGTGTGGGGCACCAGGTCCGAACCCGGGTGTTGGCGCCCGGCTGGTCGAGATAGATCGCCGCCTGGCACCCTTGCGGATGGGTGTGCGCGTTGGCCGGTTTCCAGTTTTCATGGGTACCCCAGCCAAGTTCCGACGGCTGCAGACCTTCGGATATAAACCCTTCAGCGGACCAGGTGTTCCAGAAGACATCAAGCGGCTTGGGTTTTATTGCCCGCTGGGTGTCTCGCTCAGCAATGTGAACGCCCTTGACGCCGGTTTTCTGCATCAGTGCGGCCCAGCCTTCCCCGTCGCTCTGCTGCGGAATATCGAATTCGAGGCCGAGATCCTTGGCAAGATTAACGAGACCCTGTTTGACGAACCAGGACACCATGCCCGGATTGGCGCCGCAACAGGAGACCGCTGTGGTGCCGCCGGGATTGGCCAGTTTTTCGCGGCGCACGGTTTCGCGCAGCGCATAATTCGTACGGGCGGCATTGTCGAGGGAATCGTCGAAATAGAATCCCAACCAGGGTTCGACGACGGTATCGATATAAAGCACGCCGATTTCGCGGCAGAATTTCATCAGTTCGAGCGACGAGGTGTCGACCGACAGGTTGACGCAGAAGCCGCGGCCTTCGCCTTCGGTCAGAAGCGGCCCGAGCAGTTCGCGGTAATTGTCGGTGGTGACGGTGGCCTGCAGGTAGCGCACGCCATGCTCGCGCAGCAGCGCTTCGTCGTCGTTGCGCGGATCGACCACAACCATTCGGCTCTTGTCATAGTCGAAGTGACGCTCGATCAGGGGCAGAGTGCCGCGCCCGATGGAGCCGAAGCCGATCATGACAATCGGGCCGTCGATTTTGCCGTATACGGGATAGTCGGCATTCGCCATGATGGATCCTTTCGCCAAATTTTCTGCCGGTCGTTCTTGCGCATGCTCTAAGCACAAAGACAATGCGGATGGAAGTGGCAGAACGAAGCTAACCGTCTGCCGTGCGACTATTCAATACATTTTGCCGCGATCAGGCCGCGAAGCGAGTTGCCGACGTAAAGCTTGTGTGCCGTTTTCAGATCATCGACGGTCAGCACCGCCTCCGTCGCGCGGCCCGTCTCAAGCAGTTCCTGCCTCAGGACACCTTTAAAAGGCCGCATTCTAGGGCCGGCGTGCGCAGGGGTTCATCCGATGCAGCCTGAACGAATACGCTGGTGATGGTGCCTTCACACACGGCACCGTTTTCGTTGAGGAGCAGCACCTCGTCTATTTCGGTGGCCGGGAATTCCCGGCGCGCCTGGACGTAGTGATCGCGAAGGGTCATCTTGTGCCGCAATAACGGTTCGCCGGAATTCAGGCGGGTTGTGGCGATGGCAAGCCGCCAGGGATTTTTTGGCATCGGTTTGCTGAAACGGAAATGTGTTTATCTGCAGGGCGCCGTTTGGAGACAATTCCAGGCGTAGGCGGCGATCCGCTCCCATGGTCGCAAATCCGGCGAGCTCATCGGCTGACCGTGATGGATCAAAAGGGATTTGCAGCGCTATTGCCGATTGTTCCAGCCTTGAAAGATGCAGCGCCAGACGATCGATTGATCCGTCGCGGCGCATTCGCATGGTTTCTATGAGACCTGGTCTGGCCGGAGCTGTCACAATGGGTCTCCCGGGTGACCGGTTTCATCCAGTGCGTAGCGTGCCTTGATCAGGCATTCTTCATATTCGGAGCGGGCATCTGAATCGAAAATGATGCCACCACCGACATTGAACACAGCCTCTCCACCCGGATAGAGACTGATCGTGCGGATCGCCACATTGAACTCCATCGTACCGCCCGGCGCCATCCAACCGATGGACCCGCAATAGACATTGCGTTCCATATCCTCCAGATCGTGAATGATCTCCATCGCACGGATCTTTGGTGCGCCAGTGATCGAGCCGCAGGGGAATATCGCGCTCATGATATCGCCGAATGTCGCGTCTTTCTCGAGATTGCCGCGCACCCGGCTGATCATCTGGTGGACGGTGGCGAAACTTTCGATGTGATAAATCTGCGGCACGTGAACACTGCCGGCGGCGCAGATTCGAGACAGATCGTTGCGCAGGAGATCGACGATCATGAGGTTTTCGCTGCGGCATTTTGGATCATGCTCGAGCTGTTACTTCAATTGCCTGTCTTCCGCGGGTGTGCTGCCCCGCGGCGTCGTGCCTTTCATCGGTTTGCTTTCAATCCAGCCGTCGCGGCCGACGCGGAAAAACAACTCGGGCGAACGCGAAAAGATCTGCGGTCCGTTCAGATTGACAAGGGCGCTGTGGGCGACCGCCTGACGGGCACGAAGCGCATTGAAGAGCGCGACTGGATCATCCACCATGCGGGCCGCGTATTCGAAAGTCAGATTGGCCTGAAAACAGTCGCCGGCACGTAGATGTGCATGCAGGCGGTCGAAACGATCCTTGTAGGTGGGGAAATCCCAGAGCGGCCATGCATCGGTCAGGCCGGCGTTCGAACTTGCCGCTTCAAGCAGGTCCAGAGCGACGTCCTGGGATTGCGGGCCATCGAATATGCCGAAGCTCAACAGAGGACAGTCCCGTTTTCGGCCCGGCCGCTTGACCAGCCGTTTGCGCAATGCCGGCTCAATCGTGATGCCTGCTTCGTGGCTGATGTACCCGGCGACCCAGCATCCGCCGGCGCGAGCTTCTTCCAATGCTTTGAACGCCGGCTCGACCTCGTCGGCGGTCCATGCCGTGAGCACGGATCTGGCACCGGTGAAAAACAGATTCTCACCGGTAAAATCGTTCCGGAACAGGATGAACGCGTCTTGCATGGGCTGGGGCGGCCAAATTCAGGGTGCCGCATCACTGGTGGCACGGGTGCAATGGCCATCATCTATGGTGCGGACAGTGCATTGGCAATGTTCTGCGAACCGCACGACATGCCGCAATCCGGTCATGCAGCCATTGCCGGGCGGTGCATTATGCGTCCAGGGCTTCCAGTTCGTCGATCAGACCTTCGATCATCGACAGGCCACGGCTCCAGAAGGACGGATCGCTTGCATCGAGATTGAACGGCGCCAGCAATTCGGAATGGTGTTTGGTGCCGCCGGCGCGCAGCATATCGAAATAGCGTTCCTGAAAGCCCTCTTCGGCGTTCTGGTAAACGGCATATAGCGAGTTCACCAGACAGTCGCCGAATGCATAGGCATAAACATAGAAGGGCGAATGGATGAAGTGCGGAATATAGGCCCAGAACGTGTCGTAACCCGATGAAATACGAATTGCCGGGCCGAGGCTTTCCTTTTGTATGGAAATCCAGAGTTCGCCGATCTTTTCCGACGTCAGCTCACCTTCGCGACGGGCGGTGTGAACCTTGCGTTCAAACTGGTAGAAGGCGATCTGCCGCACCACCGTGTTGATCATGTCCTCGACCTTCTGGGCGAGCATCGCCTTGCGCTCTTTTGGATCGGTGGTCCGGTCCAGCAGCGCGCGGAAAGTCAGCATCTCGCCAAAGACCGAGGCTGTTTCGGCGAGCGTCAACGGGGTTGGGGCCATCAGGGCGCCCTGTTCTCCGGCCAGCACCTGATGGACGCCGTGTCCAAGTTCATGCGCCAGGGTCATCACATCCCGCGGCTTGCCGAGATAGTTCAGCAACACGTATGGATGGGCGGATGGAACGGTCGGATGGGAAAAGGCACCGGGCGCCTTGCCGGCCCGCACCGGTGCGTCGATCCAGTTGCGGTCGAAGAAACGGCCGGCGATGTCCGCCATTTGCGGGTCGAAATCGCCATAGGCCGAGAGCACGGTTTCGCGTGCCGTTTCCCAACTGATGAGGGTTTGCGGCGTTTCGGGCAACGGTGCATTGCGGTCCCAGTAGTCCATCTGGTCCATGCCGAGCCATTTTGCCTTCATGAGGTAATAGCGATGGGACAGGCGCGGATAGGCCTCAGACACCGCGTCCGAAAGTGCATCGACAACTTCACGCTCGACACGATTGGCGAGATGCCGGCTGTCTGCGATGTCGTCGAAACCGCGCCAGCGGTCCGAGATTTCCTTGTCCTTGGCGAGCGTATTGGTGATCAGCGTGAAGGTGCGGATGTTCTCGCCAAAGGTCCTGGTCAGCGCTTCGGCCGCGCTGCGCCTTTCGTCGCCATCGGCAGACTGCAGCTTGTTCAGCGTCGGTTCGAGGGTCATTTCCTCGCCGTCGATATCAAAACGCAGGGCGGCCATTGTCTCGTCGAACAATCGGTTCCATGCGCCATGACCGGTGACGGACTTTTCGTGGAAAAGCTTCTCGATCCGGTCTTCAAGCTGATAGGGCTTGTCTTTTCGCAGATCCACCAGCCAGGGCTTGTAATGCGCCGTTGCCTGATCATTCTCGATGGCGGCGTCGACTATCTTATCGTCAATGCGGTTGATTTCGAGGGCGAAGAACAGGAGATGACTGCTGATGTCGGTGATTTTCGACTGGATGTCGCCAAAGAATTTTGCCCGGGCCGGATCACCCGTATTGGAAAAATAGGTTAGACCAGCGAAGGAAACGATTCGCCCCAGGATTTCTTCGAGTGCTTCATATTGACGCAATGCCGTGCCGAGGCCATTTTCGCCGCCGGATTTAGCGGCGGTTTCCAGATCGCCCTTCCAGCGTTTTTCGAATTCTGTGCAGCCGCTGGAAGACTGTTCGATATCCCGGGTGAGCTCAGGCGCGTCCATAGCCGCATAAAGATCCGTCAGATCCCATTCGGGCAAATCACCCAAATCGCCTTCAGCCTTGCCCGCAGGCGCCTGTGCCGCGGCGTGGCATGCCCGCAGAGAAGTCGTTGATAAACGGGGCAATAGGGGCATTCGTCGGCCTCTCAGGAATAATCTCGTCCCTCTATACAGGGGTCCGAGGGGCAAATCACAATGGGGGTGATTCGGATCGATGAAGAAATTGGTGGATGGGTAACGGAGTGTTCACAATTCGCCACATTTTGACACGATTTGGGAAATATGAAACCGGATATATTCACTCCTTGTTAGTTCTTTGTTCACTATAAATATCAGTTGAAATGGAGTGTGAGCGCTTTGCCATGCTCTCACCGCAATTGTCGTACAGCTGTGCCAAGGTGACAATTAAAGACGGAAATCAACGGAAAACCAAGAAGATAGGTTGACCGGAAGGTGGATAGACAGAATTATCGAGGGACATATTGGGGATGCAGGGGTTTTTGAAAATTTGCTGAAACGCTCTCACAAGATTGCCGTTGTGGTCAATCAACGTGGCCGGCTGCTGACTGCCACGCTGGCCGCGCTTGTGTGCGTCGCTGCGGCAGGCCCCGCTTTTGCCGAGACACGATCCCTTAATCTCTACTTCGTGCACACCAAAGAACGTGCGACCATCACGTTCAAAAGGAACGGCCGTTATATCCCCGGCGGGCTGAAGAAACTCAATCGCTTCCTGCGTGACTGGCGGAGGAAGGAATCCACCAAGATGGATCCGCGCCTGTTCGATCTTCTTTGGGAGGTCTATAGAGACAGCGGCTCGAAAAAGCACATCCATGTGGTGTCGGCCTATCGTTCGCCCAAGACCAATGCGATGTTGCGCAAACGGTCGCGGGGTGTTGCCAAAAACAGCCAGCACATCCAGGGCAGGGCGATGGACTTTTATCTGCCGGATGTTTCGATCAAGAAGCTGCGCCGTATCGGCATGCAGTTTCAGGTCGGCGGCGTCGGATATTACCCCAAGTCCGGCTCGCCCTTTGTGCATCTGGATGTCGGTAGCGTGCGTTCATGGCCGCGCATGAACCGCAATGAACTGAGCAAGGTGTTCCCGAAAGGCAAGACATTGCATCTGCCGACAGACGGCAAACCATTGCCCGGCTACAATCAGGCGCTCGCCGACTACAAATCCCGTGTCAGCGCCAAGAGCATTCAGGTTGCCGGCAAGCGACCCAGACGCAGCTCGTCGGGCGGCGGTGGCGGCCTGCTGGCAGCTCTGTTCGGCCGAAACGAAGATAGTGATCAGCCTGTACAGCGCCCTGCAAAAGCGGAAACCCAGGTCGCTTCCGTGGCGATCAGGCAAGAGCCCGCAGCCGCCGCGGCGGAGCCGGAACTTGCCTATGTGCCGACGCCACAGTCACGGCCCGCACCTCCGGATTATGGCGTTCAAATTGCCCTGGCATCGGTCAGCGGTTTGCTGATCCCTGCAACGCCAGCTGTTTATAATCCCCGTCGGCCGGGTGGCCTGATTCCCGAAAGCGGCGGCGTCGCGCTCAATATTCCGCAGCAGAGGCAGGCATCCAATCCCGTGACCGTCGCAACCCTGTCGAATACAGCGGCGGCGGCGACGACAAATTTGGCCGAAAGCAGCAGTAAGACCGGTGGGCGTCTCATTCCGGTCCCGCAGCTTAGAACCGGCACTGCCGATTATGCGGGTACGAGGGTGGCGCTTGCGCCAACACGCAACAATCCACCACCCGAGATTGTGCTTGGCGCCCTGCTTAGTGCGCCGGTCATGGCAAAACCCGCGGACACGCCGCTGACGAAAGACGAGTGGAACCGGGGCAAGGAGACGCCGGGAGCCGAAGGCAGCCATGGCGGACCACAGCTCGCCTTTGTTCCAAGGCCGGCCCAGCGTCCGGATGTGATTTCGCCAGAGGCACAGGTGCTCGCTGGGGTATTTGAAAAGAACAATACGGAACGCCTTACCGGTGAGCCGGCTATCGGCATTCCGATACCCACACCGTCGCCCTTCAGCACGGCGCGTAGCGAAACTCTTTCTCCCCTTCAGGTGGCCTTGGCACCGACGTCCGACGGCTTTTTCGCGTCGGACAGGCTGGGTATCGACATGTTCTCGACGTCTACCGCATTGCCCAGGACAAAGGGTGCCCGGCCAAGTGCACAAGACGCTGCAAGCGACCGGCAGGCTTCCGTGCGCGCCGAACCGGTGCTCACCGAGAACATGATCGCCCGCCGCGCCTTCTCAGCGCACACGCTTTCGACCATGGGCGCTGCCGTAACAGCGCCGCAGTTCGTCTCGAGCTATATGCGCACAGCACCGGAAACGGTTCATGTCAACGGCTTTTCAACGGACAACAGGATTGCCAGCGCAAGACAGTTCTCCGGCCGGGCGGTCAACTTCATGACCGTTGCCAGGTTTGAAACCCTCAGCCGGTAAAGCGCCGATACCCGCAATTTTCCGATGATCCGGCGCCTCAGGCGTCCGGCGGCGCCTCGGCCATACCCAGCGCGTGTAGATAGGTGTCCAGTACGGCTTCCTGTTCCATGCGCTCATTTTGATCCTGTTTGCGGATCGAGATCACCTTGCGCAACACCTTGGTATCGTAACCCCTGGACTTTGCCTCGCCATAGACTTCCTTGATGTCATCGGCGATGGTTTTCTTCTCTTCTTCAAGCCTCTCGATCCGCTCGACAAACGCACGCAACTGATCTCGGGCTAATCCATGGGTATCCGACATGGGCGACTCCTGTACTGCTCTAGACGCGAACAGGTGCCCTGCCAGCGCGGTGGCGTCAAGAGGGTTCGGGATGTTGTCCCGGGAAGAAATCGGCCAGCCGGAAAAATGCGATTCAGTGGTCCTTGTGGGACTCGGCAAATGCCGCCTTTTGAGCATCGGTCGCCTCGGTTTGATGCTTTTGTTTCCATTCGTCATAGGGCATGCCGTAGACGATCTCCCGGGCTTCCGGTTTGGTCAAATCGACGCCTGCTTCATTCGCCGCGTCCTGATACCAGTTCGATAGACAGTTGCGGCAGAAGCCGCCAAGATTCATCAGATCGATGTTCTGGACATCCGTGCGGTTGCGCAGATGTTCGACCAGCGTACGGAATGCTGCTGCTTCAAACTCGGTGCGCTGTTGTTTGGTCAGGTCCGTCATTTCATACTCCACGGAAATTGGGTGCTATCCACAGCGGGTGGGTCACTGCCCTTCATATCACTCCCACATAGCGCCGATAATAGTCATAATCTACGGGTTTTTCATTTGCACATGTGCCTTTATCGTTCCCCGATTGGCACGTTTCGTTGACATTGCAAGGGTCAATGCGGCACATAACATACGAACGTTTTTAGGGTAGGGAATTTTAGCGAACAGTGTCTGATTTCAGCGTATTATGCTGGCGTGGTATCCTGGGTGTAGTTGCGTTCCTGGGCTGCCTGGGGTCAGCACCCGAAGCGCGGGCGGATTTTCGCGTTTGCAACGGAACACAAAACCTGGTTGGTGTCGCCATAGGCTACAGAAGCGACGAAGGCTGGGTTTCCGAGGGCTGGTGGCAGATATCGGCGACGTCCTGTGCGACTTTGATCGAGGGGCCGCTGGCATCGCGGTTCTATTACCTTTACGCTGAAGATGCCGCCAAAGGCGGCCGCTGGGGCGGCAAGGTCGACATGTGTGTGGCCGAAGACGAATTCAAAATCGTCGATGTGAAAAATTGCTTCACCCGGGGTTATTTGCGCATGGGCTTCAAAGAATATGATACCGGGCAACAATCGAGCTGGATGGTCCAGCTTTCCGATTCGATTGATACCGAGGAAGGTCAAAATTAGTGCAGCGTCTGCGTAAAGTGAAAATTCTTGCAACTCTGGGGCCGGCCTCGTCCGACGAAGATATGATCCAGAAGCTGCATGAAGCCGGCGCAGACCTGTTTCGCATCAATATGAGCCACTCCAGCCACGACATGATGCGCGATCTTATCGAACGCATTCGCAATGTCGAAAAACGCTGTGGCCGTCCGATCGGTATCCTGGCGGATTTGCAGGGACCCAAGCTGCGGGTCGGCAAATTCGCCGACGGGGCGGTTGAACTTCTTCCCGGACAGACCTTCACACTCGACAAGAACGACGCGCCGGGTGACGCGATGCGCGTCCACCTGCCGCATCCCGAGATTTTCGATGCGGTCGAATCAGGTCACAGACTGCTGATCGATGACGGCAGGCTGCACTTGAAGGCCGAGTCCAGCGATGGCGACACGATTGTCTGCACGGTTGTCTCGGGTACCAAGATATCCGACCGGAAAGGAGTCAGCCTGCCTGACACCACGCTCGGCGTCGGCGCATTGACCGAAAAGGACCACAAGGACCTGGACGCGGTGCTGGCGACGGATGATGTCGACTGGGTCGCGCTGTCCTTTATCCAGCGACCTGAAGATCTCGCCGAAGTGCGCAAGGTTGCCCGTTCGCGGGTCGGTCTGATGGCGAAGATCGAAAAACCCCAGGCGATTGAGAGAATCGACGAGATTATCGAACTGTCCGACGCGCTTATGGTGGCACGCGGCGATCTCGGCGTTGAAATGCCGATCGAATCGGTTCCCGGCCTGCAAAAGCAGCTGACGCGCGCCTGCCGCAGGGCCGGCAAGCCAGTGGTTGTGGCGACTCAGATGCTGGAATCGATGATTTCTGCGCCGGTTCCGACAAGAGCCGAGGTGTCGGACGTCGCAACGGCGGTGTTCGAAGGCGCGGATGCGGTGATGCTTTCAGCCGAATCGGCCGCCGGCGACTATCCGGTCGAGGCGGTGACGACCATGGCGGCCATTGCCCGCAAGGTCGAACAAGACCCGAACTATACCGGCATCATTCATGCCCAGCGCTCCGAACCGGAAGCCACCGGCGCCGACGCCATCTCGCTTGCCGCACGGCAGATCGCCGAGACGCTGAAACTGTCGGCAATTGTCTGCTACACATCGTCGGGAACCACCGGGATGCGCGCCTCGCGTGAACGCCCGCAGGTGCCGATCATAGCTCTGTCACCGGTCATTCAGACGGCGCGGCGTCTATCGGTCATCTGGGGTTTGCACTGCGTCGTGACGGAAGACGCGCGTGATCTTGACGATATGGTCGACCGGGCCTGCCGCATTGCATTCAGAGAAGAATTCGCCAAACCCGGCGACCGCGTGATCATTTCAGCCGGTGTTCCGCTGGGAACCCCGGGCGCGACCAATATGCTGCGTATCGCCTATATCGGGTCAGACGGCATGACCGGGATCTGACCGGCCGCAGTGTTTGCCGGTTTGCCGCCGGCCGGCGCATTTGACGGTTCGTTATCACCTGCAAGCTGACCCTCAAGGTGGCGTGCCATGGCGTCAAGATCCTGTGGATTTCCGACCAGTTTATCGAGAGCTGAAATGCAAAGATCCGTCGCGGCATAGTCGGGCTTGTGCCCAACGCCACGAAGCCGCATTAGCTCGGCCCCGCCGATCGCCTGCGCCAGAGCGCTGGAATGTATGTCAGGTGAAACGATCTCATCGGTATCGCCGGTTATGATGACCGTGGGTTTGTCTATCTGTCCATAGCCGGGTGACACGGCAACAACGTGCGCATAGAGGTTGGCGACGTCCCGCGCGTTATAGCGAAAGGTGTGCGGCCTCAGGACGAGTGCCGCCGCTGTCTGGCGTACATAGTGGGGCGGATAGGCGTTTGGGCTGAATACGCAGCGGACGACCTTGTCGATGCGCAGAAGGCCTGCGGGCATCACCAGTAGCCATGAAAATACGAGGCCGAAGAGCGGATTAGCCGCCAGCCGATAGTGCCAGTCGATGCCGCCGGGCCAGGGATGCGATGCAGAGGACAGGAGAAGCAGGCCGTCAACCTTGTCAGGCGTTTCAAGCGCCATATTCGCGGCAATGATGCCACCGAAGGAATGGCCGACCACCAAGGCGCTCGATATTTGTTTGCGGTTCATCAGCTCGGCGATTGCCCGCGCCTGTCCATCGGGATAATTATTGTCGGCGGGACCCCTTTGCGACCAGCCGTGGCCGGGGCGGTCGATAAAAAGCAATTCTGCCCTTCCCTGCAGTCTTTTCCTGAACGGTGTTACCTGATCCAGCAGATTGCCGCTTGCGCCGTGCAGAAACACGATGGCCGGTAGATCGGCACTGTCTGGTGCGGGAACATGCATGCAATGAAGCCGGTAGCCGCCGACATCTATGAACTCGCCACTCGGCGGATAAAGTCGTTCCACACGACGCGTCTGCAGCCAGGTGAATGCAAGCAGGCCAAAAATAACCACAACCAAAATGATCAAAAGGAACACGGTCAAGGAAACGCTACACCCGTTTGCAATCAGATCTCGTCGCCGGTGAGTTCTTCGGACAACTCACTGACCCGTTTTTGAGCCTCGCGCATGGCCGGATAAACTTCAAGTACCTTGAGGTAGGTTCCCAAAGCGGCCTTGTCGCTGCCGGCCGCAGACAGGATTGAAGCCATGCCCATCAGCGCGCCGAAATGGCGTGGTTCCAGTTGCAGCACCACATGGATATCGGCCATCGACTTGGCGTGGTTGCTCATCATGTAGTGCAACGTTGCCCGGCGGTTCCAGCCTTCGGCATAGTCGGGTATCAGGACGGTTATCTGATCGAGGAGATCAAGCGCCGTAAAGTAGCGCTCATCGCGCATGGCATCATTCGCCCATTCCATCAATTGATTTGCGGTCGCGCTGTCGGATTTTCGCCATTCGGCCCAGATTTGATCGGCGATGCGCCGGGCTGATGCCGGTTCGGCCTCGCGTTTGAGCTCGACAAAATAACCGTCCAGGCGCTCAGATCTCGTCTGAACCACCTCAAGAGGCTGGACTTCCGATTCGGTTATATCTTGAACAAATCCTGCCGCGGCGCTCCAACACAGCACAATCGCCGTTCCTATGGCGGTCAGGGTTGCGTTTCTCAAAAAAAATCGACGCATGCCATAAACATATGACGCACACGCCGACGGTCAAAGGCAAATTTTGGAGAGTTGGCGAAAAGCAAGCGGCTACGCCGCTTCAACTCGCTCTAACCCTGCCGTGCCTTGAAACGCGGGTTTTGCTTGTTGATGACATAAACACGGCCCTTGCGGCGCACCAGACGGTTCTCGCGGTGGCGTGTTTTGAGCGATTTGAGCGAATTCTTGACTTTCATTGTTCCGGACCTTCAGTCGGCGCCCGTCTGGCTGCACACCCGCCGAGCTGATAAATAACCAAAAGCGCGCCTTTCGACGCGCCCTATATCGTTGCGCATGCGTTTACCTGCAACACCAATTTCTGTCAAGCATTGCGCCGGTGATTTGCTAATTCTTCAACCGGGTGAAGTGGCCCATTTTGCGCCCGGGTCTGACCTCCGCCTTGCCGTAAAGATGCACAACCGTGTCGGGCTGTTTCAAAAGTTCCGGCAATCGATCAACGTCGTCACCGATGAGATTCTCCATCACGCAATCGCTGTGCCTGGTGCAAGCTGCGAGCGACAGGCCGCACATCGCCCTTATATGCTGTTCAAACTGTGAAACCACACAGGCTGCTTCGGTCCAGTGACCCGAATTGTGAACGCGCGGTGCCAGTTCGTTGGCCAGGATCCCGCCATCCTGATTGACAAAAAATTCAACGCCCACAACGCCGACATAATCCAGCTTCTTAAGGATGCTGCCTGCCGCCGCTCGTGCTTCTTCAACGGATTGGCGCGGCACGTCGGCCGGCACAACCGAGCGACGCAAAATGCCGCCGCTGTGGTGATTTTGGGCCGGATCGTAGCTCACAACCTGCCCGTCGGCGCCGCGGGCAGCAATCACCGAGATTTCCGCAACAAACGGGACGAGGCTCTCCAGAATAAGCGGAACGGCTCCAAGTTCCGAAAATGCATGCGCGCTGCTTTGGCCGGGCTGATCGAAAAGTTTTTGGCCCTTTCCATCATAACCAAGACGGCGGGTCTTCAAAACGCCCTTGCCGCCCATTTTTGCCAGTGCGTCGTCGATTTCCTGCTGACTGTCGACCGCAATGAAATCAGCCGTCTTGATGCCGCAGTCGCGCAGGAACTGCTTTTCGGTCAATCGGTCCTGTGAAACCTCGAGTGCCTGTGGTGGCGGATAAACCGGTTTTTTGTGTGCCAATGTCCTGGCTGATTCCACCGGCACGTTTTCGAATTCGTAGGTTATGACGTCGCTCAGCACCGCCAGCGTATCCAGCGCGTCGGGATCGTCATAGGCGGCGGTTATCTGACTGCCGGCCACCTGGGCAGCGGGGCACTTTTCCTCCGGCTCCAGAATGATCGTGTGAAAACCGAGGCGCGCTGCCGCCATTGCCAGCATACGTCCCAGTTGTCCGCCGCCAACGATTCCGACTGTCCTGCCCGGCATGGTCAGTCCCCGTCCCTGGGCTGCATAGCGACGGCATTGGAGCGGTCGCTGCGCCATGTGTCCAGCCGCTCAGCTACTCCAACGTCAAAAAGCGCAATGACTGCAGCAGCGAGCAGCGCGGCATTGGTCGCCCCGGCATTGCCGATTGCCAGCGTGCCGACGGGAATACCGGCCGGCATCTGCACGATGGACAGCAGGCTGTCCTGTCCCGAAAGGGCCTTTGAGTGAACCGGCACACCAAAGACCGGCAGCGGCGTAAGCGATGCGGTCATGCCCGGCAGATGAGCAGCGCCACCGGCTCCAGCAATGATCGTCTTGTAGCCTTTGTCGCGTGCGCGCCTGGCGAAATCATACATTCGGTCGGGGGTGCGGTGCGCGGAAATAATCAGCGAATCGTAGCCGATTTTCAATGCGTCGAGCGTATCGGCGGCATGTTTCATTGTCGACCAGTCTGACTGGCTGCCCATGATAATGGCGACGGGCGGGGTCGTGGTCATATCGGTTTCCTGTCTTCAAGCAATGATGTCAGGGATTATCTGGTCTTCGACCTTTGTAATCTTGTCTTTCAACGCCAGTTTCTTTTTCTTCATCCGCTGAATGCTCAATGCATCGCAGCCAACGGAAATCATGGCATTGATCGCGGTGTCGAAATCCTCGTGTTCCTGGCGCAAACGTGCGGCTTTTAGGCGCAGTTCCGCCTGTTCCTGGTCCGACATGCCATCTCCTCGTCATCAGCATGAATACAGCCATCCCTCGTTATCTAGTGTTTCAGGGAGGCTGCGGCATGCTCTACCACTTTGTGGTTTATGGCAAAACAGCAAACATTACAAAGTTATCCACGATCTTGAAATTTGTCTTCGACAAGCACCATATTTTAGTGGCACAATCACTCGCCGTCGCTATCGAGGGCGGCGCGGAAAACAGAGATAAGGAGTTGTTCAATGACAATCCAGGCTCGTCTTGAAACGCTGGAAAAAAAACACGGCGCTTTGGAAGAGGAACTGCATTTGGCACTCAATCACCCCTCATCCAACGACACGACAATCAGCGACATCAAGCGGCGTAAACTAAGACTGAAGGACGAAATTGAACGATTGCGCGGAGAAATGTCGGAACCGAACACCATGGAGCTCAACTGAGCCTATGGAACAACGGCCCATCGCCCTTTTGGCAGGTGCGGCCTGAACAAAGGGAGCCGCCGGAAGACGAAATCCTCCAGATCCGGCAGCTCCTCACACTAGTTTTTCAAAAATCCCTTTAATTACAATATGTTGCGGGCATGTTCACGCAGGATGAACTTTTGGATTTTCCCCGTCGATGTTTTCGGTAAATCCTGAAAAACCACCAATCTGGGGCACTTGAAGCGGGCAAGCAGCGTGCGGCAGTGTTCGATCATGTCGTCGGCAGATGCGGTTTGGCCGGGCTTGAGCTCGACAAAAGCGCAGGGTGTTTCGCCCCATTTGTCATCGGGCCGCGCCACAACAGCGGCGGCCTGGACGGCTGGGTGCTTGTAAAGGGCGTCTTCGACTTCAATCGACGAGATGTTCTCGCCGCCCGAAATGATGATGTCCTTCGACCGGTCCTTAAGTTGTATATATCCATCCGGGTGCATGACGCCGAGGTCGCCGGAGTGGAACCAGCCGCCTGAAAACGCCTCGGCGCTGGCTTGCGGGTTCTTCAGATAGCCTTTCATAACAATATTGCCGCGAAACATGACCTCACCGATGGTTTCGCCATCGGCCGGCACCGTTTCCATGGTTTCGGGATGGCGCACGGAAAGCCCTTCGAGTGCAGTGTACCGGACGCCCTGACGGGCCTTGAGAGCAATGCGGCGCTGCGGGTCAAGGGCATCCCAGTCATTGTGCCATTCGTTGACGACTGCCGGACCGTAGGTCTCAGTCAGACCGTATAGGTGAACGACCTCAAATCCGGCTTCCGCCATCTGTGCCAACACGGTTTCAGGCGGCGGCGCTGCCGCCGTATTGAACGAAACCTGTTGCTCGAACGCCCGTTTTTCGTCGTCCGGTGCATTGAGCAGCGTCGCCATGACGATTGGCGCGCCACATAAATGCGTCACGCCGTGATCGGCAATGGCGTCGTAGATGGCACCGGCCCGCACCCAGCGCAGACACACGTGGGTTCCGGCGACCACACCGAGCGTCCACGGGAAACACCAGCCATTGCAGTGGAACATCGGCAGGGTCCACAGATAGACGGGATGCTTGCCCGTGCCGGAGGCAATGACATTGGCATAGCCCATCAGCGCCGCACCACGATGGTGATAAACGACGCCTTTCGGATTGCCGGTCGTGCCGGAAGTGTAGTTGAGCGATATGGAATCCCATTCGTCCCGCGGCGGCGACCACTCGAACTCCGGATCGCCGGCTTGAAGAAATTTCTCGTAGTCAAGCGATCCGATCCGCTCTCCCTTCGGAAATGGCGTATCTGTGCCGAAATTCGGATCGTCATAGTCAATGACAAGCGGCGAGGCGTTCGCCAGTTCCAGGGCCTGTTCCATAACCGCCGAGAATTCGCGGTCGACTATGAGTATCTTCGCGTTGGCATGATCGAGTTGAAAGGCTATGACGGCCGCATCAAGACGGGTGTTGAGCGAATGCAGTACGGCGCCGGTCATCGGCACGCCGTGATGGGCTTCGAGCATGGCAGGCGTGTTGGAGAGCATGACCGAAACCGTGTCGCCCTTGCCGATACCCCGCGCTGCAAGGCTGGAGGCGAGCTGCCTGCTTCGGGCATAGAATGTGCGGTAGTCCATTTTCAGCGCGCCGTGAATGATCGCCGTGTGGTCCGGATAGACAGACGCCGTGCGTGCAAGGTGGGACAGCGGCGTCAGCGGCTGGTAATTGGCCGGATTGCGGTCAAGATCGGTTTCAAACGGGTTGGCTGTCATGGTGTCTCCTGGGAAGGACAGTCTGTTTCGGGGCCGAGCGTCTTATCGGCGTCTAACCAAATAGCGCATTTGATCCGTCGGCAACAAGCTTGAGGGCCGTCACCAGGATCATCAGATACATCAGCGGGTAGAAGATTTCAGGGTGCAGTCGCTTGACCACCCAGGCGCCGCTGAATGTCGCAAGCGGAGCCAGCGGCAGCAGAACCGCGGATGTGGTCAAATTGCTGGCGTCGAACTGGCCCAGCGCAAAGTAGGGTATCAGCTTGATGGCGTTAACGACGGCAAAATAGCGGGTGCTGGTGCCGGTATAGGTTTTCGGATCGAGCCGCAAAGGCAGCGTATAAAGCTGAAACGGCGGACCGCCCGCATGGGTGACAAAGCTGGTGAAGCCGGAAATCGTGGCCCAAAAGGAGCCTTTGGCGAGATTCTGGTGTCTGGGCGGCGCATGGTTTCCTTTGCGCGTGCGGTAGCGTTCATAGGCATAACGCAGGACAAAGAGCATGGCGATCGTGCCGACGATCAGGCGAATGATGTCGGCGGTTACGAATTCGGCGGTCAGCCAGCCGATGCCGATGCCAACCACGGCACCTGGCAACATCACTTTCAAAGTGGCGGCGTCATAGTGCCGGCGCCAGACCCACAGGCCGGCGACATCCATGACGATCATGATGGGCAGCATGATCGCGGCTGCCTGAATGGGCGATATCACCAGCGATAGAATGGGCACGCCCATCAAGCCAAATGCCCCGCCGAGCCCGCCCTTCGACAGGCCAACCAGAATGACAGCCGGAACGGCAGCGGCGTAAAAAATTAGATCTGTGGGCATGGTATTGCAGTTGATCCCGGGACCTGCGTGGTCTATCGGGAATTGCAACAAAAGGCGAGAGCGTCCGGTGAATTTATTGCCACGCCGCATTTCGCTGCTTTAATGCTGCCTGAGAGGCGTGAATGTCAGACGTGGAAAACAGATGCCGGATCGTATTGATCGCACCGCAACTGCCAGAAGCCGAAACTGCCGGCGGCGTCATCGAGGACGCGCTGCGAGGCGGTGATGTGGCGTCCGTGATCCTTCCTCAATACGATCTCGATGAACGCAGTTTCCAAAAGTTGGCTGAAGCGGTGGTTACGGTCGTGCAAAAGGCCGGTGCTGCAGCGCTGATCGCAGGCGACACGAGGGTCGCGGCGCGGGTCAAGGCCGACGGGCTCCATATCGATGGCGCTCTTGACGTTACGGAGGATGCGATCGAGCGGTTTGCGCCTGATATGATCGTCGGCGGTGGCCGCGCAAAGGACAGGCATTCAGCGCTTGATCTCGGGGAATTGCGACCGGACTATGTTTTCTTTGGCAAGCTTGAGGGCGATATCAAGCCGGAACCGCATCGCAAGAACCTGAATCTCGGTCAGTGGTGGGCATCGTTGGTGGAAATACCCTGCGTTGTGATGGGAGGCCAAGCCATCGGATCGGTGGTAGAGGTCGCTGAAACCGGTGCCGAATTTGTGGCTTTGCGGCAGGCGGTTTTTGGCGATCCCGAAAAGGCTGCGATGATGCTTGCCGAAGCCAATGCGCTTCTTGACGAAAAAGCGCCACGGTTTGAAGATTAGTACATGTTCATGAAAAATATTCTGCCGCGAACCGCGATCACATTGCTTTTGACCTGCATGCCTGTGTTGGCTGCGCAGTCCGAAAAAGTGCCTGCCGAGGCGGATGCTATGACAGAAACGCTGCCGCAGCCGGGTGAAGAAGCGGTCCCCAATGATGAACCGGTCGTAGTTGAAGACGAGGGCGATGCGGCCTATGGCGCCTTTCAGCGGGGGCATTATCTGACGGCTTTTCAGCTGGCATTGCCAAGGGCGAAACTCGGCGATCCGGCGGCGCAGACGCTGCTTGCCGAAATATATTCGCGCGGCCTGGGGTTGCCCCAAAACTACAAGGAAGCGGCGTTCTGGTATGGATCTGCGGCCGAAGGCGGCGACAAGGCTGCACAGCTCAAATATGCGCTGATGCTGCTGGAAGGACGGCATGTCGCGCCGGATCCCGAGAAGGCCAGGGAATTGATGCGGCTTGCTGCCGATGCCGGGAATTCGTCGGCGCAATTCAATTACGGCCAGATGCTGATCACCGCGCAGCCGGGCAAGGAAGGCATTGAAAAGGCTCTTCCATACATGACCAAGGCAGCCGAGAGCGGCATTGCCGACGCACAATTCGCGCTGGCGCAGATCTATGCCTATGGCACCGGGCTCGAGGAAGCCAATCCCTATCTGGCGCGAACCTGGCTGATCCGTGCCGCGCGCTCGGGATTCGATACGGCCCAGCTTGATCTGGCGGTTTGGCTCATCGACGGGATTGGCGGCAAGATCGATTATGAGGCCGGATTCGGCTGGATGCGGCGCGCCGCGAACACCGGCAATGTGATGGCGCAAAACCGGCTCTCGCACCTTTACATCAATGCTATCGGTACGCGACCGGATCCGATCGAAGCGGCCAAATGGTATATCCTGTCGCGCCGTGCCGGTCTTGAAGACCGCAGCCTTGAAGATTTTTTTCAGGGACTGACCGCCGACGAACAAAAGGCCGGTATCGAAGCCGCTAACAATTTCAGGTCGCGCTGAGGCAGGACACGAACGGTTCTTTATCGGCAGGCGGGCTTGCATGTGCAGCGCAATTGTGTTCTTGAGGCGCCGATTTGGCAGTTTACCGGAAATGTTCCCATGAAGATAAACGGAAATGAAATTCGCCCGGGCAATGTGATCGAGCACAATAATAGTCTGTGGGTGGCAGTGAAAACCAATGCTGTAAAACCCGGCAAGGGCGGCGCGTTCAATCAGGTCGAGCTGAAGAACCTGCTTGACGGCACCAAGCTCAACGAACGGTTCCGCGCATCGGAAACCGTCGAAAAAGTGCGGCTTGAGCAGAAGGATTTCCAGTATCTCTACGAGCAGGGCGACATGCTGGTCTTCATGGACAACGAATCCTATGAGCAGCTGGAATTGCAGCAGGATTTTGTCGGCGACCGCGCCAAATTTCTGCAGGACGGCATGACGGTCACCGTAGAGTTGTACGAAGAAAAACCGATCGGCGTGTCGCTGCCGGATCATGTGACGCTGCAAATCACCGAGGCCGATCCGGTGGTCAAGGGACAGACGGCGGCCTCCTCCTACAAGCCCGCTGTCATGGAAAACGGTGTGCGGGTCATGGTGCCGCCCTTTATCGAGGCGGGTGAACGCATTCTGGTCGATACAAACGAAATAACCTATATCCGCCGGGCGGACTGATCTGTCCGGGCGGCTCCGGCGTAATTCGAAACACGCCGGCAAACACACATATCAAGGCAGATAAACATGGCCCGCTCAGCGCTCCTCAATGTCATGGTTCAGGCCGCTCTGAAGGCCGGGCGCTCTCTTTCCCGCGATCTTGGTGAGGTGCAGAACCTTCAGGTATCCTTGAAGGGGCCGAGCGACTATGTCAGCCAGGCCGACCGCAAGGCCGAAGAAATCATTCTGAGAGAACTGTCGCGCGCGCGGCCGACTTATGGTGTGCTCGCAGAAGAAAGCGGCGAGGAAAAAGGCACGGACGGCCAGCATCGCTGGATTGTCGATCCGCTCGACGGGACGACAAATTTTCTTCACGGAATTCCGCTGTTTGCCGTTTCTATCGCGCTGGAGCGCCAGGGTGAGATTGTTGCCGGTGTCATCTACAATCCGGCAATGGACGAGCTTTATACGGCCGAGCGCGGCAATGGCGCTTTTCTCAATGACCGCCGTATGCGTGTCGCCGGCCGGCGAAACCTGTCCGACTGCGTTATCGGAACCGGGGTTCCGCATCTGGGCCGCGGTCAGCACGGCAAATATCTTGTCGAACTTCGGCATGTGATGGGTGAGGTCGCCGGCATCCGCCGCATGGGTGCCGCTGCGCTCGATCTTGCCTATGTCGCCGCCGGGCGTCTCGACGGGTTTTGGGAAGAGGGCCTTTCGGCCTGGGACCTGGCGGCCGGCATCATTATGGTCCGTGAAGCCGGGGGCTTCGTATCGGACCTCGACGGCGGCAGCCAGATATTCGAAAAGCAAAGCATTGCCGCCGGCAATGAGCGCATTCATCAAGAACTCCTGCCGGTGATTAAGCGTCCGGCAAAATAGCGTCCAATTTTGATTCTAAATGCTATTCTTTGCCATCCGGCCTTTCAATTTGTTGCTGTTTTTGATTAGTTTCATGAGGCCTTGCAAAAGGTGAGAGACAAAAAAGGCAGAGCAGATTGCCCGTCCGCCGGCTGGCTGATGGCTTTATGCCTTGTACAAGAAGCGACTAGCGCCGGTACCGCCGGGGAACATTCAGGCGGCAGCAGGCCAGCGGATAAAGGTAGGGTACGCAGCCTATGGCGAAGCTAAAACTCTCGGGATGGGGCTTATCGGATCAGGACATCGGAATGGAGCCGCACCGGTTGTCGAGCCCACTGGTGTTTTTCTGGAGCCAGGTCATTTTTCTCATCATGACGGGATTTGTTGCTGCCATATTGTACAGGCAATTTTCCAACGCATTTTTCGCCAATCCGGGGCTTAACGGACTGATTTTATTTGTTCTTGGCATTGGCGTGCTGCTGGCAGTCAACCAGGTTCTGCGGCTGCGGCCGGAGGTCAGCTGGGTCAATTCATTCCGCCAGGGCGGCGACAGGATGCGCGGCACGCGAAGTCCGACACTGCTTGCACCGATGCGGGTTCTGCTCAGTCGCAAGCAATCCATGTCCCTGTCGACAACGTCGCTGCGATCCATTCTGGATTCGATTGCCACACGACTGGATGAATCGCGCGATACATCCCGCTACATGATCGGTCTGCTGGTTTTTCTCGGTCTGCTTGGAACATTCTGGGGCCTTTTGCAGACCATTGGATCGATCAATATGGTGATCCAGGCGCTCGATCCCGGATCGGGCAATACCGCCGATGTGCTGGAGGAACTCAAGGATGGCCTTGAAGCGCCGCTTGCCGGCATGGGCACGGCCTTTTCATCGTCACTCTTCGGTCTTGCCGGATCGCTAGTGCTGGGCTTCCTGGACCTGCAGGCGGGCCGGGCGCAGAACCGGTTCTATACAGAACTTGAAAACTGGCTTTCGACAGTGACCGATCCTGACTTCGATATCGTCGCGCAGGACGTTGCCTCGGGTGCCGAGTCGTCCGAAGACATTCGCCGTCTTTCCGAAACCGTGCAGACGATGGCGCAGGCCGGTGGCGGCATCAACCAGCGTTCGACCGCGGCCATGGCCAATCTTGCCGAAGGCATTCAGGGCCTCGTAAAGAACATGCGCAACGAGCAACAGATGCTGCGCGACTGGATCGAGGCGCAGCAGTCAGAAGCCAAGGCCATGCGGCAGACGCTCGACAGTCTGGGGTCGGAAATCGGCAAGAACGACGACAGCTCCAAAAAAAGCAAGGATAGCTAGAGTATGGCGTTGGCGCGAAACCGGCGTGGTGACCGCGGCGTCGATTTTTGGCCGGGGTTTGTCGACGCCCTGTCGACCATCCTGCTTGCCATCATGTTTCTGCTGTCGGTCTTCGTGATTGCCCAGTTTCTGTTGAGCCGCGAAATCAGCGGACGCGACGAGGTCCTCAACCGTCTCAACAACCAGATCAACGAACTGACGCAGCTGCTTGCACTGGAAGTGTCCGGAAAACAGGACCTTGAGGACGCGCTTGCCAATATGCAGGCAACGCTTTTCGATGCGGAAGGCGAACGATCGCGGTTGCAGGCTTTGCTGGCGCGCGGTGCGGGTGCTTCAAGTGCCGCCGAGGACCAGATTGGCGTCCTGTCCCAATCGCTCGACGAAGAGCGTCAGATAAGCCAGCGGGCGCTATCGCAGGTAGAGCTGCTCAACCAGCAGATAGCGGCTCTGCGGCGCCAGATCGGGGCGCTGGAAGATGCGCTGAACGTGTCGGAAAACAAAGATCGTGAAACGCAGGTCAAGATCGCCGATCTCGGCCGTCGGCTCAATGTGGCGCTTGCGCAGCGTGTGCAGGAACTCAACCGCTACCGTTCGGATTTTTTCGGGCGCTTACGTGAAATTCTATCGGATCGCGAGAATATCCGCATCGTCGGCGACCGTTTTGTGTTTCAGTCGGAAGTGCTGTTTTCATCCGGCAGCGCCGATCTCAATTCCGAAGGCCAGCGGGAAATGGGAAAGCTGGCCAATGCGCTGCTTGAGCTTGCACGCGAGATCCCGTCGGATATCAACTGGGTTCTGCGCGTAGACGGTCACACGGACAATGTTCCGCTTTCGGGAACCGGTCAATTTGCCGACAACTGGGAACTTTCTTCCGCACGTGCCACCTCGGTTGTGAAATACCTCATCGAAGGGGGTGTGCCGGCCAACCGTCTGGTTGCTGCCGGGTTCGGCGAATTCCAGCCGATCGAGGAAGGCAATTCGACCGAGGCCCGTGCCACCAACCGGCGTATTGAACTGAAACTGACCGAACGCTAGCGATCCAGCGCGCTCAGCACATTTGGCGGATTGCTGCGATCATTTCCGAAATAGGAGGAAACCATGGATTGCGACGTAATTGTCGTAGGGGTGGGTCTTGCGGGTCTGGTCGCCGCAGCAGAACTGGAGGACGCCGGAAAATCGGTCATCATCGTCGATCAGGAAAACGAGTATAATATCGGCGGACAGGCCTTCTGGTCATTCGGCGGTCTTCTGTTTGCCGGTTCACCGGTACAACGGCGCCTCGGCATACGCGACAGTCGCGACCTGGTATGGCAGGACTGGCTCGGATCGGCCGGCTTCGACAGAGAAGAGGACCATTGGCCAAGGCTCTGGGCCGAGGCCTATGTGGATTTTGCCGCCGGCGAGAAGCGATCCTGGCTGCACCAGCAGGGTGTGCGGTTTTTCCCGATTGTTGGTTAGGCCGAACCGGGCGGAGCGTTGGCCAATGGGCACGGCAATTCCGTGCCGCGTTTTCACATCACCTGGGGAACAGGCCCCGGTCTTGTGGCGCCGTTCGAGCGCAGGGTTCGCGAAGGTGTCGAACGTGGCCTTGTTGGGTTCTGTCTCCGACACCAGGTCGACGAAATCATCACCAGCGATGGCCGGGTCAGCGGTGTACGCGGCAGCCTTCTAGAAGAAAGCAATGCTGAGCGGGCCGTCAAATCATCCCGCGAGGTGGTCGGCGAGTTTTTCTTTTCGGCCGGCGCCGTCATCGTCAGTTCCGGCGGCATTGGCGGCAATCATGATCTGGAGCGCAAGAACTGGCCGCGTGACCGGCTGGGCGAGCCGCCCAAAAACATGGTCTCGGGGGTGCCGCATCATGTCGACGGCCGCATGCTGGGCATCACCAATCAGGCCGGCGGTTCGATCATCAACTCCGACAGGATGTGGCACTATACCGAAGGGGTCAAGAACTGGGATCCGATCTGGCCGCAACACGGCATCCGCGTTTTGCCGGGGCCATCATCGTTCTGGTGCGATGCGGAGGGCTATCGCATGCCGGTGTCGTGCCTGCCGGGCTACGACACGCTGTCGACACTCAGCCACATCATGCAGAGCGGATACGACTACAGCTGGTTCGTGCTCAGCCAGTCGATCATCGAGAAGGAATTTGCGCTGTCCGGTTCGGAGCAGAATCCGGATCTGACCGGCAAGAGCGTACTCAAAGTGCTGCAGCGGGCAAAAAAGGGCGCGCCGGCGCAGGTAGAGGCGTTCAAGCAAAAGGGCGAAGATTTTATCGTCCGCGATACGATTGAGGAGCTGGTCGAAGGCATGAATGCGCTGACCGGTGAAAACCTCATCCGCCTCGATCATCTGCGCGGCCAGCTCGAGGCGCGGGATCGGGAAATCGAAAATACCTATACGAAAGATCTGCAGATTGCGGCGCTGCGCGTGACGCGCAACTATATCGGCGACAGGCTGATAAGAACGGCAAAGCCACATCGCATTCTCGATCCAAAGCACAGACCGCTGATAGCGGTGCGGCTGAACATCCTGACCAGAAAAACGCTTGGCGGCATTCACACCGACCTTTCGTCACGTGTACTCGATACGTCAGGAAATGCCATTGAAGGGCTTTATGCCGCCGGAGAGGCGGCCGGGTTCGGCGGCGGCGGCATGCATGGCTACAATGCGCTGGAAGGCACGTTTCTTGGCGGCTGTATCTTTTCGGGACGCATTGCCGGGCGTGCGGCGGCAGAGGCCGGATAGCGCCGGCTGCAATCTTTCTGAGCGCGGTTACTTAGGGACCGGCCTTTATTGCGCCGCTTGCGTCTCATGCGCTTCGTCGTAGTGGAACTGCAGGCGGGCAAGGCGGGCGTAGACGCCATCCTTCTTGACGAGGCTTGCGTGCGTTCCCTCTTCGACAATGCGCCCGTGATCCATCACCAGAATGCGGTCGGCTTTTTTGACTGTCGCCAGCCGGTGGGCAATGACCAGCGTCGTGCGGCCTTTCATCAGGCCTGTGAGCGCCTTTTGAACCAGCGTCTCGCTTTCGGCATCGAGCGCCGAAGTGGCTTCATCGAGCAGCAGGACAGGCGCATCCTTCAAGACAGCGCGTGCAATGGCAATGCGCTGGCGCTGTCCTCCCGACAGGGTGATGCCGCGTTCGCCGACCTGCGTATCATAACCGTTCTCCATGCGAATGATGAACGGATCGGCAAGCGCGGCCTTTGCTGCATCGACAATCTCGCCATCGGTCGCATCGGGACGACCGAAGGCAATGTTGTCCCTGACCGAACTGGCGAAGATGGCGACGTCCTGGGGAACGCTTGCCAGGCGGCGGCGCAGATCGGACGGATCTGCTTCACATACATCGACGCCATCGAGACTGATGCTGCCGCCTTCGGGATCATAAAACCGGCTGATCAGCGAAAACAGTGTGCTCTTGCCGGCTCCCGAAGGGCCGACGATGGCGACGGTTTCACCGGATTTCACCTTAAAGGACAACCCGTTCAAAATCGGCTCATCGGGCCGGGCGGGATAGGAAAAATGCACGTCGTCAAATGTGACCGAACCGATTGACGGCTCGGGGAACGGTTTCGGATTTGCGGGTGGTGCAATTGCCGGCACCTCATCGATGAGTTCAGTCAGGCGCTCCGCAGCGCCGGCTGCCTGTGAAACCTCGCCCCAGACCTCCGACAGCGTACCAAGGCTGGAGGCAGCGAGAATCGAATAGAGCAGAAACTGACCAAGCGTTCCGGCCGACATGCTGCCCACCAGCACCTTGTGTGCACCAAACCATAAAATCGCAACGACGCTGCCGAAGACCATCATAATGGCAAAGGCGGTAAGAAAGGCGCGGGCTTGTACAGCAGCCCGCGCTGCACCAAAGGCATTTTCAACTGCATCGGCGTAGCGGCGGTTTGCCAGAGGCTCGCCGTTAAAGGCCTGCAGGGTGCGGGATGCGCCGATGGCTTCGCTGGCATAGGCGGTCGCGGCGGCCAGCGTGTCCTGGGCGTCACGTGAGCGGCCGCGAACCGATCGCCCGAAGCCGACGAGCGGAAATACGATGATCGGTATGGCGATCAAAACAAGACCGGAGAGCTCGGGGCTGGTTATAATCATCATGGTGACCGCACCGAGACACAGGATCGAATTGCGCAGGGCCATCGATGCCGTTGCACCGACTGTGGATTTTATCTGGGTCGTATCGGCGCTGAGGCGCGAAACGATCTCGCCGGACTGGTTGACGTCGAAGAATGAGGGCGACAATGCGGTCACATGGCTGAAAACATCACACCGCAGGTCCGACACCACCCGTTCGCCGATGGTGATGACAAAGTAGTAGCGCATGGCGCTGGCCAGCGCCAAAAGTGCGGCGATGAACAACAGCATCGTGAAATAGCTGTTGATGAAATTTGTGTCGGCGCCGGAGAAACCATGGTCGATCATTCGGCGGACCGCCAGCGGTAATGCCAGAGTTGCGGCAGCAGCGAGGACCAGTGCGACCAATGCGCCCGTCACAAGGCCACGATAGTGCAAAATGTAGGGGATCAATCGCGTCAATGGACGCAATGTTCTTCGTTGGTTGCTGTTGTTGCGGCTGTTATCGGCCAATCGGAGAATCCATCGCTTCCGGGCGGCAAAAATAGGCCGCACCTCTTGTCACAATCAAGCCCTTCATGTATAGGCTCGCCAACGAATTGGGAAGCCGTGACATTTCGGGTGTGCGGCTTTGTTTATGATATGGGCTGGTTTGCCGCAGTTTGTAGTGCGTGCAGGTGCCCAAATGATGCAGGACAGGGCAATGAAGGCTGATATCCATCCCGACTATCACATGATCAAAGTGGTCATGACCGATGGCACCGAATACACAACCCGCTCCACCTGGGGCTCGGAAGGCGACAC
Source organism: Hyphomicrobiales bacterium (assembly GCA_024244645.1). Classification (GTDB taxonomy): domain Bacteria; phylum Pseudomonadota; class Alphaproteobacteria; order Rhizobiales; family Rhizobiaceae; genus Hoeflea_A. Next base: position 32,959 of record JAAEOH010000177.1, read on the forward strand.
GATGACGCTTGAAATCGATCCCAAGGCCCATCCGGCCTGGACCGGTGGTCATCAGCACCTGCTTGACCGTGGCGGCCGGGTTTCGAAGTTCAAGAAGCGTTTCGAAGGCCTCGGCCTCTGATCACGTTTTCCAGTCCCAAGGGACCGGTAACAAAAATACAAAACCCCCGCTCAATCGGGCGGGGTTTTTGTTTGTCTGCTTGTGCCTGACTTGTCTATTCGCCCCCGAATGCCGTATGCAGCAGTGAAATCTGCGCTTTGACGGAATTCTCGTTGTCTGGAGTATCCGGTGCCTTCTGGGTGGCTTTGCGATGATATATTTCCTTGTCGAGCAGGGCGACGCGCGCCTGCAGGCGCAAAGAGCGTTCGACTAGGTCGCGGAAACCCTCGGGCAGATCGTCCCATCCGGGTGCGCTGCGGTCACAGGCAAATCCGTCGAGGCGGACCTTGGATTTTTCGGCGATAACCTGTTCACGCGTCATTTCGCCATTGTTGACCGCGCGCTGCAGAAGCAGCCATGAGGCCATCTGCATCAGCCGTGTGGTCAGACGCATGGATTCAGCCGCATAAAGAACAGATGCAATGCGGGGCAGGGTTTTGGCCGCCGTGCGGCCGGTTCCATCAAGATAACAGGCGGTTTCCTCTACCAGGCCCATACCTTCGGCGTACAACGTCTTGAAGGACGTGGATGAGGTCACGCGTTCCGCAAATTGAATCGTGTTCTTTTGCATGTCGCCCATGCCCGGTTGCCTTGTACTCATTTAACTTACAATTGCTCGTACAGCCATCAAGTCGCCACTGTGCCACACCCCGGTCGCAACCGGAAAGCACATTGGTGCCTGATCGCGTTTTACGCAAGGGTTTTCTTAAGGAAAGGTTAACGGGTCAAGGCGCTGCAAAACGGGCGTTTTTGTGGCGATATTTGCCGAAATTCCGGTGAAACAAAAAAAAAGAGCCGCAGGGCGGCTCTCAGAAGTTTAACAGGGAGGCATCAAACAGAATGACGCTCGGTCATTCAATCCGAATCCAGAAAACTGGATATCCACGATAATGACTCGTAAAGCTTAATGTAAGGTTAACGGATTCCGCAAAATGCGTGATTTTAGTATTTTGCTAACCGGATTTTAACGGAAACATCGGTGTTACCGGAACAGCGACTCCGCAGTATTTTTGCTCTTCTGCTTTGAGGATATTTCGGCCTCGAGGCGGGAGATTTCCTGCTGAAGCAACGCGATCCGGCTTTCCAGCTCATCCACCGAGATCAGCGACAGGTCACAGCCGATTTCATGGGCGACGGGCTTCTTGTCCGACTCGTCCTCAAAAATAGACATGCTTTCCTCCATGGGCATTGTGAACATTGAATGATATGGGAATATCTGCGGAAATTCCAACAGCAAGCCGGGTCAGCGGATATAGGGAGCAATGATGAGGGCAATCGAGATTCGCGAGCCGGGCGGGCCGGAAGTGCTGGAACTTGTGGACCGGCCCGATCCGGAGCCGGCGGCGGGCGAACTCCTTGTTGCGGTCAAGGCAGCGGGCGTCAATCGTCCGGACTGCCTGCAGAGGCAGGGTGCCTATCCGCCGCCGCCGGGCGCGCCCGATATCCCGGGTCTGGAGGTTGCAGGCGAGGTGGCGGCAATTGGCAGTGGAGTCACTTCCTTTGCTGTCGGCGACCGGGTCTGCGCGCTGGTTGCTGGCGGTGGTTACGCTGAATTGTGCACCGTTCACGAAACCACCGCACTGCCGATGCCCGTCGGCTTCAGTTTCAGCGAAGCGGCCGCCATACCCGAAACCTATTTTACAGTATGGCACAACGTTTTTCAGCGCGGCGGACTGAAAGCCGGCGAGACGCTGCTGGTCCATGGCGGATCGTCCGGCATCGGAACAACGGCCATCCAACTTGCCAAATCGTTTGGCGCAAGGGTGATCACTACGGCGGGGTCAGAGGACAAGTGCCGGGCCTGCGAAGAGCTTGGTGCCGAGCGGGCCGTCAATTACCGGACCGACGATTTTGTCAGCGCTGTCAGGGAGGCAACCGATGGCCACGGTGCCGATGTGATCCTCGACATGGTTGGCGGGGATTACATTTCCCGAAATTACGATGCAGCCGCCGAAGAGGGGCGGGTGGTGCAGATCGCCTTCCTGCGCGGCCGAATTGCGGAGGCTGATTTTTCCAAACTGATGATGAAGCGGCTGGTTCACACCGGCTCAACGTTGCGGGCAAGATCGATCCCGTTCAAGGCGGGAATTGCGAGCGAACTCAAACGAAAGGTCTGGCCATTGCTTGGCAAACGGGCCGTTGCTCCGGTAATGGACACGATTTTCCCGATCGACCGGGCCGCATCCGCTCACAGCCGGATGGAAGAGGGTGAGCATATCGGCAAGATCGTTTTGGACATCGGGTAGAGCGTGTCTTGCCTATGCGGGATCATTTGATGGCGGAAAATCGGTTCACTCGGCTAGGCGCGTCGAGCAGCGCGATGTGGTTCATCGGGCAAGCGGCGCAACAACGCCGATGGGCCGATTTTCCGCCACTCGGAAAGGACGATGTTGTTGAAATTCAGAATTGAATGGGCCGGGCGATTTTGCCCACTGACTGCGTTGCTTTGCACTTGTGGTGGGGTGGCACCACGGCGTGCAAAGCGCCTTGTCAGCGACCAAAATCGTTCCGGTCAAATGCTTCCGCTTAGGCAAGATACGCTCTAGATGACCAAAGTTATTGCTCTGGTGCTGCTGCTCGCCATGGCCGCCCACATCATCAGGCCGCTGGGTCTGCCCGGTCTCAAAAAGCGCGCCGATTTCTGGAAGATAGCGGTTTTTGCATTTATTGCGATGATGGTCGTCGTTGTGCTGCAGGTCTGAGCAGTAAGGAACAGCCGGCGTTCGCTGGAGATTTATTCTGCGGCTTTGGCCGTGTCGTCCGCCGCATCCCGACCGATATCTTCGGTTTCGAGGATCGTGTGTGCAAGCAGTTCGGCCCAGTATCGGTAACCGATACCGCAGGCATGGAAGCCGTCCGCTGAAAAGCCGGATTTATCCACGGGAACAAGTTGCGGAGCCGCAATGGCATACCGCTCGCGGCAGAGCCGGTGTCCGACCCGATTGATGATTTTGGCGCGCATTTGGAGGATATGCGACAAGGCCGTGGGCAGGCCCGGAACCATGCGCATGTCGATCATCGGCGACCAGATGATCGTGGCTTGTGGCCATTTCGCCTTCAGCGCATAGAGCAGACCACCAAAGCCATTTTTGAAGCGCCTTGCGGTCAGGAAATTCTTCATGTCGTTGGTGCCGACGGTCAGGATAATATGCGTGTAAGGCAGACGCTCCAGATTGGGCACCACGTGATCGCGCACTTCTTCGCTGATGGCCGAATTGGCGCCTGCGTTGCGCCATGAAACCATGGCGCCTGTCTGTTCATTGAGGATGTGCGCGATCTGACAGCCGACGGTTTCGCGGACGTCGTCCGCACCGACGCCGGCGGCGGAAGAATCTCCGACAACCAGGATGCGATAAGCAGGCTCCGGTGCAGAACCGAACTGGCCGAACGGGCGACCATCGGGTGGCAGCAGGCGCGGCGTCCGGGCACGCATCCGCAGGCCCTGGACAAGAGCAACGGGAAGCAGCAGCCAGCTTGCAACGCTGTAGACCAAATACTTCATTTGTCAGACCAGTTGTCTTCAAAAGCAAAAAGGCTCCGGCAAACCCGGAGCCTTGATTGCGTAGTCACCCCAGCGGTTGTGACCTGTCAAGCTTGAACAACCGGCCGGTGCGGCCAGGATTGCCCTTTGTCACCGCAAATCAGGCGGTCTTTTCCATGTCGCTGTTCCAGTTGCCGGTCGCGGCGAGGCCATTCATGCGTGCGCGGTGGGTGAAGGCGCGCTGGCCGGCGGCGGCATTTTCCGACTTGCCGCTCCAGGCTTTCAGGCAAGCCGCCTGCAGCGCCCGGCCGTAGGAGAAGGTGAGCTGCCAGGGCAGGTCGTAGCCGGCATTCATGGCCGACAGATGCGCGGTCGCTTCCTCGTCGCTCTGCCCGCCGGAAAGAAAGGCGATACCAGGGATCGAGGCCGGTACGGTCGCTTTCAGACAGCGTACGGTTTTTTCGGCAATTTCCTCGACAGACGCTTTACGGGCGTTTTTGCCGTCGATGACCATGTTGGGTTTGAGAACAGTGCCCTCAAGGTTGACCCTGGCATCGAAGAGTTCGGCAAAAACGGTGCGCAAAACCCATTCGGTCACTTCGTAGCAGCGATCGACAGAATGATCGCCGGGTGTGCCGTCCATGACGATTTCCGGCTCGACGATGGGAACAATGCCAGCTTCCTGACACAGCGCCGCATAGCGGGCAAGCGCATGGGCGTTGGCGCGAACCCCGCCACCGGTCGGAAGATCGCCGGAGATGGCGATCACGCCGCGCCATTTGGCGAAACGGGCGCCAAGTCCGTGGTATTCGCTCAATCGCTCACGCAGACCGTCGAGTCCTTCGGTCACGGTTTCTCCCGGATGCGCCGCCAGCGGTTTGGCGCCGCCATCAACCTTTATGCCCGGAACAGCGCCGGATGCCCTTATGATATCGACCAGAGGGGTTCCGTCGGCGGCCTTTTGACGAAGTGTTTCATCGAATAGAATGACGCCGGAAATACAGTTGCTCATTGCTTCGGTCGAGCGGAACAGCATCTCGCGATAGTCACGGCGGCTATCCTCGGTCGATTCAACGTTGATGGAGTCAAATCGCTTTTTGATCGTGCCGCTGGATTCATCGGCGGCCAGAATTCCTTTTCCTGCCATTACCATTGCGGCGGCAATATCTTCCAGACGTTCGTTCATGAATTCAATCTCCTTGTAGACTGTTCGCGCGGCCCCTGCATCCGGCGCTTAGGGTGATAACCAGCTTGAATTCGCTCGTTGAAGGATACCGCACCCAGCAGAGTCGCTGAATTTTTCCATGGCGATATCAGAAGTCCTTGATAAGGAAAATGGCAGCGCCATCATTTGAATCGATTGAATACTATTCAATCGTTTGAAATCCTCAACTGATTTTCAAACATGGTTTATGCGCCCGGCGTTCTGCCGGGCATTGTGTTTATCGCGACAGAGCGTCGACACCCGGCAAAGGTTTGCCCTCCATCCATTCAAGAAAGGCACCGCCCGCGGTCGAAACGTAACTGAACGCCTTGGCGACTCCGGCCTCGTTCAGCGCTGCAACCGTGTCGCCGCCCCCGGCAACAGATGTGAGCAGACCGTCAGTGGTTTGCTCAGCGGCAAACTTTGCCGCGGCAACGGTTGCAGCGTCGAAGGGTTCGATCTCGAAAGCGCCGAGCGGACCGTTCCAGACCAGGGTGCTTGCCTTACCGATCCAGCCGTTGATTGTCGAAACGGAATTCGGACCGACATCGAGGATCATGGCATCGGACGGCACAGCGCCGATATCGACGGTCTCACTTTCGGCGCCTACCTTGAATTCCCGCGCCACAACCACATCAACCGGCAGCACGATGGCGCATTTGTTGGAAGCCGCCTCGATCATGATCTGTTTTGCCGTTGCCGCGAGATCGTGCTCGCACAGCGATTTGCCGACATCGGTTCCTTTGGCGGCCAGGAAGGTATTGGCCATGCCGCCGCCAATGACCAGCGCATCGACCTTGCCGACGAGGTTCATCAGGAGATCGAGTTTGGTCGACACCTTGGCGCCGCCCACAATGGCGACGACAGGACGGGCAGGATTGCCGAGACCCTTTTCAAGTGCCTCCAGTTCGGCTTGCATCGTGCGGCCCGCATAGGCCGGCAGCAGGTGCGCCAGACCTTCGGTCGACGCATGTGCCCGGTGGGCTGCCGAGAAGGCGTCGTTGACGTAGATATCGCCGTTCTCGGCAAGTTGCCTGGCGAAGGCGGGATCATTGCTTTCCTCGCCTGCATAAAAACGGACGTTTTCCAGAAGTACAATGTCGCCGTCCACCATGTCGGCAACGGCCTCGACGGCGGCATCGCCAATACAGTCGGATGAAAAATGCACCCCCTGATCGAGCACTTCCTCAACCTTGTGGCAGATCGGCTCGAGCGACATGCTTTCGACGACTTTTCCCTTCGGGCGGCCGAAATGGGTCAGCAGAATGACCTTTGCGCCCTTGGACGACAGTTCCCTTATTGTCGGCGCGACGCGTTCTATGCGGGTGGTATCGGTTACTTCGCCATCGCGTACCGGAACATTTAGGTCTACACGGACCAGAACCCGTTTCCCGGCGATGTCGGTCAGTTCATCGAGTGTCTTGAAATCGGTCATGGTCAGCGCTCTTGGGGCAGGGTGTTGCGAAGATTGTCAATGAATTCAACAAGATCCCGGCGATCATGTTTGAGATGCACGCGCCTGGTCGAGGCCGGCGCGTTCACAAGGCCGGTTCCGGTGCGGTGCGCCCTTTCGGGACGGATCGGCCGTTTTTCAAATCCGCCACCGCAATTCGGGCAGACATTGTGCAGGACCTGTCAACGCAATCGGCGCAGAAAGTGCACTCGTAACTGCAGATCATGGCGTCGGGCGTATCGGCGGGGAGGTCCGTATCGCAATATTCGCAATTTGGCCTTAGCTGCAACATGCGCCCGCCGTCCGCTTTAGATCAGTTTACCCATGGCAACCGCGGTATCTGACATGCGGTTTGAGAAGCCCCATTCATTGTCGTACCAGGTCAGGATGCGGCACATGACACCATCCATGACCTTTGTCTGGTCCATATGGAAGACAGAGGAATGGGGATCGTGGTTGAAATCCATCGAGACGAGCGGCTCGTCGGTGAAGCCGAGGATGCCCTTGAGTTCGCCATTCGCCGCCTCGCGGATGGCCGCATTGATTTCTTCCACCGTTGTCTGCCGTGCGGCGGCAAAAGTGAGGTCAACGACGGAGACATTCGGCGTCGGAACGCGGATGGCAACACCGTCGAGCTTGCCGTTGAGTTCCGGCAGGACAAGGCCGACGGCCTTCGCGGCGCCGGTTGACGTCGGGATCATCGACATGGCGGCCGCACGGGCGCGGTAGAGATCCTTGTGCATCGTGTCCAGCGTCGGCTGGTCACCAGTGTAGGAATGGATGGTGGTCATGAAGCCCTTTTCAATGCCGATCGCATTGTTGAGGACATAGGCCACGGGCGACAGGCAGTTGGTGGTGCACGAGGCGTTTGAAACAACAAGATCTTCAGCAGTCAGCGCGCTGTCGTTCACACCGAAGACGATGGTTTTATCGGATCCGGATGCCGGTGCGGAAACAAGAACGCGGCTGGAGCCGTTTTCAAGGTGCATTGCCGCTTTTTCGCGCGCGGTAAAAATGCCCGTGCATTCAAGCGCAACGTCCACGTCGTTCCATGGCAGTTCTTTGGGGTCGCGGATGGCCGTGACCTTGATGGGGCCGCCGCCGACATCGATGGTGTCACCGTCTACCGTCACCGTGCCGGGAAAACGGCCATGCACGCTGTCGTAACGGATCAGATGGGCATTGGTTTCGACCGGGCCCAGATCATTGATGGCAACGACCTCGATATCGGTGCGGCCGGACTCGACGATGGCGCGAAGCACGTTGCGGCCGATGCGGCCAAATCCGTTGATGGCGACTTTGACGGTCATGAATATTCTCCCGTTCGATGGTGCGGTTTGATCTGACTGGAGCAGGCGCTGGTTTTTGCATCGCCCGCCGGTTTCAACCTATGCGGCGCGGCCTGCCAGATTGTTCAATTTTGCTTCCACGGCTTCAAAGGCCGAATTGGCGGTTATGCCGAAGTGACTGTAGAGGTCCTTGTAGGGCGCTGAAGCCCCAAAGCCGTTCATACCAATGAAGATACCATCATTGCCGATGAAGCGGTCCCATCCCTGCCGGACCCCGGCTTCGATGGCGATCTTGACGGGCGAATTACCCAGAACCATCTGTTTGTATTCCTCGGACTGTTCTTCGAACAACTCGAAGCTCGGAACCGATACGACGCGAGCCGAATGCCCCGCCGCTTCAAGTTTTTCAGCGGTTTCAAGGGCTATTTCTATTTCCGAGCCGGATGCAAAGATCGTCACGTCCGAGTCACTCGCGGGAACGAGATCATAGGCACCGTAGGCGCACATGTTTTCTTCGATGTAGGTGGTGCGCACAGCTGGAAGGCTCTGTCGGGTCAGGGCGATGCCGGACGGCCTGCTTTCCGATCCCAGCGCCAGCTGCCAGCACTCGGCCGTTTCGGTCGCATCAGCGGGTCTGAAAACCAGCAGGTTCGGCATTGCGCGCAGCGATGCAAGATGTTCCACCGGCTGATGGGTCGGTCCGTCCTCTCCAAGGCCGATGGAATCGTGAGTCAGCACGTGAATGACACGGATGCCCATGATCGCCGCAAGCCTTATCGATGGCCGGCAATAGTCCGAGAAGATCAAAAAACCACCCGAATAGGGGATCAGGCCGCCATGCAGCGCGATGCCGTTCATGGCGGCGGCCATGCCGTGCTCGCGTATGCCGTAATGGATGTAACGGCCGGAGAAGTCATCCGGCGTGATGGCGTCGGTGTGCTCGGTCTTGGTGTTGTTTGAGCCGGTGAGATCCGCCGATCCACCAAGGGTTTCCGGAACAACGCCATTGATAACGTTAAGGGCGGCTTCGGAGGCCTTGCGTGTGGCCATGGTCGGGTTTTCATCGGCCACTTCTTTCTTGTAGGTGTCGATGGCGCCATCAAAACCGCCAGGCAATTCCCCCGACATGCGGCGCGTAAATGCGGCGCGGCGCTCCGCATCGGCCGCCGCCACGCGTTCCTCCCAGGCTTTGCATTCCTTGGTTGAGCGCAGGCCGGCAAGACGCCAGCAATCGAGGACGTCGGAAGGAATGTCGAAGGGCGCGTACGTCCAGTCCAGTTTCTCACGAACGCCGGTGATTTCATCGGCTCCGAGCGGCGAGCCGTGTGCCTTGGCCGTGCCGGCCTTGTTCGGAGCGCCGTAGCCGATGATGGTCTTACAGGCGATCATGGTTGGCCGATCTGATTTCCGGGCATCCTCGATGGCGCCCGCGATTGCCTCGGGATCATGTCCGTCAACACTGATAGTATTCCAGCCGCTGGCCTGGAAGCGGGCAACCTGATCGGTCGAATCGGACAGTTCCAGCGGGCCGTCGATGGATATGCCGTTATCGTCCCAAAATACGATCAGCTTGTTCAGCTTGAGGTGTCCGGCAAGGGCTATCGCCTCCTGGCTGATGCCCTCCATGAGACAACCGTCGCCGGCCAGTGCGTAGGTATAGTGATCGATAAAGTCGCTGCCGAATTCGTCGGCAAGCTTGCGCTCCGCAATGGCCATGCCAACGGCGTTGCCGAGGCCCTGACCAAGCGGGCCGGTGGTTGTCTCGATGCCGGCCGCATGGCCGAATTCCGGGTGGCCGGCCGTCCTGTATCCGAGCTGCCGGAAGTTCTTGATTTCATCGAGTGTGATGTCTTCGTATCCAAGCAGGTAAAGCAGAGAGTAGATCAGCATGGAGCCATGTCCGGCGGACAGTACAAAGCGGTCGCGATTGGGCCAGTCGGGCTGCTTCGGATCGAATTTCATGTACTTCGTAAACAATACGGTGGCTATATCTGCTGCCCCCATCGGCAAGCCGGGGTGGCCGGATTTGGCCTTTTCGACGGCGTCCATGGAGAGAAAGCGGATCGCGTTTGCCATCCGATCATGTTTTTCGCTTGGGATCATGACTTTTCAGCTTGTTCAGAGTGTCTGAGAGCGGACTTTTGGCGGCCGCCTGTTAAAAGCAGGTGACACATAGCAGGTGCGTTCGTGGAGTCAATAAATGTCCCCGCCGATATGCGATGTGATGAGTGATTCGCGACGCGATCGTGGTGGATAGACGTCGCGGCTGCTGTGCAATTGGCAAAATTCCGACTGATGAGATGGGTCAATCGGGTTATCCCCAAGCGAATTGCGCCGGAATGGCAACATGATTTGACGGCTGGTTTCCGCAGCGCTTAATCTTTGCTCTGTAAGTGCCCGAGAATCAAAAGATTTGTGAAATCGAAGGCATGGGATGAGGCTATGTCGGGCGAGAAGACAGCAAAGTCGGCGTTGGAAAGCCTCAACAAGGCTCTCACCAAACTTGAGAACGCGGTTGACGGCCGAGTTGAGAAGGAAAGCGATTTTGCAGACGCTGAGGAGGAGGTCCAGCGGCTCAATGCGGACCGATCCAGGCTGGCGCAGGAACTCGATCAGTCGGAGGACCGGGCAACCCGTCTGGAGGACGCAAACCGGGAGGTTTCCCGCAGGCTGGTAACGGCAATGGAGACGATCCGCGCAGTGCTGGATCGTTAGGCAGATGGCACAGATTACGGTGAATATCGACGGTAAGTCCTACCGCATGGCGTGCGAAGAGGGTCAGGAGGAGCACCTGACCGAACTTGCCGGAAAATTTGATCGTTATGTCGCACATCTGAAGGGCGAGTTCGGCGAGATTGGCGACCTTCGCATAACGGTGATGGCGGGCATTCTCGTCATGGACGAATTGAGCGAGGCGCAACGCAAGTTGAGCGGCCTTGAAAGTGAGAGCTCCAGCCTGAAGAAAACCCGCGATACGGCGCTTGCGCGTGTGGATGAGGCCGATGATCGGCTGGCGAAAACCCTCGCCCATGTCACCGATCAGGTCGAGCGCATTGCCACCAAACTCGAAAAGAGCTGAACAAGCTCGACATCACCCGCACATTGGGGCTGGCGCTTTGGAATTGCCGCCACTATATTCCCGCGGCGGTCTGCGCCTCTCGATTGGAAACACAATCCCCGGGGCCTTAATCGATCCTAAGGGAGCTGTCCCTGTTTAGACCCGTGGGTTTTTTCACACGGCGCCCACCTACTTTGTAGGTTCCCGGGATCGTAAAACTTCCGTCGGTTGCGCGGATCGCTTGATTCCCATCGTGCGTACCGGATGCCGTGCATGTCCGAAAAACTGTTGAAATCGGAGCTTCGGCGAAAGGCGCTTGGCGGGCGCGACGCGATGGGCGATGAGGTGCGCATAGAGGCCAGCCTCAAAATCCAGGAGATCGGCGCCTCCCTGATAGAAGTCCGAACGGACGAAATCGTTTCCGGTTTCTGGCCTATCCGGTCAGAGGTCGATCTCAGGCCGCTGATGTTCACGCTTCAGGAAAAGGGCGCGCGGCTGTGCCTGCCCGTCATCATTGACAAGTCGACTATTGTTTTCCGCGAGCTGGTACGTGGTGCCGAAATGGTCGAAACCGGGTTTGGTACGGCCGGACCGGGCCCGCAGGCCGAGGTGCTCGATCCAACGACCATGCTGGTGCCGCTGGCGGCGTTCGACCGCACCGGCCACCGCATCGGATACGGTGCGGGATATTACGATCGTGCGATCGCCGAGTTGCGCAAGAAGGGTATTCAGCCCCGCTTGATCGGTGTGGCGTTTGATGTGCAGGAGGTGGACGCGGTCCCCAGCGAAGCACATGATATCGCGCTGTCTGCAATCTTAACGGAAGCAGGGCTGCGTACCATGCCCGAAGAAAGGGTCTGACCGGGAAAGGGTCTAAATGCGATTTCTGTTTCTGGGGGATATGGTCGGCCGGTCGGGCCGTACCGCGGTCTGGGAAAAGCTTCCCGACCTGATCGAAGAATTCAAATTTGATTTCGTCGTGGTCAACGGCGAAAACGCCGCCGGGGGTTTTGGTATTACGGAAGAGATTTTCCTCAAGACCCTCGAGGCTGGCGCCGATGTGGTTACCACGGGCAACCATGTTTGGGACCAGCGTGAGGCGCTCATCTTTTGTCAGCGTCAGGACCGGTTCATCAGACCGGCTAACTTTCCCGACGGCACACCGGGCAAAGGCTCGGGCGTTTATGTCGCGCGCAATGGCGCGCGCGTTCTTGTGACGAATATCATGGGCCGTATCTTCATGCATCCGGACCTCGAGGATCCGTTCACAACGGCGGAGCGCGAACTGGCTGCCTGCCCGCTTGGGGAGCAGGCCGATGCGGCGATTATTGATTTTCACGCCGAAGCGACGAGCGAAAAACAGTGTTTCGGCCATTTTGTCGACGGCCGCGCCAGCCTTGTTGTCGGAACACATACGCATATTCCGACGGCCGACCACCAGGTTCTCGATGGCGGTACGGCCTATATTTCGGATGCGGGCATGTGCGGAGACTACGATTCGTCGCTGGGCATGGACAAAGAAGAACCGATCAACCGGTTCGTGACCAAAATCCCGAAGAACCGGTTCGAGGCAGCCAGCGGACCGGCTATGATCTGCGGTGTGGCTGTGATGATCTCCGACCGGACGGGCCTGGCTGAATCGATCCAGCCGCTGCGGATCGGCCCCCGCCTCGAAGAGACGCTGCCGTCTTTCTAAACGCCGCTCAAAATGACAATTGTCGGTTGTTTGGGCAAATTCTTCAGCGTAACCGTAATGCTCTCATCCGAACGGAATTCGCGAGCAAAGTCGTTTCCGAATAATTTGAGAAAAGAATCGATTGATGAGCCACGGCGGTGCATCGGCAATACAACGGATGCACGCAGACGTTTGACGATGTCGCTCATTTTTTCGTGACCGATGGTCAAACCGCCGTCGATCGGCACCATAACGACATCGAGTCTGCCAATCTGCGCTATGTGCTGGTCATCCAGCTCATGGTGCAAATGGCCGAGATGACCGATGCACAATCCGGCGACTTCGAAAATAAAGATCGAATTGGCGTCCGGTTCCCGGCCGCCGAAACCGGATCTGATGTCGGTGGTGACGTTACGAATATAAGTGTCGCCAACGACAAGGTCGTGATCGATCGGTCCGCCATTCGGGTTCCAGCCTGGCAATACCGTCTCAATGGCCGGATCAGGCTGCAGTGTGAAGTGGCTTGAATGCGCCTTGTTCATCGTTACCACCTGAGGCGGCGCGCTGTTGCCGGTAAAGCCGTTGTAATCCGTCGCAATGGTCACGCCCTGTGGCGTTTCAATGAGATAGGTGGAATGTCCGACATAGGAAATGCGAACCTGGTCGCGGTTCAAGGGCACGCGGGCAACAGGGATAACCGGAACAGCTTGCGGTGCTTTTGCAACAGCCTGGCAAATGGATACGGCGCGCGGCGCCTGATCGCTGGGCGCGGCCTGGACTGTCCGGATCATGTTTTCACTGTTGAACCCGCCGGAAATGCCGGTGATTACCGGCAACGCAAATAAAAGGCTTACGAAGCCCCATTGTAATTTCATATCGCCCGTCCCCAAAAATCTGTAAAAAATTCAGCCGGCACCGCCCTGCCAACTGCTCGCCTCAATATTCCCAACGGTAACTACATTAGCGGGCGCATTTTAAGCGAAATAGTGGCGATTGATCCAAATGATGGATTTTGGCGGTCCGCAAAAATTCACGGGTTGCCATTCGGGCGTTCAATTTTGTGCGCAAAGCGTGCTTGTTTGGCATGGAAACGTATCCGGTTGAACCTGCATAGGCAGCGCATGTGGTTGCTTCTCCGCGCCGTCTGGACTGGGAGGGCCGATTTGCCTATAAGGCGGCGCAATCGAAAAAACTGAAATTTGTGGACGGGGTGCCATGGCAGGCCATTCAAAATTCAAAAATATCATGCACCGCAAGGGGCGCCAGGACGCCGTGCGCTCCAAGCTGTTCTCCAAGCTGTCAAAGGAAATTACCGTTGCGGCCAAAATGGGCGGCGGTGACATTGACGGGAATCCGCGGCTGCGGCTGGCGGTACAGAATGCCCGCGGCCAGTCCATGCCGAAAGACAATATCCAGCGCGCCATCAATAAAGGCACCGGCGGTGACAGCGAGGATTACGAGGAAATCCGCTATGAGGGCTATGGGCCCGCAGGTGTTGCCGTCATTGTCGAGGTGCTGACCGACAATCGCAATCGTTCCGCCTCCAATGTGCGTGCCTGTTTTTCAAAGAACGGCGGCACTTTGGGCGAAACCGGATCGGTCGGCTTCATGTTCGACCGGGTCGGTGAAATCGTCTATGCGGCAGAGGCAGGCGACGAAGACACGGTCATGGAAGCCGCTATCGATGCCGGCGCCGAAGATGTTCAGTCCGGCGAGGAGGGTCACACAATTACCTGCGCCTTCGAATCGATCGGTGAGGTTTCGGCGGCGCTTGAAGCGAACCTTGGCGAGGCGGAATCCGTCAAGCCCGTGTGGAAACCGCAGACTGGCACCGATGTCGACGAGCAGAAAGCCGGAACGGTGATGAAGCTGATTGAAGCGCTGGAGGACGATGACGATGTTCAGAACGTCTATGCGAACTTCGAGATTTCGGACGAGGTCATGGCCAAACTCGCCGATGCCTGAGCAAGCGGCTTGACATCCAGCGATCTAAAACCCGGTTCAGACGATCCGGGTTTTTTGTTGGAAATTAGTGAAATGTTTTTGTTTTGTTCGCATTTATGTGGCATAGCTCAGGGGCGGTAAACCACGGACGGGGACATGGCTCAGGCAGACATTACGCGCATTATCGGCATAGACCCGGGACTGCGGAGAACCGGATGGGGCATGGTTGAGAGTCTCGGCAATTCGCTGCGCTTTGTCGGATCAGGGACGATACGATCGGATAATACACGCGACCTCGCATCGCGGCTTTGCCAGCTGCATGACGGCCTCTCCGAAGTTATGCACGCGCATTTACCTCATGAAGCAGCGGTCGAGGCGACGTTTGTCAACAAGGATGCCGGTGCCACTTTGAAACTCGGGCAAGCGCGCGGGATCGCCATGCTGGTTCCGGCGCTGGCGGGACTGCCCGTGTCCGAATATGCGCCAAACGCCGTGAAGAAATCGGTGATCGGCGTCGGCCATGGCGATAAGAAACAGATCCACATGATGGTCAAGGTGCTGATGCCGAAAGCGCAATTTGACAGCGACGATGCGGCCGACGCGCTGGCGATCGCCATTTGCCACGCGCATCACAGGCAGAGTGCGGTCGGCCGGCTCAAGCTGCCGGAAAAGGCGGGGGCCGCAATGCTATGATCGGGAAGTTGAAGGGTACGATTGACGAAATCGGCGAGGATCATGTGCTGATCGACGTGCACGGTGTTTGCTATGTGGCGTTCTGCTCGGCGCGCACGCTGGCGGGGCTCGGCAGTGCCGGCGAGGCGGCCGTTCTTCATATCGAGACATTCGTGCGCGAAGACCAGCTGAAACTGTTCGGCTTTGCCTCGGCAGTGGAGCGCGAATGGTTTCGTCTTTTGCAGAGCGTTCAAGGTGTCGGCGCAAAGGTCGCGCTGGCCGTGCTTTCAACCCATTCGGCATCCGATCTTGCCAATGCCATTGCTCTGCAGGACAAGGCCATGGTGGCGCGCGCGCCCGGTATCGGCCCCAAGGTTGCGCAGCGGATTGTGACCGAACTCAAAAACAGGGCGCCGGCGCTTGCAGGCGAAGGCGGAAACGTCATTGGCCTCAAGCAGGAGCTCGGAGAAGGGGTTGCAGCCGGTCCGGTGACAGACGCGGTTTCGGCGCTGTCCAATCTGGGTTATTCACGCGACCAGGCTGCAAATGCCGTAGCGGCGGCCATGAAATCGGCGGGAGAATCAGCTGATTCAGCCGCGCTGATCCGGCTCGGGCTGAAGGAACTTTCGCAGTGATGGGTATCGAACATTGCACGGATCTTTGCCATGAGTGAGCATGAACGCATCATAACCGGCGAAACGCGCGGCGAAGATACGGATCTGACCCTGCGTCCGCAGAGCCTCGACGAATTTACCGGACAGGCGGAAGCGCGCTCCAATCTGAAGGTGTTCATCGAGGCGGCGAAAGCACGCGGCGATGCGCTCGATCATGTGCTTTTTGTCGGGCCGCCTGGTCTTGGAAAGACGACGTTGGCTCAAATCATGGCGAAGGAACTCGGCGTCAATTTCCGCTCGACTTCGGGGCCGGTGATTGCCAAGGCCGGTGATCTGGCGGCGCTGCTGACCAATCTTGAAGAGCGGGATGTGCTGTTTATCGACGAAATCCACCGTCTCAATCCGGCGGTCGAGGAAATCCTCTATCCGGCAATGGAAGACTACCAGCTCGACCTGATCATCGGTGAAGGACCGGCGGCGCGCTCGGTCAAGATCGACCTGACGCGCTTTACGCTGGTCGCGGCGACCACAAGGCTCGGACTTTTGACGACGCCGCTTCGCGACCGCTTCGGCATTCCCGTCCGGCTCAATTTCTACACGGTCGAGGAGCTTGAAGATATTGTGCGGCGCGGCGCTCGGCTGATGGGGCTCAGCATAACCGATGACGGGGCGCATGAAATTGCCCGGCGGGCGCGGGGTACGCCGCGCATAGCGGGCCGGCTGCTGCGCCGGGTCAGGGATTTTGCCGAAGTTGCCAAGGCCGAGGCCGTGAACCGGAAGATCGCCGACGAGGCGCTGACGCGCCTGTCCGTGGACCATAAAGGCCTTGATCAGCTCGATTCGCGCTATCTCACAATGATTGCTCATAATTTCGGAGGCGGGCCTGTCGGGGTCGAAACGATCGCCGCCGGACTTTCCGAGCCGCGTGACGCGATCGAGGACATCATCGAGCCCTATCTCATCCAGCAGGGCCTTATCCAGCGCACGCCGCGTGGTCGTTTACTGACGGCCAATGCCTGGCGGCATCTCGGTCTCGACGTGCCGAAGGACCTTGCCCAGCAGCAGATCGGCCTGTTTGAAGAAGGCGAAGACTAGCTGTGGTGTCTCATGAGGTTGTTCAGGTCTAATCCCACTCGGCTGATGGGTGTTTGTCTTTTTATCCCGGCATGCGGGCGATGCCAATTGTAGTGGTGCAGCCAGACGGGCAGTTCGTCCTTTGTGTGTTGTGAGTTGGGA
>JAAEOH010000178.1 GCA_024244645.1 Hyphomicrobiales bacterium
CCTTTGAAGGAGCGATTCTGGTAGAGAATAGGCCATGCTGAATGACCTCAAATCCCTGCCCGATGATCCGTCTGAGTTGAAGGGTTTGGTGACGCTTTTGGCCACGGAACTGAAGAACCGGGACCTCAAGATCGCCGATCTCAAACACCAGCTTGCAGGCCACAACCGCCATCGGTTTGGCAGCAAATCGGAAAGCCTCGATCAGCTTCAGTTGTTGCTGGAAAACGAAGAGATTGCAGTAGCGGCTGAGGAAACTGACACCCCTGAGCCTGAAGCATCTGAGCCGAAGAAGAAGCCGAAGCGCAAACCCTTGCCCGAACATCTGGAGCGCAACGAGCAGGTTCTCACGCCCGGCGACACTTGCCGCAAGTGCGGCGGCAAGCTCAAGACACTGGGTGAGGATATCACCGAGGAACTGGAATACGTGCCGGGTCGGTTTGTTGTGAACAAGATCATCCGCCCGCGCATGGCATGTTCGTGCTGTGAGGCCGTATTGCAGGCCCCGCTACCATCACGCCCCATAGAGCGGGGGCGTCCCGGGCCGGGGCTCTTGGCCCATGTACTGGTCTCGAAGTTTGCTGACCACCTTCCGTTATATCGCCAGTCACAGATTTACGAGCGTGACGGCATCGATCTGGACCGCTCCACATTGGCCGACTGGGTTGGCAAATCCACCGCCCTTTTGGAACCACTTGCTGATGCGATTGGCAAACATGTCCGACAAGGTCAGTCACTGTTTGCCGATGATACCCCGGTGAAGCTTCTATCTCCGGGCACCAAGCGGACCAAAACAGCGCGGGTCTGGGCCTATGTTCGCGATGAGAGGCCCTGGAACGGCCAGGCCCCGCTTGGTGCGTGGTATCAGTTCACGATTGATCGCAAGGGCGAACATTGCGTGCGCCATTTATCCAACTACAAAGGCTGGGTGCATGCGGATGGCTATGCCGGCTTCAATGGGCTATTCGGCGAGGACAGAGCCCGCGAGGTTGCCTGCATGTCCCATATCCGGCGCAAGTTCGTTGATGTTCAGCAATCTCAGGGCTCGGCTATAGCCGAGGAGGCGATCCTGCGGATCGCAAAGCTCTACGGCATCGAGAAAGAGGCACGTGGCCGTTCTCCGGAGGAACGGGTCGCCATTCGCCAGAGGAAAGCCAAGCCGATCTTTGATGATCTGGAAACATGGCTGCATGCGCAGCTGCCCAAAATATCCGGCAAGTCGCCGCTGGCCAAGGCTATCCGTTATGCCCTGACACGGATGAAGCGTTTGCGGCCCTATCTGGAAAACGCTTTTCTGGAACTCGATAACAATTCCGCCGAGCGATCCATGATGCCGATTGCCCTTGGCCGTAAGAATTGGATGTTTGCCGGTTCTGAGCGCGGCGGCAAAGCCATAGCAATCGCCTTCACCCTGATCGAAACCGCCAAGCTCAACGGCGTCGATCCGCAGGCTTGGCTCACATGGGTCCTTGCTCAGATCGCAGATCACAAGATCACCAAACTGGACGAGCTCATGCCTTGGCGTTACGCTGCCAAGGCAGCGTAACTTCCGTTTCCAGCCTCGGAAAGGTGGGGCTGGCCTGACGCTTTCCATGATTGCGACACCGGTCATTCTCAAACGCGTCCGCAAGAGCACAAAAATCAGAAAACCCGACACCATCGACCCCAGCAAAATGAAGTCTATTCGGCCCACGACCACAGCGCCGCCGAGACCTTCGACGTAACGGGCAATTGCGATGACGGCATCGAGCCCCTTCCCCATCGCGACAAGCGGCCAGTGTTCAAGCCCGACCGGCATGGCAAGGAGCGAAAACAGACCTGCCGGCATAACCACAAGCGTCACGATCGGCATTGCGGCAAGATTGGCGAGCAGGCCATAAGTCGCAACGCGGTGGAAATGGAAGATGGCGAAGGGTGCGGTTGCCAGACCCGCCACCAGCGAAGTGACTGCAAGGCCGGTGAAAAACACCAGAACGGCCGAAATCCATCCGGCAACCGGCTTTCCGTCAGTTGCCACGCGCTCCGACCATCTGCGATCCCACAATTCGTATGTGACAATGAGGGCGGCAGTTGCAGCAAAGGACATTTGAAATCCCGGACCGACAACGGCGGACGGTGTAGTCAGGATGATAATGATTGCGGCAAGCGCCACATTGCGCATTGTCAAAGCCCGCCTGTCCAGCAGCACCGCGACCAGAACGATGGCGAGCATGATAAACGCGCGCTGGGTCGATACGCTGGCGCCGGAGATGACAAGATAGACCGCGGCAACCAACAGCGCTCCAAGCGCCGCAATCTTCTTGACCGGAACCGCCTGCACAACCGACGGAAACATGCTGAAACAGGCGCGCACGAAAAAAAAGAATGTGCCCGCCACAAGCACCATATGCAGCCCCGAGATGGCCAGAATGTGTGCTAGGCCGCTAGCTCTTAATGCCTCCACGAGGTCAGGGTGGATGGAACGGCGCTCAGCCACGGTCAATGCACTGGCCAGACTGCCCGCCTCGCCTGGCAGAACTGCGCGTATGCGCGAGGAAATCCCTTCCCGCAGTTGCACCAGTTCCTGGCGTCTTTTGTGCAGAAATGATGGGTTTGCATTGTCGCCCGATATGGCGGCAACCTCGGGCACGCCGTAAAAGAACCCGTTTGCGCTAATGCCTTGAAAATACGCATTAAAAGAAAAATCAAATTCGCCGGGAAGCACCGGGCCGGAAGGCGGCTGCAGCCGTGCAAGTCCTGCAATTCCGCTGCCGGTTTCGATCGGTTCGTGCCGGGCTCGGGCAACCAGGCGCACCCGGCGTGGAGGCCGTCCAATTTCCGGGTCTGAGGTCTTGTCGACATCGACTGTGTATCGCCACCTGCCCGCATGATCGACGTCGCGGTCAACGACCTTGCCGCTCAACCGGGTCGTCAACTCACCGTCAAGCAATATCGTGGCGCAAAGTCGCGTCTCAACATCCGCCGCCAGCATGCCCGCCAGAAAGCCGGAAGCCAGTGTAATCGCAAGAGCTGAACGGCCATGGTCAAATGCCACAAGCCACGCAATCAACAATACAAAGGGCAGCGCGATGACAGCGACCGGCGGATTGCTGCTCAACCCGAACCAGCAAGCCGCTCCAAGCGCCATTGCCACAGGCAACCACAAGATCCCTTGCGCTGCGTCCGCTTCCTTGCGCAATGCAGCCCGCAGATCACCGGCAAGGTTCGACACGCTGCGCCTGCGTGTTGCATGCGGCGCCTCATCTGCAATAGTGGCATCCGCCGTTTGATCGCCTGCCTGCCCGTTGGCGACCCGGGGTTTGGTGTCTTCGATTTTGGTGCCGTTCATGCCATTGGTGTGCCGCTTGTGTTTGCAACCT
Source organism: Hyphomicrobiales bacterium (assembly GCA_024244645.1). Taxonomy (GTDB): domain Bacteria; phylum Pseudomonadota; class Alphaproteobacteria; order Rhizobiales; family Rhizobiaceae; genus Hoeflea_A. Next base: position 3,357 of record JAAEOH010000178.1, read on the forward strand.
GTGATACTACACAGCAATCCGAATGGGGCAAAACCTGCAACGAGCGGAGGTCCGGTCAGATGTGCAATTTGACCCGATCTTGCTCTAATGCTTGCACTGCACCGGTTGTGTGATACATGACGCCACGTTCCACCACAGTGTTGAAAAGATCGGGGAAGCTCCATGTCCGGAGATACAGTCACACGTTTCGCGCCCTCGCCGACCGGCTATCTGCATATCGGCGGCGCCCGGACGGCGCTGTTCAACTGGCTTTACGCTCAAAACCGGGGCGGCAGGATGCTGTTGCGCATCGAAGATACCGACCGAAGCCGCAATTCCGACGAAGCGGTCGCCGCCATTCTTGACGGCTTGAAATGGCTTGGCCTGTCGTGGGACGGAGAACCGATCTCCCAGTATGCCCGTGTTGAACGTCACCGCGAGGTTGCCGAGGAACTTGTCAAAAAAGGCAAGGCATACCATTGCTACGCGACGCTGCAGGAGCTTGAAGAGATGCGCGAAAAAGCGCGCTCCGAAAGGCGTCCCCCGCGCTATGACGGCCGCTGGCGGGACCGTGATCCTTCCGAGGCGCACGAAGGCGCCACACCGGCAATCCGCATCAAGGCGCCGCGCGAAGGTGCAACGGTTGTCGCCGACAAGGTGCAGGGCGACGTTTCTTTTCCCAATGCCGATCTTGATGACTTCATCATTTTGCGTTCAGACGGCAACCCGACCTACATGCACGCCGTTGTTGTCGACGACCACGACATGGGCGTCACCGATATTATCCGCGGTGACGATCACCTGACCAATGCCGCCCGCCAGACCGTCATCTATCAGGCCATGGGCTGGCCGGTTCCCAATATGGCGCATATTCCGTTGATCCACGGCACCGATGGAGCCAAATTGTCGAAACGTCATGGTGCGCTTGGGGCCGAGGCTTACCGTGCCATGGGCTATCTGCCGAAAGCGCTGTGTAATTATCTCGTTCGCCTGGGCTGGAGCCACGGCGACGACGAAATCATGTCCATGCAGCAAATGATCGACTGGTTCGACATCGCAGATGTGAACAAGGGTGCGGCGCGCTTCGACATCAAGAAGCTTGAGGCGATCAACGGTCACTACATACGCAACGGCAACGACGAGGAGCTGACGGCGGCCTTGATTGCCATTTTGCCGGAGATCGAAGGCGGCGATTTCATTTCGGAGCGCATGTCTGAACAAAACAGGCAACGGCTGATCACGCTGATGCCTGGTCTCAAGGAACGCGCCAAGACATTGGTGGAATTAGCTGATAGCGCTCGCTTTTTGTTTGCAGAACGCCCGCTTCAGAACGAGGAAAAGGCTGAAAAAATCCTTGCGGATGGCGGCCGTGACGTACTCGGCAAACTAATTCCTCTTCTTGAATCGGCATCCGACTGGCAGATCGAGACGCTTGAAACGGTGATCCGTGATTTTGCCGAAGCCGAAGATCTGAAGCTTGGCAAAGTCGCCCAGCCGCTTCGCGCCGCGCTGACCGGCAGAACCACCTCCCCAGGCGTTTTCGACGTTATTGCAGTACTGGGACGTGATGAAGCACTGGCTCGGATGCACGATCAGTTGAACTGATCGGTGCCAACACTGGAAATGCGCCGGCGTGTGCGGTATCTATCAACGCGCTGGCGGCCGGTGTATTTCACAAAAGCGCACATTGGCAGGCTTTGAGCCCGAATTGAGGGCTTCGATGCCCAATGCGTGCTGAATCTGCCACACACTGCAAATCGCATATATCGGCAATTGCTCTACAAATGCCTTTTATACTCGCGCGTTGCAGTGCACAATTACACCTTTGCATAGCTTGGCAGCGTCCGTGAAATCGGCTAGCAACGGCGCACAACATTCCATTCGGACCCGAGAATGCCTCCCCGGGTCCTGTTTTTGAACGATATTATAAGGGGACCAATATGACGGAATCGAAGGCAAAGCTCTCTGTCGATGGCAATGACATCGAACTGCAGGTGCGCGACGGATCGGTTGGCCCGGAAGTTATCGACATTGCAAGCCTGTACAAGCAAACGGGCACCTTTACCTACGACCCCGGATTTACATCAACAGCATCTTGCGAGTCGAAAATTACCTATATCGACGGAGATGCGGGTGTTCTTCTGCATCGAGGCTATCCGATTGACCAGCTCGCCGAACACGGTGACTTCCTTGAGGTCTGCTACCTGCTTCTTTACGGCGAGCTTCCAAACAAAACGCAGAAAGCCGATTTTGACTTTCGCGTTACCCGACACACGATGATCCACGAGCAGATGTCGCGCTTTTTCACCGGCTTCCGCCGTGATGCCCACCCGATGGCAATCATGTGCGGTGTTGTCGGCGCGCTTTCTGCTTTTTATCACGATTCCACCGACATCACCGATCCGCATCAGCGGATGGTTGCCAGCCTGCGGATGATTGCCAAAATGCCGACGATCGCGGCAATGGCATTCAAATACCATATCGGACAGCCCTTCATTTATCCGAAGAACGATCTCGATTACGCCGCCAACTTCCTGCATATGTGTTTTGCCGTGCCGTGCGATGATTACGAGGTCAATCCGGTTCTGGCACGGGCAATGGACCGCATCTTTATTCTGCATGCGGATCACGAGCAGAACGCGTCAACGTCCACGGTTCGTCTCGCCGGCTCGTCGGGTGCCAATCCGTTTGCTTGCATAGCTGCGGGCATCGCCTGCCTTTGGGGACCGGCACACGGTGGTGCCAATGAGGCGGCGCTGAACATGCTTTCGGAAATCGGCTCTGTCGATCATATTCCCGAATTCATAGCCCGCGCCAAGGACAAGGACGATCCGTTCCGTCTCATGGGATTCGGCCACCGGGTCTACAAGAACTACGATCCTCGCGCCAAGATCATGCAGAAGACAACCCACGAGGTTCTGGCAGAACTCGGCATCAAGGACGATCCGCTGCTTGATGTGGCGATCGAGCTCGAACGCATCGCACTGACCGATGAGTATTTCATCGAGAAGAAGCTGTATCCGAACATCGATTTCTATTCCGGCATCACTCTCAAGGCGCTTGGTTTCCCGACCACAATGTTCACCGTGCTGTTCGCGCTTGCGCGTACGGTTGGCTGGATCGCCCAGTGGAAGGAAATGATCGAAGATCCGCATCAGAAAATCGGTCGTCCACGCCAACTCTATACCGGCGATACGGAACGCGACTACGTGCCGATTTCAAGCCGTTCCTGACCTCGTCCGGGTCAATAATCTGCGATTGCGCAGATCCGCTTTCAGATGCCCCTTTGTGCCGATCGCGTTCAGGGGCGTCTTTTTTAGGCGACAGCCCAGAAATATCCGCAATTGCAGCGGCATAAGGCTAAGAATTAACACCAATTGTCTCGCAAAAAGTGCGTGATTCTGGCAGACTCACGATGAAACGAATCAGACGGGATGCACCCTGCCCGGCAAGGTGACGCGGACAGGCTCCCCCATGTAGATGAGGCCCTGCCTGCCCTATGGATGACAACAACGATCTTTTTTCCGGCATTGACACCGCAATGGTGACACCGGGTGCAGCCAACGAAAAGGACAGCGGAAGTTCAGCAATGCAGGCAGCACCGAAAAAAAATGGCAGCCGCAAGACAGCACCGCTGAAAAACGAAGCCGAAGGCAGCTATTCGGCAGCAGATATCGAGGTGCTCGAAGGCCTCGAACCGGTACGACGCCGGCCGGGCATGTATATTGGCGGAACCGATGTTGGCGCCCTGCATCACCTGTTTGCCGAAGTCATCGACAACTCCATGGACGAGGCGGTCGCCGGACACGCGAATTTTATCGATGTTGAGCTGGATGGCGATGGATACCTGAATGTCACGGATAATGGACGTGGCATTCCGATCGACCCGCATCCCAAATACAAGAGAAAGTCGGCACTCGAAGTTATCATGACGACCCTGCATGCCGGCGGAAAATTCGATTCAAAAGTCTACGAAACCTCCGGCGGCCTGCACGGTGTCGGCGTTTCAGTGGTCAACGCGCTGTCCGATCATCTCGAGGTGGAGGTGGCGCGCAACCGCCGCCTTTATCGCCAGATCTTCTCGCGGGGCCTTCCACGCGGAAAGCTCGAAGATCTCGGAGAGGTGCACAATCGCCGCGGCACGCGTGTGCGTTTTCATCCCGACGCAGAGATCTTCGGTAAAAACGCCCACTTTGAGCCTGCACGCCTGTTCAAGATGGCACGCTCCAAGGCCTATCTGTTCGGCGGTGTCGAAATACGCTGGAGCTGCGATCCGACACTGCTCGGTGAAAACAGCGAAACGCCCGAAAAGGCAGTCTTCCATTTCCCCGGCGGTCTTAAAGATTATCTGGCAGAATCCATCGGGCCGGAACACAAAGTCACGCGCGACATCTTCTTTGGCCGTTCCGAAAAGAAAGGCGGCCACGGCACCGTCGAATGGGCGGTGACCTGGTACACCGGCGATGCCTTTGTCAATTCCTACTGCAACACCGTGCCAACACCGGAAGGCGGCACCCATGAAGCCGGCTTCAGGCTGGCACTGACACGCGGTCTCAAGGCCTATGCCGAACTCACAGGCAACAAGCGCGCCTCGATCATCACCACCGATGACGTGATGATTTCAATGGCCGGCATGCTGTCGGTATTCATCCGCGAACCGGAGTTCGTCGGACAGACCAAGGACAAGCTGGCAACGGTCGAAGCCCAGCGCATCATCGAAAACGCCGTCCGCGATCCATTCGATCATTATCTGGCCGATTCCCCTCAGGAAGCCGCAAAGCTTCTCGAATGGGTGCTTGAGCGCGCCGACGACCGGGTACGGCGTCGCAAGGAAAAGGAAGTCAGCCGCAAAAGTGCAGTGCGCAAACTGCGGCTCCCGGGCAAACTTGCCGATTGCTCCCAGAACGCGGCAGCCGGCGCTGAGCTGTTCATCGTCGAGGGCGATTCTGCCGGCGGCTCCGCCAAACAGGCCCGCAACCGGGCCAACCAGGCGATCCTGCCTTTGCGTGGCAAGATCCTCAATGTGGCCAGCGCCGGTCGTGACAAGCTCGGCGCCAATCAGCAGATTGCCGACCTCGTGCAGGCGCTCGGCTGCGGAACCGGGGTCAAGTATCGTGAAGAAGATCTGCGATACGACCGCGTCATCATCATGACGGATGCCGATGTCGACGGCGCGCACATCGCCTCGCTCCTCATCACATTCTTCTACCAGGAAATGCGCGATCTGATACGCGGCGGACATCTGTATCTGGCGGTTCCGCCACTTTACCGCATCACCCAGGGCAGCAAGACGCTTTATGCAAGGGACGATGATCACCGCGCAGAGTTGATGGAATCCGAGTTCAGGGGCAAAGGCAAGATCGACATCGGCCGCTTCAAGGGGCTTGGCGAAATGCTGCCGGCGCAGCTCAAGGAAACGACAATGCATCCCGACAAGCGAACGCTTTTGAAAGTCGGGATCGATGAAATGACTGCTGATGACACGCGCAAGACCGTCGACAATCTGATGGGCACCAAGGCCGAAGCGCGCTTCCAGTTTATTCAGGAACGCGCCGAGTTTGTCGAGGACCTGGATATTTAGATACGACGGCCCGCGCCGCGCGGTCAGGCGGCCTCGTATGTCATGGATACCGCATAGTCCCGTGCCGCCTGCCGGCGGAAATCGAGATTCATTCGTTCGACCAGTCCCAGCAATTCGGCAATCGGTGAATCATCAGCCAAATAGGCATAATGATCAATCAGGGATTCGGTTATGCGCATTGCATTCGGTCTCGTCTGCGCACGGGTCGCGTCGCGCCAAAGCAGCGTTGCCGTTACAAACACTTCGCCCACGGCGCTCTCTATGCCGCCTGATGTATAGAGCGCCTGAATGGCATTGCGTCTGCCATCGACAAGGATCCCGCGCACACGATTGTCACTGACACCCGCCACGGATCCGATCGCCGCTGCAAAAAAATCAATGTTGCCGACACAGAGCGCATGCATCAAAAAGGCCGGAGTCAGCGTTCCTGCAACACGCAGATGCTCAACCAGCGCCGGTATCTCATCACCGCCGATATTGCCGGCAAGATGCAGCGTTGCCGTGTGGCACGCGTCCTGCGTTATGCGTTGAACCCGTCCGCGCCCGACAACCCCGGCAACAAATTTCGACCCTGCAAGCGCTTCACCGACTTTCATGATCAGGGTGTGACGCACATCACACGGCAGATCCGATCGCTCAAGCAGTCTTGCACGCATGTTGGGTTCATTGCCGAAACGTTCTGTTATTCTGCGTATGGTGACCTTTGCCACGCGCGCGGAAAAATTGTCCAGCAACTCGCATACCGGAACCAGACCTGCAACCTCCGCCAACGCGGCGCAAACTGCTGGACTGACTTCATGGCGCATCGCAATGGCGCGTTGAATGCCTGGTCGTCCGTCGGCCGCCAGATCAACAAGATCCTGATCTTTTAACAACGGCGAGCAGCAGACGACGATGCCGGCGACGTCGAGTTGATCGCGCGCAAGCCCGTAAATGACCGAGCGCGGCGCTCTGCTGCTGGTGGCCAGTGCCTCTGCCATCGCCTGCCTTACCATCGGAGACGGATCGTCCAGCAGGAGAGCCATCGCAGCCTCAGCCGCCCGCGTCTCTTCTGTGGAAAGTTCGCTGAGCGCATAGGCTCTTGCAAGGGCATTGGCGGCACGGGCTCTTTCGCGTGCCCCCGCCGTTTCAGACCACTGTAAAAATTTCCTGACGATCATCTAATAAAATCCGAAATCCCTGCTTCGCTGAAAAGACCTTAGGAGCAAAAGGTTTACGATCGGTTCACCATATCCGTTAACCGCTTGCGGCGCGCCAACCCCTCGCCTATTTTGCCCGCAAAACGGAGGCGCCCGATGCCAGGACTATATTTGCAGGAGTTTTCGGTCGGACAGGTCATTCGGCACGAGTTGCGAAGGACCATCACCGAAAGCGACAACATGCTATTTTCCAATATGACGCTCAATCCGCAGCCTCTGCACATCGATTTTGATTTTGCCGCCAAGTCAGAATGGGGTAAACCTCTTGTCAACTCGTTGTTTACATTAGGTTTATTGATTGGTATTTCGGTCAATGACACGACCATGGGTACGACGATCGGAAACCTCGGCATGACGGATGTATTGTTTCCCCACCCGATGTTTCACGGCGATACGCTGCGGGTGGAAACAGAGATCATTTCCGTTCGTGAATCGAAATCCAAGAACGATCGCGGCATCGTCGAGTTCGAACACCGGGGTTACAATCAGGACGGTGCCCTTGTTGCCAGCTGCCGGCGCCAGGCGATGATGCAAAAGAAGGTGGTCTGACCGTGCGTTCTTATCTTTTTGTACCGGGTGATTCGCAACGCAAACTGGAAAAGTCTCCTTCCAGCGGTGCTGATTGTCTGCTGGTAGATCTGGAAGATTCTGTTTCCCTGTCTCAAAAGCCTGCCGCACGGCTGATGACCCGCGATTTCCTCAAGGATGCACGTTCGGCCCAGCCCTCCGATACACCCGGTCTGGTCGTCCGGGTTAATCCGTTGAACACCGGGCTTACCGATGATGACCTCGCCGCAATCATCGCGGCAAAGCCCGACGGGGTACTCCTGCCCAAATCCGAAAGCGGCGCTGACGTACAACAGCTCTCGGCCATGATCGCCGTGCACGAGGTAGAGGCCGGCATAAAAGAAGGCGCAACGGACATCCACGCCCTTGTTACCGAAACCGCCAGGGGTGCGTTAAACGCCGGAACCTATGGCGACATTTCAAAGCGCCTTAGAACCTTGTCCTGGGGCGGAGAAGATCTTTCTGCCGATGTCGGCGTGGAAACCAACCGAACCGGGGACGGTCATTACACGGATCTCTTTCGCTATGCGCGCACCGTTACATTGCTTGGTGCCGCCGCAGCCGGTGTTGAAGCCGTCGACACGGTGTATGTGGATTTCAAAAATGCTGATGGTCTGGAACGGGAATGCCGTGAGGCGGTCCGCGACGGATTTTCAGGCAAGATGGCAATTCACCCGTCACAGGTCGATATCATCAACCGTATTTTTACCCCGTCGGACGCTGCCGTTGAGCTGGCACGGCGAATAGTCCAGCTGTTTGAGGATGCAGGTGATGATGTCGGTGTGCTCAGCCTCGATGGCCAGATGATCGACAGGCCGCACCTGAAACAGGCGCAAAAAATGCTGGACCGGGCCAAGTCGGCAGGAATGGCTTGACCAGGATCGGCTGACCCCGGCTTACACGTCTTCGTTCCAGCTTGGACGCGTCATTTCGAATGTCTGTGCCGCGTCCGCATAGTCACGATATCCGAGCCGTGCCACTGGTGCGGCCTTTGCCATGTCGATCCTGCCACCGGATATGATTGCCGGATCAATATGGATACCGACCACCTGACCGATGACCAGGATATATTCGGCTTCACCGCCGGAAAGCGTCTTTGGCCTGCAGATATCCACCACTTTGCACTCCAACGCCGCAAAGGCTTCACCGACATAGGGTGCCGCAACCAGCTCTCCGGCCCTCGCGGTCAGACCGGCGAATTCGAATTCATCGACATGAGGCGGCGCGCTGACCGAGCTTGCATTCATTTTCTCGGCAAGGGCCCGGCTGACCAGACTGGCCGTAAACTCCATGCTCGCTTCGATATTGGTCACACTGTCCTTGCGCCCATCCGAAGCGAACATCACCATTTTTGGGCTGTCGCTGATCGCATTGAAAAATGAATACGGCGCAAGATTGGGCGTGCCGTCCGCAGCAAGCGATCCGATCCATCCGATCGGTCTCGGCGAGACAAGCGCCTTGAAAGGATCGTGCGCCAGACCGTGTGCGTTGGTTTGCGTTTCGTAAAACATGCGACGCTTGCCCCACCAATATCCCGTCAACAAAAACCAAAGAGGATCGACGCATATACCGACTGACCGGAGGTAGCAAGAATGTTCAGTCACGGTCGGATCTGGTGGGACGGGCTGACAACCCGCAACGCCGGTCGGGCTTTGGCCGAATTGCAATCCTGGCAGATCCCAATGGCGCTGATTTCAGCCGGATTACACCCGCCAAGACCGAATAGCAACTGCCCTGCTCTACTCGACCCAGCTGGTCAGAGCATCGGCATCCGGGCGCGGCCGTTCACTGGGCGGCACGGTTGGTTTGCCAATATATATAATGCCGGCGATGCGCTCATGCGCATCGACGCCCAGAATATCCAGGGCCTGCCGGTCGAAACTGTACCATTCCGTGAGCCAATTGGCGGCAAAACCATATGCATTGGCGGCCATGAACAGGTTCAGACAGACAGCACCGGCGGACATGACCTGTTCCCATTCCGGGATTTTTGGATGTTCGCCGGCAGTACCGACGACTGCAATGACGAGCGGCGCCCGCGTCAATCGGCTTGCCTCCTGAATACGGCGTTCATCCGTCATCTCTGGCTCCTTTTCCAGCGCTATTTCCGCAAGCTGCACACTGATCCGCTGTCGTGCTTCTGCTGAAATGACGATGAAGCGCCATGGTGCGAGTTTTCCGTGATCCGGAACCCGTTTTGCAAGGGACAGGATCTTTTGAACGGTTGCCTTGTCCGGTCTGGGTCCACACATGAGATTGGCGGCGATTGTGCGCCGTGTCTCAAGATAGGCTTTTAAAGCTTCATTCATCACTATACCCTTGTCGCATATGGATTCTTGGCCATGAAAATGCCATTTGCATGGGTTTGAAACGAGTGACAAGCATTAATGGGACATCGATGAGATATTTCGGGTTCAAAACGGCATTTTCGGCAACAGTCCTGCTGTTGCTGATATTGACCGGCGTGACAGGGGCACAGGAACCCGCCAATACCGTCGTGCCGCTCGATCTGCCCGGCCTTACCGAATTCGCGCCAACCAGTGAATCACCCACTGTCGGTGTTGCATCGGAAAAACTGCGCAATGTCGAATTGGGCGCCCGCCTTGTCGAAGGCGGTGCGCCGCTTGAACACGGCCTGGTATGGCGCGTTTATCACCCGGTCCCGGACCAGGAGGGCAAACTGCCCATTCTGGCGACATCAGAAGGCGGTTCAGCCCTCATATCGATGGAACCCGGCGAATATTTCGTGCATGTCGCATTCGGTCTTGCCGGTGTTACCAGAAAACTGACAATTCCGGCAGACGGGCCGGTCGATATACAAAACTTCATTTTGAACGCCGGCGGTCTGGTCCTCAACGCTGTTTCCGGAAACGATGTGCGCATTGCACCGGCAAAACTGAAGTTCTCGATCTTTTCGGATGAGCGCGACGCCAATGATCAGCGGCAACTCATCATTTCCGAAGTTCGCCCCAATCAGATCGTTCGTCTCAACGATGGTATTTATCATGTGGTTTCAGAATATGGCTCGGTCAACGCCGTTATCCGCTCCGATCTTACGGTCGCGGCTGGCAAGCTGACCGAAGCAACCATAGAGCACCGTGCGGCGCAGATCACATTGAAACTGGTCGGTGAAGAAGGCGGCGAAGCCATTGCCGATACGGCATGGTCGATAACTAATTCGGCTGGTGACCTAATCAGCGAAAGTGTCGGCGCCTTTCCGTCACTGGTGCTCGCAGAAGGCGACTACACGGCCATTGCACGTCATAAGGAACAGCTGTTCCGGCGGGATTTCAAGGTGGCGGCCGGCTTCAATTACGATGTCGAGGTCCTGCTTCAATAAAGCACGGGCTCAGCCCTTCGGTGGCAACACATGGCCGATCATGATCAAACGATCTATGTTTTTGTACGCCGGTTATCCAGGGCGGTCGTCATTTGCGTGGTGGTTGTGCTCGCCATCCTTGCGGTATATCTCGGCGCAGCGGTGACCGGCACGGTCTGGATGGTTGATGCCGACCGCACCGCCAGTGCCAGTGGCAAAACCACGGTCTATGTTCTTTCCAGCGGGTTCCACAGCGACATCGCGATCCCCGTCAATGGCGGGCGGGCTCCCGAAGCACTGCCAGTCCTGGAAACGGATTTGCCTGGCGGGCTTGAAGGCACGCAGTACCTGATCATCGGGTGGGGATCGCAGACGGCCTATACAAGCCTTCTGGCACTCTCGGACCTGTCAGCAGAGATAATTGTCAAGGCGCTGTTCTTCGACAGATCCGTCATGCACATCCTTCCCATAGCCGGAACGCCCTATGGCGAAGGCGTCTATCGCCTTGACCTTGACCAGAAACAGTATGAACGACTGCTGAAATTTATGGCGAATACCTTCTCCGTGGATGACGACGGCGGCGCGCAGCTATTGTCCGGCATCACCCAAGGCTTCGGTGATGTGTTCTACCGCGCCCGGCCCCGCTTCAGCGCTCTTTATGGCTGCAATGCCTGGACCGGACACGCACTGCGCCAGGCAGGCGTGTCGTTTGGGCGTTGGACGCCCTTTGCCCAATCGATCGAATGGAACATGGACCGGCTTTCGGCAGAAAATTAAACAAAGCCGGCTAACCTGTTGAATGCGGCACGTGCGGTGACGTTTGCTACCGGGTGACACAAAACTTGATGATCGAAATGTCACATTGCTGCAGTTGAGCGGCGGCGTCGCCTTAGTTTGGGCTGAAACATGTTCTTCGTTTGACATAATGGCGGCAGACAGTCGCATAGACTAAACAGGGCGGTGTTTTGAGACTGGGCTTCAGCCCGGTTGATCCTCACTAAAATAGATAACCTCTGGTGTCCTCGGTAGTGGAGCGCCAGCGGGCGGAATTGCAAGTCCTCGCTTGAGTCTTTTCGTCTCGAAGCCTGTCATTGTATTAATATTTGTAACTTTCCGAAGCACGAAGGTTCATAAGTTTATGTATAAAGTATATGGCCCGAGACAAACGTTCACCGCTAAAGTCAGCACCACGACGCCTCCGAGGCTATTGCAGAAACGAATACGGTTAGTCCACCCAAGTCATCAACAACCCGCCAACGAGGCCCGCACGCCAAAGTTCAGATGGAAGGATGATGATGACGAGGAAAACCTTGAAATTCCCAACTTCCTGCTCAAAGAACAACCTTCAATCAACGAACATAAAATCAAATCCAGCAGTGTCGGGCTCGGAATAATATTTATTGCCGCATTTTTGCTGTCATTCGGCGGCGTTTACCTGTTTTCACATAATCTCCCGACAGATGCTGCACAATTGTTGAGCAGTATTCTGCCTGAGCCGGCACCGGCCGTCATTCCGCCTGATACGCGTATTGCCCAGGCAACTGCTGAGAAGTCAGTGCCGATTCCGGAGCCAAAGTCGGACGACACACCCGCGGAGACGGTTGCCTCACGCCCCGAAGAAACTGCGACGCGTCCGGAGCCGGTTGCGACAGGCTCCGAAGCAGCGGGCACATTCCCGGAAAACGCATTGATGCCCGCGATGCTGACGATCAAGGGGGGACAATATATTATCCCGGTAACGCGCCCTGATCAGAAAAGCAATCAATTCCTGCCTGTCGATCTGGAGACCTTCACGATTGCTACAACCGAGGTCACCAGGGGACAGTGGAAAGCCTGTGCGGCGGAAGGTCAGTGTTCGATCGAGGGCTTTCCGAGCCAATACTTTGAACAAATCAAACTCTCGCTGCCGATCACCTCAATAACCACCGACCAAATGATGGTCTTCATCGACTGGATCAACACCAAACGTCCGTCGGACGAGCCTCCTTACCGCCTGCCCAAAGAATCAGAATGGGTCGTCGCCGCGCGCGGCGGTAGCGCCGATCACAGCGACTTCGCATGGGGCAAGTCTTTTGATGCAGCGAAAATACGGGATAGCGACAGGCTGATCCCGGTTGACCGCAACGGAGCGGTGAACGGTCTGTTTGGTATGTCGGACAATGCCGCCGAGCGCGTAACCGGGTGCTGGATCATGGAGCTGTCAAACGGCAGTTGCTATCGAAATCTCGGTGTCGTGCGCGGTCCGGTTCCCGGCAGGATTAACGGGCAGTCGGCAAGCTTAATCCACCGTGCCAGCCGAGCGAAAAACATCCCCTACGAAAACATTGGTTTCCGCCTAGCTCAATAACCACTCACCAGGAGTATTCCGTGAAAAGTATTGCCCGTCGACTGTTCACCCTGATTGCAGCACCTGTTCTCGTGATCCCAATCGCTTGGGGAGTTTCTACACCAGCAACCGCGGCACCTGTCGCCTGCGACAATTCCGTACAAGAATACTTCGTCGCTGCCGGCGATACCTTGTCGAGAATTTCAGGTGCGGCATTTGGAGATCCGCAACAATGGCCGCGTATATTTGAATATCCGGGAAATTCAGATGTCATCGGACGGAACCCAAATCTTCTGATCATTGGTACACCGCTGCGAATTCCGCCCTGTCCGGGTTCGGTTCAGAGCATTCCCAAACAGGTCGCACCGGAAAAGAAAACCGCAAGAACAGCAAGCAACAAAATTCCATTTAAAATATATGTTGTTACGGGTGATGACTGGCCGCCCTATGTTTCAACGGATTGGCCAAACGGCGGCATGGCAACTGTGATTGTCGAGGCCGCTTTTGAAGCAGCAGGTATGAGCGACGATGTCGAAATTCACTATGTAAACGACTGGAGCGCCCAACTCGAAACCCTTACCAAGACCAACCGCTATCAGCTGACATTCCCCTGGTACTATCCGAAGATGGATTTCTGGCAGACATGTGATCGCCTGCCCAAGCCCATGCAGATCCGTTGCGAGTATGCTCATTCCAATCCTATTGCAAATGTTACCCTTGCCTTCTTCAAGGAATCCGGCCGTGCCAATCTGTCGGGAGAGACCATTGAAAGTATGAACACCAAACGTCTCTGCCGTCCGAAAGGTTATTCGACGTTCGAACTCGTCGAAAACGGTATCACCGTCGACAATCTGCACATCGAGGATTCGCCCAAAGACTGCTATCAGCGCCTGCTGGAGGGAGCCGTCGACTATGTGTTGTTGAACCGGTTCACCGGCCTTGCTGTTGCTGCGGAGATGGGTATCGGCGACCGCGTCGAAATGGCGCCAATTTCGATTGCCAGTCCGATCCACATACTTGCCTACAAAAACAACCCGCTTGAGACGGTGCAAATCCTCGACGATTTCAACGTCGGACTCGAAAAAATCATTGATAACGGCACCTACGGACAGATCATTTCCTACTTCAATGACGAGTTTACGCGCCGCCTCGCAAAGCAGTAAGCACACCGAAAACCAGTACCTGTAAGCGAATACCAGTACCTGTATCGGTGTTAAAGAAAAGGCGGGCATTTGCCCGCCTTTTCTGATGCTCGAACTCAGTCGGTCCGCATATCTGGCGGCACCGCCTCATCGGCCAGCGCGGTAACCGCCTCTTCGAGGCTCATCGGCGTCTGATCACGGCTGCCAAGCCGGCGCATGTTGACGCTGCGCTCTTCGGCTTCGCGATTGCCACACACGAGGATCACGGGAACTTTGGTCACCGAGTGTTCGCGGACCTTGTAGTTGATCTTCTGGTTGCGCAAATCCGTTTCGACCTGAAGCCCTGCCTTTTTCAGTTCGGCGGCAACCTCGAGAGCATAGTCGTCGGCATCGGACGTAATCGTTGCCACAACCACCTGAACCGGCGCGAACCACAGCGGCATGTTGCCGGCATAGTTCTCGATCAGAATGCCTAGAAACCGCTCCATCGATCCGCAGATTGCCCGGTGTACCATGACCGGTTGCTTCTTTTCGGAAGCGCTGTCGATGTAGAAAGCGCCGAAGCGTTCCGGCAGGTTGAAATCAACCTGCGTGGTGCCGCACTGCCACTCGCGGCCGATCGCATCGCGCAGCACATATTCGAATTTGGGACCGTAAAACGTGCCCTCGCCCACATTGATGCCAGTCTTGATGCGGCCACCGGATTCGCGCTCGATCTGCTCAAGGATCTCGCGCAGCACCTCTTCGGCATGATCCCACATCTCATCCGTACCAACCCTTTTTTCCGGGCGGGTCGCCAGTTTGACAGTGATCTCGTCAAAGCCGAAATCGCTGTAGGTGGTGAGAATAAGATCATTGATACGCAGGCATTCCGAGCGAAGCTGCTCTTCGGTGCAGAACACATGTGCATCGTCCTGCGTAAACGCGCGCACACGCATCAGACCGTGCAGCGCACCGGATGGTTCATACCGATGCACGGCACCGAATTCCGCTAGTTTTACAGGTAGTTCGCGGTAACTTTTCAAACCGTTCTTGAAGATCTGGACATGGCCCGGGCAGTTCATCGGTTTCAGTGCAAAAACACGTTCATCCTCGGTCTGCGTGACAAACATGTTTTCGCGATACCAGTCCCAGTGGCCGGAGGTCTCCCACAGCGCCTTGTCCAGCACCTGCGGTGCGTTCACTTCATCGTAGCCATGCTCATCCAGCCGCCGGCGCATGTAGTTCACCAGATTCTGGAACATCCGCCAGCCCTTGGCGTGCCAGAACACAACGCCTGGCCCCTCTTCCTGGAAGTGGAACAGGTCCATCTCCCTGCCAAGGCGGCGGTGATCGCGTTTTTCTGCTTCTGACAGCATGTGCAGATAGGCATCCAGCTGCTTTTGATCGGCCCAGGCGGTCCCGTAGATGCGGGTCAGCATCGCGTTGTTGGAATCGCCGCGCCAATAGGCGCCGGCGACATTCATCAGCTTGAAAGCATTACCGATTTGTCCGGTGGAAGCCATGTGCGGTCCGCGGCACAGGTCAAACCAGTCACCCTGGTGATAGATTTTGACATCATCGCCTTCCGGGATCGCGTCAACCAGCTCGACCTTGTAGGCCTCGCCCATCTCGGCAAAGGTTTCCCGCGCCTTGTCGCGCGACCAGACCTCCTTGGTGAACGGCTTGTTGCGCGCAATGATCTCGCGCATCTTCTTCTCGATCTTCGGCAGGTCTTCCGGCGTGAACGCTTCGTTGCGGGCAAAATCGTAGTAGAATCCGTTGTCGATGACCGGACCGATGGTGACCTGGGTGCCGGGATAAAGCTCCTGAACCGCCTCGGCCATGACATGCGCGGCGTCATGCCGGATCAGTTCGAGCGCACGCTGATCGTCCCGCGTGAGGATTTCTATCGCGCCAGTGGTCACCGGATCGGAAAGATCACGGACTTCGCCGTTGATGGCGATGGCGACGGCTTTCTTTGTCAGCGATTTTGAAATGCCTTCGGCGACGTCGCGACCGCTGGTGTCTGCAGCGAATTCGCGGCTCGAGCCGTCAGGAAAAGTAAGGGATACATGTTCGGTCATAGTCTTTGTCCTTTCCAGTCCCGCCAACGAATGCGGGTGGTTTATCGGGCGCGGCATTGCGCCGGGCGCGCGCCTTTTAGCTCGCGCTGCTTTGTTTTGCAATGCGAAAGGGTGAAGAGACTGCCAATTCTGATGACTCAGTGGCGTTGCAGAAAATACCGCCATGGCGTGAACCAGTGAGCGTCTTCCGGGGGAGTATCGGGCACCGGATCGAAACCATGTGTCCCGCCTGGGCCACAGCGGATCACGCGGAAAAAGGCCATCCACCCGCCAGCCCAAAGCCCGTGCCGCGCAATCGCCTCATAGGCGAATTCTGAGCAGGTCGGCAAATGCCGGCAGCTGTTTCCGATAAATCCCGACAGGGTCAGCTGATAAAGCCTGACAACCGCCATACCGAACAGTCGGCCCGGCGTTTTGCGAAACGGTCCGTCATAATTGCGGCCCCGTTTGCCGGAACCTGGTGGGTGCGGGTCAGATTGGTTTTGCGCGCACATCTGTGGCTCAGGCGGCCGCGCCCGCAGCTCGCCGTTCCTCGACCTGGTTGATGGCATCCACCACCGCGTCGAAGGTCAGGAGCGTGGAGGCATGACGGGCCTTGTAGTCACGCACCGGCTCAAGAAACTGCAGATCTGAAAAACGGCCGTTCGGCGGCGGTCCGTTTTCCTTGAGCATAGCCGTCATCTGCTCGCGCACATCACGCAATTCCGCTGTCGACGCTCCGATAATATTGTTCGCCATGATCGAGGACGAGGCTTGCCCAAGCGCACAGGCTTTGACCTCATGAGCAAAATCGCTGACCGTATCCCCGTCCAGCTTCAGCCAGACCTTGACGGTGGATCCGCACAGTTTCGAATGCGCACGCGCACTTGCGTCCGCATCGTCAAGTGATCCGATACGGGGAATATTGCCAGCAAATTCAAGGATTTTTGCGTTGTAGACGTCGTCGATCATGCAGTGATCCCGGAAAAATGTGTCAATCTTTCGCGTAAAAACCAAAAAACCGACGTCATAACGTCGCCATTTCATTGGCTTTTGCGACTTCTATACCCTATTTTGGTAGCTGACGACACCATTGCAAGTGCTGTGTTGTCCCGATGATGAGGAAACCGTGCCTTGAAGGCCCCGGAACCTTGCCAAAGATCCCGTGCCCGGCTAAGTCCGAGTTTCGGCCAGAGGCGGATGGTCCGAACGAGCAAGGCCGCGCGTTGCGGCCACGGAGAATATTGTGACGATGGACGCCATTATTAAGAATTTTCCAAATGGCATGAACGACGATGCGGAAAGCAAAGTCGAAAGGCCGACGGAAGATGAGGCAAAGGCAGCTGTAGAACTCCTGCTTCGCTGGATCGGAGAAGATCCGGCGCGTGAAGGGTTGCTCGACACGCCCAAGCGGGTTGCCAAGGCCTATCAGGAACTATTCTCCGGATACGGGCACTCCGTCGAGGAAATCCTTGGGCGCACATTCGAGGAAGTATCCGGCTACGACGAACTCGTTCTGGTGAAGGATATTCCGTTCTATTCCCATTGCGAGCACCACATGGTGCCGGTCATGGGCAAGGCCCATGTTGGCTATCTGCCAGCGGGACGGGTCGTTGGCCTTTCCAAGATCGCCCGTGTGGTCGATGTTTTTGGCAAGCGGCTACAGACGCAGGAAGCACTGACCGCGCAGATCGCGGAAGCCATTGATTCCACACTGAAACCGCGCGGAGTTGCAGTCATGATCGAAGCCGAACACATGTGCATGGTCATGCGCGGCGTGCAGAAAATCGGCTCGACCACTTTGACATCCACCTTCACCGGGCTTTTCAAGACGCAGCCCCAGGAGCAGGCGCGATTCATGTCCATGCTGCGCAGCCGGGACTAGAAAAATGACTGACAAGACTGATCCGCTTGCGCCATTCCCGCCAGCGCCATCGGACAAGACGTTGCTTGAAGAAAGCGACAGGCTGACACCGCGCTTTGACGCTCATGGCCTTGTGACCGCAGTCGTCACCGATATTGCCGACGGCACGGTCCTGATGCTGGCGCACATGAACGCCGAAGCGCTTTCGCTGACAATTTCAACCGGCATTGCCCACTATTACAGCCGTTCACGCGCATCCCTTTGGAAGAAAGGTGAAAGCTCCGGCAATGTTCAGACCGTGCATGAAATCCGCACCGATTGCGATCAGGACGCCATTTGGCTCAAGGTCAGCGTTGCCGGTCACGATGCCACCTGCCACACGGGACGCAGAAGCTGTTTTTTTCGCCGGGTGGTGACCGAGGACGGTGAAATTCGTCTGGTTAAGGACGCTGATCAGCCGCGCTTTGATCCCGGCAAGGTTTACTGAACCTTTAAAAACCGGCTCCTGAATGATCACGAAATCACACCCGGACTTCACCGCGTTTCAAATACTTGTAAACAAAAGTATATTGATGTTGGTGGCTATGGCGTGCCAACTTCATCAAACATAAATAAATAACGCGTATGATAGAAATTTGGTGCGCGAATTCGGAGCCCTTAGGTAAAAGTCGAACAGGGCACCCCGATTGAGCGCTGCGTGTGTTCAGGAGATGACTGTCTTGTTGCACAAAGCACCGGAAACAAAAATTGCATTGGCACTGGGTGGCGGCGCCGCCCGTGGCTGGTCCCATATCGGCGTGTTGCGCGCCCTGGACGAAGCCGGCATCCAGGTTGGAATGGTGGCCGGAACCTCCATCGGTGCACTCGTCGGCGGATGTTATCTTGCCGGCAAACTGGACGAACTGGAAGAATTTGCCCGCAGCCTGACCATGCGGCGGATTGTCGGGCTGTTGGATTTTGCGATTGGCGGCAGCGGTTTGTTCGGCGGCATGCGGCTGAGCAAACGCATGCGCGAACACCTCGCCGATATCGACATTGAAGATCTCGAGCGCCCGTTTACAGCTGTCGCAACCGAAATATCAACCGGCCACGAAATCTGGATTCACGGCGGATCGCTGTCGACCGCGATCCATGCTTCCTATGCACTGCCGGGCATTTTCGAGCCGGTTCAGTGCAATGGCAGAACCCTGGTCGACGGCGCACTGGTCAATCCGGTTCCGGTTTCTGTTTGCCGAGCACAGGAAGCGCCGCTCGTTGTAGCGGTCAATCTGCACTACGACCTCTATGGAAGGTCGGCCGTGGTCAAACACGCCGCTTCCGATATCGCTGTCGAGCCACCGTCAGACACAACGCCCGCCCAGCGGAAAAAATCCGCCCGCATCGGCATGACCAATGTCATGGTGGAGGCCTATAACATCATACAGGATCGCATTTCCCGAGCCAGACTGGCCGGTGACCCACCGGATATCCTGCTGATGCCGCGTCTTTCCGATATCGGTCTTTCCGAATTTCACCGCGCAGCCGAGGCCATTGACCGCGGCTATGAGGAAGCACGATCGAAGATAGACGACATCAAGCGCCTGAGCGAAGTGCTTGCCTGAGTGCCTATCCCGGCGGCAACAGGAAGATGCCGCCGATAAGAACCGCTTCGGCTGTAAGAATGCCCGCAAATATCTTCTGACGGGCGACGAGAAACACCACAAATCCTATGATAACCGCCGCGACACGCAGGGCTACCGGCGTTGCTTCCAACGCACCGGTCGGGAACAGTATCAGACGCGCAACAACTGCCGCGACGAGCGCCGTCGCCACAGACCGCACCCAGATCAGCCAGACTGAATCTTCAGCCATACGGTTGCCGAGCAGCACACCCAGCCAGCGCCAGATATCCGTCACCAGCCAGCCTGCGATCGCGATGAAAACATAAGGCCATAACGTTTCGGTCAATGTTTCCGTACCATTTGTTTCCATTCAGTGAGGGGCGACTGCATAGGATAAGCTAGCCAGCCTGTATAGGTGTCAGCCCTTCACAGAGGAAATGGCCACAGGTCTTCTTTTCATTCCAGATAGCGCATTGCCGGCAATGGCTGCAAGCAGCAACGCGCCGCCAATCAGCGTGAAAGAGGTCGGAACCTCGCCCATATACAGCCAGACCCAAACCGGAGCGAGCAACACTTCACCGAGCGACAGCAGCGTCAATTCGGCCGCGGGTACCGTCTTTGATCCCAGCGTGTACAACACCAGCCCCATGCCGATCTGGAATATGCCCATCGCCAGCGCAATCGTGGCATCGTGTGCGGATATGACAAGAGGCAGACCGAGTGCAATGCACAGAGGCGCCGATATCAAAATCGTAGCAATCCCTGACATGAACACCGACGGCATCATATCGGTTGCCCTGCCCCTTCGAAGGATCACTGTGTAGACCGCAAAGCCGTTAGCCCCACCAAGCGCGGCCAGGTTCCCAACAATATTGCCCGATGTAAATCCGTCGGCGACCATGATCGCAACCCCAATGACAGCGAGCAGGATCGCGACACCTGTCGCCCGTCGCACGGTCTCGCCAAGAACCAGCCAGCCCAAAATAGCGGCAAAGACCGGCGCTGAGGCAAAAATCAAAAGGGCGCTGGCAACAGTGGTCGTCTGGATGGAATACACGCCACCGGCATAGGCTGTGAACAAAGCAAATCCAGCGAGGACGGATGATGTGCCGGCCCTGCGAATGACATCGAAAGGTTTGCCGCCCGATCGAAGCCAAAGCACCACAAACACAAACGGCGTGAGACTGCAGGCGCGATACAGCAGGATTTGCCAGACGGAAGCATCCTCCACGAGCCGAATGCCGAGACCGACTGTCGACCACAAAACACCGGCAATCAGCACATAAACCACGCCGCGACCGTATCCCGGGCTTGCCGTGGAGGTGGGATCAGCAGGGCTCAATCTCACCTCCTTGGATTACGGTGGGCCTTGATGCGCGGAGCAATATGACACAGCCGAATGGGCCGCACCATCATCAATCGAATTACTATTTGCATGGAGAAAACGGCAACAAAATCAGCCGACCGGTCCGGCGGTTGCGTCGCTTTCAGTCTTGCGCCGCTTTGCGATTATCCGCTCGAGAAAAAACGCCAGCGTCCCGCCGATCAGACCGGCATAGAGCAGCCCGAGCTCCTCATCGGCAAAATGGAATGCCGGCCCGAGAACGAGGCCGATGACCAACGCGAGATACACTTCGAGGCCCCGGGCCGAAGCCCAGATAGATGTCAAAAAGTAAATCGGCGTGAGAAAGAACAGCGCTCCGCCGATCATTGCGGGTAAATGGCTTATTACGCCATAAGCTACTGAAACAACAACGATATTGACTGTAGTGAGGGTCAGGCCGAAGCCCGCAAAAAAAGCGACCCGACCTTGCCGCGGCACGCGGTCCAGGCGTTCCATTGTAAAAACCCACGATGTCACGGCGACAAAATGGGATAACACAAGCAGCACCCAGGTCGGTGTTGTTTTTGCTCTTATTTCCGGAACAAGTGCTGCGACCATGGGCATCAGCCGCATGGATGACAGGGTAACGGCAAGCGCGGCAGCCGGTAGCGACGCACCCGCCAGTATCGCACCGATAAGCACGAACTGCGCAGGCAAAGCCCAGATAATGCCCATCATGAACACCGCCTGCCCGTACGAAATTCCGGCTTCATAGGCAAAACCGCAAAACCCGACCACTGCGCTGGTCAGGACAAGCGCCGGAACGGAAAATATGCCGCGCATCCCCAAAAGGAACCAGGGCCTCTGGGCAAAGGACGATTGTGAAATCATGTCACCTTGTTAGACCCGGTACGCCGGAATGAAAAGCCGACGCAGTCCTTAAATCAAAGCTTCGAAACAATTTTCAGCAAACGCCGGGCTCTTGCAGACAGGGCTTTTCGATCGGACGTCAGTGCAGCAGCCAGGGTTTTTTCGGCCATCTGTGGTTCAATGCGTCGATCACAGGCCAGATCAACGATCCCCTGTAGCGAACAGGCAGCCACAATATTTGATTTGTTCCTGGTATTGGCAGCGAGAACGCCAAACAGCCGTTCGACCTGTGCATCTGTCAGTGCGGCGCGAACAAGGATCTTCGGCAGCTGCTCCCCGATTTCCCACTGCCGCGGTTGTTCCAACCGGTCAAGCAACGACTCGACAAATGGATCGAACCGTGCCGGTTCATCCATCGCAATTTGCATCAGGGCATGGGCCGTATGTGCGACGACGGCTGTATCGTCATCGTCGAGCAGTTTGATCAGATGAGGCAGCAAGGTTGCATCCTGCCTGACCTGATCGGCCACGGCGCAGGCTGCTCCAACAATGCGGCGATCGCCCTCTTTCAGGCGATCGCGCAGTTGAGATTTCATGGCTTACTTTTTCCGTGGAACCTTGGGTACAGCGCTGCCACGCGGTTTTGACGGTTCCGGCGCATTCTTCGGCGGACTGCCAGCCGCGCCGGCACCAGGTTTTGCAGCAGCCGAAGCTTCAGCCTTCGGCTTGGCCGCTGCCTTGCGTTTTGCTGCAGGCTCCTTGCGCGGCTTTTCCGGTGGCTTGTCGGGAATGGCTTCGAGCTTCAATCCCAGCTTTCCGTCTTCTTTCTTCTCGACAGTTACCTTGACCGTGCCGCCCTTCTTCAGTTTGCCGAACAACACTTCATCGGCCAGCTGTTTCTTGACATGCTCCTGTATGACGCGTGCAAGCGGCCGCGCGCCCATCCGCTCGTCGTAACCCTTGTCTGCAAGCCAGGCGATGGCTTCCTTCGATAAATCGAAGGTCACCCCGCGCTCGGCCAGCTGTGCTTCGAGCTGTATGACAAACTTCTGCACAACCTGATGAACAACGGGCGTCGGCAGCGAACCGAACTGAATAATCGCATCAAGACGGTTGCGGAATTCCGGAGAGAACATCCGGTTGATCGCTTCCATGTCGTCGCCTTCCCGCTTGGACGATCCGAAGCCGATGGCGGGTTTGACCATGTCGGCAGCGCCGGCATTCGTCGTCATGATCAAGATGACGTTGCGGAAATCAATCTGCTTGCCATTGTGGTCGGTCAGCTTGCCGTGGTCCATCACCTGCAGCAGGATATTGAACAGGTCCGGATGCGCTTTTTCGATCTCGTCAAGAAGCAGCACACAATGCGGATGCTGATCGACGCCGTCCGTCAGCAGACCGCCCTGATCGAACCCGACATATCCGGGCGGTGCGCCCAGCAGCCGCGAGACCGTGTGGCGTTCCATATATTCGGACATATCGAAGCGCAGCAGCTCGACGCCAAGCGAACTTGCCAGCTGCCTTGCAACCTCGGTCTTGCCGACGCCGGTCGGACCCGAGAACAGATAGCTGCCGATCGGCTTGTCCGGTTCACGCAACCCGGCGCGCGCTAGCTTGATGGCTGAAGCCAGTGTTTCGATAGCCTGATCCTGACCGTAGACGACCCTGCGCAGCTCCTTGTCGAGATTGGCAAGAACCACCTTGTCGTCCTTGGAAACCGATTTTGGCGGAATACGTGCCATGGTGGCCACGGTCGCTTCGATTTCCTTTTCAGTAATCGTTTTGCGCCGCTTGCTTTCCTCCACCAGCATCTGAGACGCACCGGTCTCGTCGATCACATCAATCGCCTTGTCCGGAAGCTTGCGATCGTTGATATAGCGCGCGGACAGCTCCACGGCGGACGTGATCGCTTCGCTGCTATATTTGACCTTGTGGTAATCCTCGTAATAGGGCTGCAGCCCCTTGAGGATTTCCACCGCGTCATCAATGCTCGGCTCGTTGACATCGATCTTCTGGAACCGGCGGACAAGAGCGCGGTCTTTTTCGAAGAACTGCCGGAACTCCTTGTAGGTGGTCGAACCGATACAGCGTATCGTCCCGGACGAGAGCGCCGGCTTCAGAAGATTGGAAGCATCCATCGCGCCACCTGAGGTCGCCCCTGCCCCGATGACCGTATGGATCTCGTCAATGAACAGCACAGCGCCTTCCAACTCCTCGAGTTCCTTGACCACCTGCTTGAGCCGTTCCTCAAAATCGCCACGGTAACGCGTACCGGCAAGCAAGGCACCCATGTCCAGCGCGAAGATGGTGGAATCGAGAAGCACTTCCGGCACTTCGCCATTGATGATCCGGCGCGCCAGCCCTTCCGCGATTGCCGTTTTGCCGACACCGGGATCACCGACATAGAGCGGATTGTTCTTTGACCGGCGGCACAGCACCTGGATCGTACGATTGACTTCCTGTTCGCGGCCGATCAGCGGATCGACTTTACCATCTGCCGCTTTCTGATTGAGGTTCACGCAATAGGCGCTGAGTGCATCCTGGTTCTTCGGCTTGCCGCCTTCCTCATTTTCGGTTGGTGCGGAAGACGCATCTGAATCGGACTCCTCGGCGCCGCGCACCGGTCGGCTTTCAGATACGCCCGGCCGCTTCGCTATGCCGTGAGAGATAAAGTTGACGGCATCATACCGCGTCATTTCCTGTTCCTGGAGGAAATAGGCCGCATGGCTTTCGCGTTCGGCGAAAATCGCCACCAGCACGTTTGCTCCCGTCACTTCGTCGCGCCCGGAAGACTGTACATGAATCACCGCACGCTGAATGACGCGCTGAAATCCGGATGTGGGTTTCGAATCTTCATCGTAACCGGTAACGAGATTGTGCAGTTCGTTGTCGATATATTCAGTCACGGTTGAACGCAGTGCGTCCAGGTCAACCCCGCACGCCCGCATGACGGCCGCCGCATCGGAATCGTCCATCAGCGCCAGCAACAAATGTTCCAACGTCGCATATTCGTGATGGCGATCGTTAGCAAATGTCAGTGCCTGATGCAGTGCCTTTTCAAGGCTGTTTGAAAATGTCGGCACAATTATATCCTCATTTCTTTTCCATCACGCATTGCAATGGGTGCTGGTTCTGGCGCGAAAAATCCATCACCTGAGTAACTTTGGTTTCGGCCACCTCGTATGTAAAGACCCCGCACTCGCCTACACCGTGATTGTGAACATGCAGCATTATCCGCGTAGCAGCCTCCCTATCTTTCTGAAAAAATCGCTCGAGCACATGAACGACGAATTCCATCGGCGTGTAATCGTCATTCAGGAGCAGCACGCGGTAAAGGCTTGGTTTTTTGGTTTTCTTCTTTGTGCGCGTGATAACAGAGATGCCGTTGCCGGTTCCCTTGCCGTCACCGTCACCGTCATCATCATCGTCACCGCTCATATTTGCCCATACAGGCATGAATGCCATTTTATGCTGATCCTGACTCACCTGGTTCCATAGGGATACTGATACAGTACTGATTTGATTTCCAGTCTACCCTAATCTGTTTGCCATGTGTGCGATTTTAAGCCCCGGACGGCGGCTCTTTGCGAGGTTCGTTACCTAGATACGCCCTAGCATTAAATAGGTATGAATTCCCGTCAGGACAGAGGCAGTGCCATAGAAATTCTTCCACGCCGGGTTTCACTCAAAATTTCGGCAGCAAAAAACCCGGCTGCACTGGGCCGCCGGGTTTCAACTGATCGATTTCGAGCCGTTGGCTGGTTCGCTTAGGAACCTTTTTTTGCAGCAGGCGCAGCAGGTGCCGGAGCAGCAGCTTCATAAGGCTCATAGGCCTTGCGGGCCAAGTCAGCGTAGATTTCGCTCATCTTGGTTGCCTTTGCGACGAAACCCTCGTAGCTGGTCTTGGCATAATCACTCTGGATTTCTAATGCCTTTTCAGGGGTCTTGGCGCTGAAAAGCTGCTCGACAACCGCAGCACTGTCTTCATACGACTTCTTCGAATAGTCGGTCGCTTCGGTCGTCAGCGTCTGCATGCCCTGTGCAAGAGCGGAGTAGCTCTTGAGCATATTTTCCATGGCATCCTTGCCGTATTTGTTGGCCTCATCAAAGGAAAACATTTCGATGTCCTATCATTGGGTTGGGAGGTCTGAGCGCATCGGTAAAACGGAACTATGATCCGAATACGTATGGATTTTATGTGCGCCGCAACACAATGTCAATAATTTTTGTGCACCGCAACAGGATTTTTAATCGCCAAATTAACCACAATTACAAATCATGCAGAAAGAATTCAGCAACCATAAACGGATTGGTAACGCTGTTTGCCTAGACTTCTCCAAAATTAGCGGCCAAAGGCATGAATCCGTCGGCCTGTATGTGCGTAGCGTAATGTGATTGGACCATTCAAGTGTACACAGCTTTTCTAGGCGACAGCTGTTTCGCCAAGTTCAAAAGTCTCCTCCAAGACGTTCTGAAACTGATGGCCGCTTTCGGGTTGCTGCTTGTTGTGTCCACCGGTGGCGCTGCTGCAAATTCCAAATATGCGGGCTTTGTCATCGACGCCAAAACCGGAAAGACGCTGTACGCATCAAGCGCGGACTCGCACCGCTATCCGGCTTCGCTCACCAAGATGATGACGCTCTATATGGTGTTCGAGGCGCTTGATAGCGGCAAAATTTCCAAAAAAACCCACATACGGATATCGAAGAACGCCGCATCCGAGCCACCGTCCAAACTGGGCATTCGAGCCGGGAAGTCCATCTCTGTTGAACAGGCCATTTACGCGTTGGTCACAAAATCGGCCAACGACGTGTCGACCGCGGTTGCCGAACATCTGGGTGGTTCTGAAAGCGGGTTTGCGAAAAAAATGACCGCCAAGGCGCGCGCCCTCGGAATGAAGCGCACCACGTTCCACAATGCACACGGTCTGCCGAATGCGAAGCAGAAGACAACCGCCAGAGATATGGCGCGTCTCGGCCTCGCCCTGCGCGAACACTTTCCGAAGCATTATCACTACTTTTCCACGCGCAGCTTCAAATACGGCAAGGCGCGCTACGGGAACCACAACCGTCTGCTTGGCTCGGTCAAGGGCGTGGACGGCATAAAGACCGGTTATACGCGCGCATCCGGCTTTAATCTGGTGAGTTCCGTGCGTAAAGACGGCCGCAGCATCGTCGCTGTTGTCATGGGCGGCAAGACCGGCGCAAGCCGCAACAGGCAGATGCAAAAGCTGATCACGAAGTATCTGCCCAAAGCGTCGCGCAATGGCGGCGCGAAACTGGTTGCCAACGCACCGGCGACATCCACCAAGATTGCTCTCCCAAAAAAAGGTCCGGTGCCGAAATTCCGCAATCCGAGTGAAGTTCGTGTGGCACTCGCATATGCGAAACCACAAAAAGCATCTTCATTTCCAATCCCGCTTGATCGCCCGGTCGTCGGTAAGGATGCACTTGTCGATCGCCTGAAGAAACAGCGCGCCGTGGTTGCGCCAGCACCCCGCCCGACAAAACCAGTGGCTGGTGATACCAAGCGTGCCGGGGTTGATACAGTTGTTACGGCAAGCACCGGACTGCCAACCGGCTGGGTGGTTCAGATCGGTGCAGCACCGACCCGCGAAAGCGCAGAACAGCTCCTTGCCGAGGCCAGCGCCAGAACGGGCGGCATCATCAGTAAAGCCCAGCCATTCACAGTCCCGACCCAGCGCGACGGTGAAAAGCTTCACCGGGCACGATTTGCCGGGTTCGATGGCAAATCACATGCCTGGAAGGCCTGCAAAGCGCTGAAGAAAAAAGGGTATGGCTGCTGGGCGACACAACAGTGAGGTCCCGCTAGCCGCGCGCGGGGCAACTGTCAGCCGCCGCATCCTCGAATTTGTATTTCGTATTGGGGAAGAACTAATGTCGACGCAGGAGCACATCTTTAGCTTCGTTAATGCGGGCCGCCAGAAAAACCGAGCCACCGGTATCGGGATGAACGCGCTTCATCAGGCGGCGATGCGCCTTGCGGATTTCCGCCTCGGACGCACCAGCAGCAAGACCAAGGACCTCGTAAGCCTCCTCCTCTGTCATGGAGCCCGCAGCTGGCGCAGCTCCCAGCCCCTCGCCCGTGTCCGCATCAAAGCCGTCTCGCCAAGTGGGTGCACGGCGGTCAAGATACGCCTCTAACACCTGGACGCTTTCCGGATCGCCGCGCAATTCGGTATAAAGCAGGCGCAATTCATCTTCGCTCAAAGCGTCCAGCTCGCGGCCTTCAAACTGTCCCACGAGAACCAGACCGTTCATCGCACCGGTGTCCAGATCAAGTTCCATTTCGAGTGCCGCGGTCCTGACGCGCGACGTTTGTCTGGCGGATCTCGTGCCGCGTGATCGCGCCCGTGCGCGCCCGAAAAGCGCCGCCGCAAGACCGAACAGGCCGAGCGAGATGCTGGTGCGGCCAAGCAGCGTGAAAACAACCCCGAAGACCACCAACAGAACAGGCACAAAGTAGCGGAGCACAACCGCCAGGCGCTTTGCATCCATGCGTACAAAAAGCACCGAAAAACCAGCCAGCAGCAGGCCTGCCAGGACGATGTAGAAAAATATAAACACCTAGTTTTTGCCTTTCCCTCCGGAAAGCTGCTGCAAAAGAAGGCGCGATTCACGGCTCTTATCATTTTGCAACGCCGACATTCCGCCGGATGCATAAACAGCGACCGCCTTTAAAAGATTAAGAAGCGCGTCGGCAGCATTCCCGTCGAACCGCAAATATGCGCCGCCTGATAGCCGGGCAATTTCCCGGAATGCCGTTTGGGCGGCCTGGTCACCACCCTCCTGAAACATGAAACATGGTACTTTTCGCATGCCAAGTTCGCCGGCCAACTGGCACAGCTTGTCGATGTTCTCTTCCATCGCATCGCCGATATAGACCATGGCGCTGACCGGTGTGCGCACGGTTTCATCGCGTGCGTGTTTCAAGACCTTTGCAATTTGCGTGTGGCCGCCGCGGCAATCTATGCGCACCATGAGATCGCGCAATTGTCCGGCATCGCCAACCCATTTGGATGCGCGGCACTCTCCGAACCCGCGGAAATAGACAAGTTGCACATTGAGACCGCCCGCACGGCTCACGGCATTGAACATCTCGCCCTGCAGCATGCATGCCGCATCCCAGGTCGGTTGGCGGCTCATGGTCGCGTCGAGCGCAAAAATAAGCCTGCCGCTGTCAGAACCCGCCGGCTTTGTGACCGATCGGGCTGCATTGAGAAAATTATCGATATCTCGCCGGGAGGACTGTGCATCATGATCGGATACAACGTCCCGCGAACTCTTCCCGTCCGTAATGTCGCGACCTGACATGAGTTGCTCCTTGGAATTGAGCCGCAAGGCGGCCGCAATATTCCCTCCAGAGACAAATTTAGTGCAACCGACCGGCAAATTGAACCGCTCGCCGGAAATGAACCATAACGGAAAGACTGTTTTTATGAACGCGGTTAAGTGGACTGATCACCCTGCGCAGTCACAAAAGGCCGAGATCTGCCAATTCGCGCCGCAGTTCCGGCGGCAGTGAAAGAATGCCGGCACCCTTTTTCGACAGGTCGGAAGGCGCGTCCTTCGTCGTCAGATAGCGCCATCCCTGAAACGCCCTGCGCGGCAGCCACTCCGTCAGGATCAGCCGTGGTTCAAGCACAATGCGGCAGCGGGATATGCCGGACGTGTCGGTAAAAGGCCGGACTTCTTCGATATGCTGACGCACCTGGATTCTGCCCTTGATGACCCAATACAGCGAGCCGCCGTCCAACAGCTCGTCAACTCTTTTGGGCACCATGCGTGTCGTATGAAACTGGATTTCCTCAATTCCGCGGCTCTTCTTGTCAGCCAGGCCGAAGTCTATCGACGCCTGCAGATCTTCAACCGCATCCACTCCGACACACAATTTTACCAGATTGAGGGTCATGACACTGAGGTAACGGTCTGATCGGTAACGTCAAGCCGCTTATGCCGGATGTCCACAAATCCCGCGTCGCAAATTCCCCTCAGCACTCGACAACATTGACCGCAAGTCCGCCTTCGCTGGTTTCCTTGTAGCGCTCGTTCATGTCGAGCCCGGTCTGCCGCATGGTTTCGACACAGGCATCGAGCGGCACAAAATGCTGCCCGTCGCCCTTCAATGCCAGCGACGCTGCGGTGACGGCCTTGACCGCGCCAAGCGCGTTGCGCTCGATGCACGGCACCTGCACCAGCCCCGCAACCGGGTCGCAGGTCATGCCGAGGTGATGCTCGAGTGCGATCTCAGCCGCGTTTTCAACCTGCTCCGGCGTTCCGCCCAGCACCGCCGCAAGGCCCGCCGCCGCCATTGCAGAAGCCGATCCGACTTCCCCCTGACAGCCGACTTCCGCGCCTGAAATCGACGCGTTGTGTTTGATAATGCCGCCAATGGCCGCAGCCGTCAGTAAAAACTCGTAAACGCCATTCTTATCGGCGCCGTCGTGAAATTGCGTGTAGTAGCGAATGGTTGCCGGAATAACGCCTGCAGCCCCGTTTGTAGGCGCGGTCACAATGCGTCCGCCAGCGGCGTTTTCTTCATTCACCGCCATGGCGTAGACGCTCAGCCAGTCATTTGCCAGCAACGGGTTCGCCTTGTTCTGTTTCCACTCGTCCTGCAGTTTTTCATGAATGGAGCGTGCACGGCGGCGCACATTCAGACCGCCGGGCATGACGCCGTCTCCCTGGAGGCCACGATCGATACATCCGTCCATCGCAGACCATATGGCGCCAAGCCCCTCATCGAGGGCCTCATTTGAATGGTGCGTCTCTTCATTGGCGCGTTTCATCGCGGCAATGGAAAGGCCTGATTGTTTTGCCATGGACAGCATCTCGGCAGCGTTGTGAAAAGGATATGGCACACCGTTTTCAACCGGCACCTCAGGTGCGTTCTTCATTGCCTCGAGTTCCAGGTCAGTCACGACAAATCCACCGCCGATGGAATAGTAGATCCGTTTCAACAACAGCCGGTCATCATCGTCATAGGCGCTGAAAGCCATCCCGTTGGCATGGCCGGGCAGCGGCTGTTTCCGATCGAATATCAAATCGGTTTCCGGGTCGAAGTCGTAATCCGGATGGCCAGTGGGTGAAACCTTCTTGCGGGTGCCGACCTGTTCGATGATGCCGTCGATCGCATCGGGATCGACGATCTCTGGTTGATGCCCCATCAGGCCCAGTATGACAGCCCTGCCCGAACCATGGCCAATGCCCGTAAACGCTAGCGATCCGTGCAGACTGACTTCGAGCCTGGCAATTCTGTAGCCCGACGGCCTTGGCCAGTCGCCATTCAGTATGTCGTCCAGAAAGCGTCCGGCCGCCACCATCGGCCCCATCGTATGTGAGCTTGATGGACCGATGCCGATCTTGAATACGTCGAATACGGACAGAAACATGTTGCTGCAAATCCATGTGCCGGTTCTGGTGGTTTATAACCTAAGGCCGCCGAACGGGATTTTGGACCTGATCGCCGACATTGTTTTGATCGACCGCGACACTTCCAGCGATATTCGCACAAAACAAAACAGCGCGGGAAAAATCCCACGCTGTTTAAAAGAATTCTTGCTGTGTAGATGTGGCTCAGAGACCCCCGAATAGGTAGATCAATGCCAGCAAGCCCACAAACCCAATCACTGCACGGGCCGTAACGCCCCAACAGGATTTTTGGACTGTATCTTCCATAGTGTCTCCGAATGATACCTCATCAAATCCACCGGCGATTATTGTTGCCGTGTGGTGGAGCAGTCTTCTAGACGAAGCCATTTGTCTTCGCAACTGCAAAGAAGGCAGATTCAAGGCAGTTTTTTCCTTGCAAAATTTGTTTTTTGAATCCTGTCAAACAATTCAAGTCTTTACCAGCCATCGCCATGAGGCAACTTCTTGCAGTTTTTGTGACAAAGTTTACAGAAGCGCGATATTTCCGCCGCCCGGGCTTGGTCACGGACCACGACTCATGACACATCTATGACATGAGTCGATTGGATCTTTTTGCCGTTTGTGTCTGCTTTGCCGGGTGGGCTCTGTTCGCCTGGTCGACAGACAGGAAACACGGCTTCATGCCGGTGAGCCTGACGCAGGTCATGAACGTACACCGGGCCCGCTGGCTGCAGAATAGTCTTGGCCGCGATCTGAAGATGATCGATACGAGCATTCTGGCCGGATTGCAGCAGGGGACTGGTTTTTTCGCTTCGACCACGCTGCTTGCAATAGGTGGCTGCTTTGCGCTTCTTGGTGCTACCGATCAGGTGTTGGGCGTTCTGTCCGGCATCCCCTTCAGCACCCCGGCGGAACGCGATGCATTTGAGCTCAAAGTCGCAGGACTGCTCATCATATTCGCCTATTCCTTTTTCAAGTTCGGCTGGTCCTACAGGCTGTTCAACTACTGCCAGATCCTCATCGGTTGCATTCCAATGGTTGATGATGTCGAAAAGAGCCGCGTACAGGCGGACCTCGCCGTTCAACGCACCATCGCCATCAACATTCTGGCCGGCAAACATTTCAACGCCGGCTTTCGCGCCATATTCATTTCGCTCGGCTATATCGGCTGGTTCATCGGGCCGGTCGTCTTTTTGTGCAGCACCTTGCTGGTGATGGCGGTGTTGGAGCGCAGACAGTATTTTTCAGCCGCGCGACGCTCGTTGATGATCGGCGTTGACATCTAGACGATGACGCTACAGTTTTGCCGAAACTGTCAATGCCGACCGGCGCGAAGATCCTATAAATGCAGCTCGAATTGCACGCGGATCGGCATCTCTCATTCTCGGGCCGGCACCGCAAGCGGCCACATTTACGGGCAACAGGTGCCGCTTGAACAGAATTGAAAACGCAACCGTTCCAGACCTGCTTCTTGTTGTACTGGCTGCCTTGATCTGGGGATCGGCCTTTACTGCAATCAAGGTCGCCGTGCCCGAGACCGGTCCCTATTGGCTGGCAGCCACGCGCGTGACCATCGGATTTCTTGTCCTCTTGCCCTATGCCATCTGGCGGGGTTTCATACTTCCCACCTCCTCATCAGTATGGTTTTTGCTCGTGATGATGTCGCTTCTCAATGTGGTCCTGCCGTTCCTTCTGATCTCCTGGGCCGAACTGTCCATTGATGCCGGCGTAACATCTCTGCTGATGGGCACCGCTCCGTTTTTTGCGCTTATTGGCAGCCATCTGTTTACAACCGACGATCGGCTCACCCGGACAAAGACACTTGGCGTTCTACTGGGATTTTGTGGCGTCCTGACCATTGTCGGATTCGACGCATTTGCCGGCCTCGGCCGTTCAAATCTGATGGCGCAGATCGCCTGCTTTCTGGGCTCAATGTCCTATGTCGCGGGGGGATTGCTGGTCAGAAAAATTGACATTCCACCCGGGCGGCTTGCCTGCCTGGCTCTTGGCATCTCCAGCCTGGCGCTTATCGGCATCGCTCTGCTCGCGGATGGGCTGCCGTCGCTCGACATCTCTGCCAACGCCACCGTCGCGCTTTTGTATCTTGGACTGTTGCCAACCGGATTTGCCTATCTGCTGCGTTATTACCTGATCAGAAAAATCGGCTATTCCACATTTGCGATCGGTCTCAATTTGATCCCCGTTTTCGGCATAGTTCTCGGCGTTTGGTTGCTTGGTGAAGCACTGTCCGTACGCATTTTGCTCGCACTTGCCCTGGTAGTCTGCGGTCTTTTTGTAACCCGGCTGGGACCAAAACCTCTTCAAACAGGAACGACCGTCAATGACTGATTTGATTGCGCCGACCCGGGACAAGCAACGCCTGGTATTGATTGACGTTGCAAGGGGCATCGCCCTTCTGGCTATGGCGGTCTACCACTTTACCTGGGACCTGGAATTTTTCGGTTACGTCGAGCGGGGCCTGACTACTTACGGCGGTTGGAAAATATTTGCACGCATGATTGCCGGCAGTTTCCTGTTTCTTGTGGGTATCAGCCTGGTCCTTGGCCACGGCAACGCAATACGCTGGCGTTCATTTTCGATACGTTTGGCGATGATTGTTGCGGCTGCCGCACTCATTACCGGGCTGACCTACTATGCAATGCCCGACCGCTTCATCTTTTTTGGTATATTGCACTGTATCGCCGTTTCAAGCGTTCTTGGCCTGCCGTTTTTGAGGCTTCCGGCAGCGGTGAGTGTTGTTGCCGGAGCGGCTGTTCTGTTTGCGCAGCCCTATCTCGCTTCTTCGACTTTCAACAGCGATGCGCTTCTATGGTTGGGCCTTTCCACGGTACCGGTTTTATCCAACGACTATGTGCCGATATTCCCATGGTTCGGTCCGGTGTTGTTAGGCATCGGGGCTGCAAAAACAGCGCAGGCTGCCGGGGTGTTTCCATGGCTTGCGGCAATATATCGCGGTGGAAATCCGCTGGGAGAACCCGTGGC
Source organism: Hyphomicrobiales bacterium (assembly GCA_024244645.1). Classification (GTDB taxonomy): domain Bacteria; phylum Pseudomonadota; class Alphaproteobacteria; order Rhizobiales; family Rhizobiaceae; genus Hoeflea_A. The sequence goes on from JAAEOH010000178.1 coordinate 37,569, forward strand.
ATTTGCCGGTCGCCATAGTCTTGCCTTCTACCTGCTGCACCAACCGATATTGATCGGTCTGGTCTATCTGGTAAGTCTGGCTTACCCGGCTCCCACCACAAACATCGTCGGGGACTGCAATCGCACCTGTAGCAAAGACAACCCTGTCGAGTTCTGCGAGCGATTTTGCCAATGCACAGTAGATGAACTCATCAAAGCGAATTTGCTTGATGACCTGCCGAGATCGCAATCATCGGGTCAACCAAATCCCGAAATCGGTGAAATCCTCAATGCCTGTACGGCATCGGCCATGGAAGGAAACAGGGCGGAATGAACGCATACAGGGCGAAGCCAAACAACATCCCGTGGCCACCAATCATTGCATTGTCGGCGGTTCTGTTTTCCGTGCTGGCCGGTTTCGTCATTATGCTGCCGTTTCCGCAGGGGCCCATCCTGCGATCCGTCGGTGTTTTGATGCTGTTGTCAGTCGTCGCCATTGACATCTGGTCGATCTCAACCCTTCGCGCCGCCCACACCACATTTATGCCGACAAAGGGGTCAAGCCACCTTGTGACAAAGGGTCCCTTTGGCTACAGCCGCAATCCGATCTATGTCGGAAATGTTCTGCTGCTACTGGCCCTTGGCCTGATCCTGGCAAATGCCTGGTTCATTCTATTTGCGGTAGTGACTGCGGTCGCTATCCAGAAATTTGCCGTAGAGCGCGAAGAACAGCATTTGCTTGCGGTTTTTGGCGCCGAATACGAATCCTATTGCCTCCGGGTGCGACGGTGGCTGTAGACGCTTGGGATTAAGTATGCGTGCAGATCAGGTGCCGACGCGCAGTTCGGCCAGTCTCGCAAGGCACGCCTCATCGACATTGTCGAGTTCGGCGAGCGTATCCTCAATATCCTGACGCTTTTGAGCGAGCTGCTCACGTTTTTCCGCGACACGTTTCATCATCAATTCGAGTTGCCCCAGCTCGCCGGGCGGTCCCTTGTAGATGTCGATGATTTCGCGGATTTCGGCTATTGTAAATCCAAGCCGCCGGCCGCGTAGAATTTCCTTGATCAGATGACGGTCCGATGCCCTGAAAAGCCGCGTGCGTCCGCGACGGTCAGGCTGTATGAGACCTTCGTCTTCATAGAAGCGCAATGTCCGCGTCGACACGCCGAATTCACGCGTCAGCTCTGTAATGGTATAATACTTGCGCACATTGATTCCTGTATTTTCAGTGATTATCGATTTTGACTTTCTTTTACGTAAAAGTCAATTTTCACAGGAGTGCTGTGCCTACCGATGACGGTCTGTTGATATCTCGCCGCAAAAACGATCAGCCAATCAGGCCAAACCACCATCCGGCAAGGCCGAGGAATGCAAAGAAACCGACCACGTCCGTCACTGTTGTGACAAACACGGCCGAGGCGATCGCCGGATCGATATTGAGCTTATCGAGCAGCAGCGGCAGCAATATTCCGGCCAGTCCCGCGGCCAGCATGTTGATGATCATGGCCGCGCCTATGACAAGCCCGAGCTGCCCGTTGCCAAACCAGGCAAAGGCCAGCAGCGCAACGGCAAATGCAAAGAGGATGCCGTTGATGAAACCGACGGCGACTTCGCGCCGGATAATCCGTCCGGCATTGTAGATATCGATATCCTTGGTTGCCAGCGCCCGCACCGTGACGGTGAGCGTTTGCGTCCCGGCATTGCCGCCCATCGATGCGACAATCGGCATCAACACGGCAAGCGCGACCATTTGCTCGATGGTCGCGTCGAACAGCCCGATCACAAGCGATGCAACGACAGCCGTGCCCAGATTGACCATCAGCCACGGAAAGCGCGAGCGAACAGTCGCCGCCACATCGTCGGAGAGCTCCTCGTCGCCGACACCGCCAAGGCGCATAATGTCCTCTTCGGCCTCTTCCTGAATCACATCGACGACATCGTCGATCGTCAGAATACCGACCAGCCGGTTGTTTTCGTCGACGACGGCTGCGGACAGAAGGTCATACTGTTCAAACAGCTGCGCGGCTTCTTCCTGGTCCGTCTCTGCAGCAATGGGCCGGTTTGTTTCATGCATGATCGTTTCGATCTTGATTTCACGCTTGCTGCGCAAAATCTGATCAAGGTCGATTGCACCCAGCAACCGGAAAGTGGGATCGATGACAAAGATCTGCGAAAAGGAATCTGGCAGGTCGTCTTCCTCACGCATATAGTCGATCGTCTGTCCGACACTCCAGAACGGCGGCACAGCGACGAACTCGGTCTGCATGCGCCGGCCGGCCGTGTCCTCCGGATAATCCAGTGAACGTCGCAGGCGAATACGCTCAGTGAACGGAAGCTTCGCAAGGATGTCTTCCTGATCGGCCTCATCGAGGTCTTCGAGAATATAGACCGCATCATCGGAATCGAGTTCGCCGAGCCCTTCTGCCACCTTTTCATTTGGCAGATCCTCGACAATATCGCGGCGGATAGCCTCGTCGACTTCCGTTAGGGCAGTAAAATCGAAATCGTCATCTGTCAGCCTGACGAGCGCGTTGCGCTGTTCAGGCTGCAGGGATTCGATCAGATCGCCAAGTTCCGATTCATGCAGGCTTGAAACCTGATTTTTGAGAAACAGCACATCCCGATCGGCAATGGCGGCGCCAACCCGCGCGACATAGTCAGCGCGAATGACGCCGTCTTCATCGTATATTTCGTGGCGGTCTGGCGAGCCTTCGCCTGCCGCGGATGTGACGGTTTGCTCGTCCATGGCGTTCGATTCTGATGTACTTCATCTCAATGAGTTGGACCTTAGAGGCAGAAACGCAGAAATTGAACCATCCGATGCAGGAAAGTCGGCATATTCACCCGTTATATCCGCCGCAGACAGGCGATAGTGGTTTCCTGCGGCCCATGGCCCAAACCGCCGGATGGCCGGCAGCAACCAAACGGTCACATCGCGCTTCCGGTTTCGCGAACCGTTACGTTGGGGTCCGCGAAAAGCTTCAGACTGAAAGCGAGGATTTGAGCGGATCTGCATCCGCGAGAATTCGACTGAATTCTGCCCGGTCGACATTGCCTCCCGAGACGACAACCACAACCGTCTTTCCGGCAAACTGCCGGCGCTGTCCCAGCAGAGCTGCAAAAGCCACACTTCCGCCAGGCTCAGCCACCAGTTTCATTCTGTCGAACAACACCGCCATCGCATTCATCACTTCATGGTCGGTAACGCTGAACCCGCCCGATACCTTCTGCTTGATGATGTCGAATGTAATCAGCCCGGGTTGCGGTGTGACGATTGCATCGCAGATCGTCGGTTTCCTCAACGGTACCGACACCGGTTGTCCTGCGGCAAGAGACTGAATTACATCATCGTAATTCTCAGGTTCGGCACACCAAATTCGCGTCAGTGGGGAGTGCTCGCTCACCGCAATAGACAATCCCGACAGCAGTCCGCCGCCGCCCACCGGACACAGAATGTCGTCTATACCTGCATTCATGTAGTCGGCCTGTTGGGCGATCTCCAGACCCACCGTGCCCTGCCCCGATATCACGTCGATATCGTCAAACGGCGGCACGATCGCGGCACCCGTTTCGTTTGCTTTCTGTTCGGCGAGCGCCTGGCGGTCATCGCTGTTTCGCTCGTATAAGATTACCTCGGCACCCAGGTCACGCGTATTTTCGATTTTGATCGTCGGTGCGTCGCTCGGCATCAATATGGTTGCACGAATACCCAGCAAATGTGCTGCGGCTGCCACCCCCTGCGCGTGATTGCCGGAAGAGTAGGCAACAATACCGGGGGCGCGTTTGTCCATAGGAAGGCGCGACAGTTTTGTGTAAGCGCCGCGGAATTTGAATGAACCGGTCCGTTGCAGGCATTCCGGTTTGAACAGGACGCGCAGGCCAAGTGCTTCGTTGAGTTGCACTGATTCAAGCAACGGTGTGCGAACGGCGAGGCCCTGCAACCGCTCTGCCGCATCGCCTACGAGATCCAATGTCACCGTTGTTCGATCATTTGTCGAATCTGAATTCAGCATATTTTACACATCCTGCTCGGTTGCCAGATGGTGCAATACGGCATCTGCCGTGGATTGGCTGCACGCCATAGGCAGGTCGTAAACGATTGCAAGGCGGGTGAGCGCCTTTACGTCCACGTCATGAGGCATTGGCAACAGCGGATCGACAAAGAACACAAGCCCGTCAAGTCCGTCTTCGGCGATCATCGCGCCGATCTGCTGATCACCGCCGAGTGGTCCGCTCTTGAGCGCGCGAACCGACAGATCCGCATAAGCATCGGCTATCCGGCCTCCGGTGGTGCCGGTTGCGAAGATCGACATGTCTGCAAGTGCGTGTCTGTGCCTGCCAACCCAATCCACCATCATGTCTTTGCGCGCATCATGGGCAACCAATGCAATGTTCTTTTTGTTCATATTCTTACCGCGAGTCCAAAGACGCAGTTGAAATTTCAAGCCTATACAATGCCTGCCAATTCTTTACGCATCGTCACCTTCTCAATGTCTTGCTGCAAGCTCGTCGAATACTTGAGTGAATTTGAAATAATCCTGTAACCCGAGTTTTTGAAAAAAGCGATAGCCGAGGCGCTTCTCGCGTGGGTTTCCAGTTCCACATAACCAAAGCCGTCAGCTTCAACATCGCGTTCCAACGCTTCAAGAAGCGCCGTGCCAACACTTTTTCTGTGATGCTCGGGATCTATCCATAAATATGAAATCTTGAAAACCAGCTCCTCCCGCGCGCCCCAGCCGACGATTGCACCATTGACGCAGGCGATCAGAATCCGGTCCCAGTAATTTGCTGAAAAATCTTGATAGGTCGCGTGGGCGTTGTCGCGTATTTTTGCGATGTCCCCGCCGCAGGAAGCAATGATATTTTCCCACGCCAGAATACCAACTCTGGCAATTTGCTGTGCGTCCTGCGCGACCGCGTTCCTGATTTCAATCATCCAATCTCCTTCCGGATGATTTACAACAAAACGCCCCCAGCTGCTTGCCAACCCGCATTTTCCGTCAAAACGGATGGTCCGATGACCGGTCGTTTCAGCTGTGCCATTCAAGTTGACATATCTCGACCGGCAAATTCAAATAATCTGCTGTTCGGCCGATCGTTCTCCAGCGCTGGCTGGTTTCTGTTGACTAAGCCCTGCCTCACAGCGTCAATAATTTTATGGATTCGAAAGTGCCCAGGAAAAAGAACCGCTGTTGTCGCTGCTGTCCATACAGGGCGGATTTGCCAATATCGGCTGGACTCTGGGCAGCCCTTCCGTCGTCTTGACCTACATTGCCGTTGCCCACGAAATGCCGATTATTCTGGCTGGTATTCTGACGACCGTTCGCAGAACCGGCAACATGATTGTTGACATATTCGCCGGCGACATAGCAGAGGAAAGGTCCAACAGGACACGCGACATAGCGCTATCCGATTTCGTGCCGGCCATTTGCTTTCTGGTGGCCATCGCATCGATCATCTACGGCACCCAGCTCGCAATCACGATCAGCCTCCTGGCCGCCATGCTTTGCATCGGCTTTGCGTTCAAAATCCAGAACATTATTTTCAGCGATTTCATTGGCGATACACTGCAATCGGACGAACGCATCAGGCTGGAATACTGGGTGATGGGCCTGGGTGGTGTCGGTGCCATTCTGTTCTCATGGCCGGTTCACCGCCTGATGCTGGAATATCAGCCATTGTCACGGCACTCGACCATAATCCTCATCGCCACCACCTGTTTCTGTGCCTCGGCGTTTCTGATGGTTATGAGCAGACAATGGCTGGGCAAAAGGAAGATTGTCAAAGCGGCCAATGACGCGCAGCTTGCAAACCGCACGGGCGGTTTCAAGGGACTGTTGGCCCGTTGTCGCCGCCTTGCCTCAACACCCTGATTCCGAATGTTCATGGCTGTCAGGCTGATGCTGCAGACCGTCGAATTGTCGCTGCCTTTTTTTTGCCATTCTGGTAGCCCTCGCCCACCACGAATCCCGACACGGCCTTACTGCGCTGGTCATTTCCTCGGCACTGGCACTTACCGTTGCCGGCCCCGTTTGGCGCGCGCTCAGCAGCAGGTCGCACGGTCAGGTCATGATTGCCGGCTGCGCTCTGGGCGCGTTGAGCAGTCTTGCACTTGTTGCCAATCACTTTCTTCAGCTGATCAATACGATCTACCTTCATGCGGCAGCTTTGTTTCTCGTAACTGTCGCCGCCGAGGGCGTTGCAACCGCCCAGTCACTCTTTTATCTCGACATAGCGCCGAAGGAAGATCGGATTGCAGGTCTTGCTGTCTCCAAGAGCGTCGTCAGGCTCGCGGCCATCCTGTTTACCGCATGCATGGCTGCACTGGCCCATATGCAGCATGTGGTATGGGCCATTCTTTTTATCGCCACTTTGAACATGGCGACCGCCCTTGTTTGTTATTGGGCGACGTCAAACACGGATCTTCACACTGACCGGACTTGATCCCAACAAAGATACGCTCACAGGCCGGATTTCAATCTGAAACCGTGCGCCCCGTTTTGCCGCAGCCAAATACAATATCTTACTTCAGCGGGTCACGGCGACGTGATGGATCAGGGCGCTGTATTACACCGAAGTAATGATCTGGACAGGCAACGAACATGTTCGATCCCGATATCTGATTCAACAAATAGGAGTATCTGTGATGAATCGGAGATATGCAGGATATGGCGAGAACTGCCCGCCGGGATTCGACAACATAAACGATTACATTCCCCCAAAAAGGAATCGCAATGGCTGGTTGTACAGGCTTTACACAGCCATTATCAGCCGATTCTGGTAGTCGACAAAATTCACTGAAAACCACATATACGCAGAATCAAAAAACCCCGCCGGCTATGCCGCGGGGCTTTTTGAGATTTTTCTGACTTCGGTCAGCTCCGCGGTAATCAATTGTCAGTACGAACCACCGCGTCGCCATTATCGGCAAGCGCCTTGAGATCGGCTGGCTTCAATTCCACCGATTCGCCGCAGCCACAGGCCGAGGTCTGGTTCGGATTGTTGAATACGAAGTCCGAACGCAATTTGGTCGTCTCGAAGTCCATCTCTGTGCCGAGCAGGAACAACACCGCTTCGGGCGCGACATAGACCCGTGCACCGTCGAATTCAACAATATCGTCCTTGTCATTGGCCACCGTGGCGAGGTCCACCGTATATTCCATACCGGCGCAGCCGCCCTTCTTGATGCCTATGCGCAGACCGACCGCCGGTTCGGTCGCAGCTGCAATAAGGCTTTTGACGCGATCCGCAGCCTTGTCGGTCAGGGTCATGACTTCAAAACGGCTCATGGTTATCTCCAAAACCAGTACAGTGATGCGCCTTCAAACGCATTCGTGGTCTTCTCACTCAACTGGCGCATCACCAACAAAATAGCGCCAATTGGTGAATCTTCAATCAATACCAGCCGATGGCGATCTGCGCTTCTTCCGACATCCGGTCCGGGGTCCACGGCGGATCGAAAGTCATGTTGACCTCCACGCCGGATATGCCTTCCACCATGCTGACGGCATTCTGTACCCATCCGGGCATCTCGCCGGCAACCGGGCAGCCCGGCGCAGTCAATGTCATGTCGATCTTGACGCCGCGGTCATCCTCGATGTCGATCCGGTAGATCAGGCCGAGCTCATAGATGTCCACCGGGATCTCCGGATCGTAAACGGTCTTAATGGCGGCAATGATATCGTCGGTGAGCCGGACAAGTTCCTCGCGCGGAATATCCGAGGCTGAAAAGCCGCCATTGCCCGTGGTTTTGTTGGTCTGTGTTTCGTCACTCATTGAACCGGTCCCGATCTAGCGAGGCTTCAGGCGAAAAAATCGCGTGCCTTCAGCAGTGCATCATAAAGCGCATCGACTTCTTCGCGCGTATTGTAGAGGCCGAACGAGGCGCGGCATGTGGATGTAACTCCAAAACGCCGCAAAAGAGGTTGCGCGCAATGCGTTCCTGCGCGAACCGCGACTCCCGAGCGGTCTATGACCATGGAAATGTCATGGGCGTGGATTCCCTCGATTTCGAACGAGACAATGGCCCCCTTGCCCGGTGCATTACCAAATATGCGCAAGGAATTGATTTGCCCCAGTTTTTTGTGTGCGTAGGCGCACAAATCGGCTTCATGGGCTGCAATATTTTCCCTGCCTATGCTCTCCATATAGTCGAGCGCGGCACCCAATCCAATAGCCTGCACGATGGGTGGTGTACCGGCCTCGAAACGGTGCGGCGGGTCGTTGTAGGTGATGGCGTCCTCGCTGACGTCGAGGATCATCTCTCCACCGCCCTGAAACGGACGCATGTTTTTAAGTGTCTGTTTCTTGCCGTAGAGCACGCCAATTCCGGACGGGCCGTAAACCTTGTGTCCCGTAAACACATACCAGTCACAATCGATGTCGCGCACATCCACCGGCATATGAACCGCCGCCTGGCTGCCATCGACGAGTACGGGAATTCCGCGTTCATGGGCGATGCGGCAAACCTCTTTGACCGGCACCACGGTACCCAGCACATTCGACATATGGGTGATGGCGACAAGCTTGGTCCGCTCGCTCAGTTGCGCTTCGAAGTCGGAAATATGGAATTCGCCATTATCGTCGACTGGGATCCACTTGAGCTTTGCTCCCTGCCGTTCGCGCAGGAAATGCCACGGAACAATATTGGAGTGGTGCTCCATCAGGCTGATGACGATCTCATCGCCCTCGCCAATTTTCGGCATTCCGTAACCGTAGGAAACCGTGTTGATTGCTTCCGTCGTCGACTTTGTAAATACGATCTCGTCAACCGACTCCGCATTGAGAAAGCGCCGGACTTTTTCCCTTGCAGCTTCATAGGCGTCCGTTGCGGCGTTCGACAAGTAGTGCAGTCCGCGATGCACATTGGCATATTCATTTGAATAGGTGTCAGACACCACATCGATGACGGCGAGTGGTTTTTGCGCCGAGGCGCCATTGTCCAGATAGACCAGCGGCTTGCCGTAAACCGATCGCGACAGGATCGGAAAATCCTTGCGAATGGTCTCGACATCGTAGTGGCCGGTGTGCCCTACGACTGCCTGCGGCGTATCATCCATGAGCATCCAACCAGTTTTCAAACCGGTTCTCCAACGCTTCTATGAGTGCCTCGTTGTCCAATTCTTCAACGATTTCAGCGATGAACGCCTTGACCAGCATCGCACGTGCCTTCCGTTCGCGAATACCGCGCGCCTTCATGTAAAACAGGTGATTTTCGTCGATGTCGGTAACCGTTGCACCATGGCCGCACTGCACATCATCCGCAAAGATTTCCAGTTCCGGCTTCGACGAGAAATCACAATGGTCTGACAGGAGCAGCGTATTGCAGGCCATTTTTGCATCGGTTTTCTGCGCGACCTGCGCGACCCTGATCTGTCCCTGGAATACGCCATGTGCCCGATCGAAGACAACATTGCGGAAGGTCTCCGTCGAAACGCAATTCGGCACGAGATGATCGAGCGTCATCGTTACATCGGTATGACTATCGCCGCCGAGCAGATTGACCCCGCGCAAAACCAGTTCCGAATTTTCGCCGCCTGCATTGATGTGCATTTCCTGGCGAACAAGCTTGCCGCCGGCATTGGCGACAAATAGCGTCAGCTTCGCATTGGCGCCGAGTTGGATATTGATCTGACCGAAGTGGGTATCCGAAAGGCCCCTTTCCTGACTGATCACCCACACTACATGCGCGTCATCACCGACATGAAGATCAGTAATAGTAGACGCCAGCGTGCTCTCGTCGCCTTGCGAAATATGCCGCTCGATAAACGTGCCGCTTACACCCTTGCCGATAACGACCGGAAACCGGGAGTGGGATTGCCCGCCGCCTTGTATGACCTGTATTTCCATTGGGTCGGATAGCGCTACTTCGTCTTCCACGTCCAAGCTGATGCCATCATTGGCAAACGCGCCGTTGAGACGTCCGATCAGATCGTCGGCATTCTGAAGCACCATACGTTGCGCCGCAATTCCCTCGCTCAGCGCATCGCGGTAGTAACCAAGACTCACACCTTCCGGTGCATCAGAATTAAGTGCCCGGCCATCAATCACCGAAACGATGTCGGAGCCTGGAACCAAAGGGCTGACGGCCGAAACATCGGCCTGCCCGCCGCCATCCGGAACCTTTTTCAGCAGATTGCGCAGATCCGTATAGTGCCAGGCTTCGACCCGCCGCGTCGGCAGTCCATTCTGTTTGATGTCGTCGATAAAACCGTCGCGAAGGGCGGTAATGGCGCCATCGCCAGGCAGGCTGCCGAGCCTGTCGACAAAATTGTCAACCAGCGCCTGTTCTGCGGCAGTTATCGGTCGCATGCTTTGCATATTCATCACAAAACCTTTTCAGCCCAGCCGCACTCAGGCTGCATTCTTGATAATGTTGGCATAGCCGTTGTTTTCAAGTTCCAGTGCCAGATCCTTGTCTCCCGATCTGATGACCTGCCCCCGGTAAAGGACATGCACGCTGTCAGGGACAATGTGCTGCAGCAGCCGCTGATAATGGGTAATGACCACGATCGCCCGGTCCGGCGAACGGAGCGCATTCACACCATCAGACACGATCTTCAGCGCATCGATGTCGAGACCGGAATCGGTTTCGTCCAGAACGCAAAGCTTGGGCTGCAGGAGCGCCATCTGCAGTATTTCCGCCCGCTTTTTCTCGCCACCGGAGAATCCGACATTCAGCGGACGTTTGAGCATGTCCATGTCGATCTTCAGATCGCCGGCTGCTTCGCGAACCAGCCGTATGAACTCCGGTGTCGTCAATTCGTCTTCACCGCGTAACTTGCGTTGCTCGTTCATCGCCACCTTCAAGAACTGCATCGTGGCAACACCGGGAATTTCAACCGGATACTGAAACGCCAGAAACAGCCCGGCAGCGGCTCGCTCGGCGGTGTCCATTTCAAGAATGCTCTCTCCGTTATAGAGAATGTCGCCCTCGGTCACTACATAGTCGTCGCGGCCGGTCAGGACATAGGAAAGGGTCGACTTGCCCGATCCGTTTGGCCCCATGATTGCAGCCACCTCACCCTTGTTTACGGTCAGATTGAGCCCGCGGATGATTTCGGTTCCGTCTTCCGCGACACGCGCGTGCAGGTTTTTGATTTCAAGCATTATTGTTCGTCCAAATTCGATTGTAAGCCTGTTGCAGGTGTCGCCTGACCAAGCGCTTGCGCGCTAGCCAACACTTCCTTCCAGACTGATTCCTATGAGCTTTTGCGCCTCGACGGCAAACTCCATCGGCAGTTCCTGAATGACTTCCTTCACAAAACCATTGACAATGAGCGCAATGGCTTCTTCCTCCGGAATACCGCGCTGCATGCAGTAGAACAGCTGGTCCTCGGAAATCTTCGACGTCGTCGCCTCGTGTTCGAACTGAGCGGTGGCGTTTTTTGCCTCGATGTAGGGCACGGTATGCGCACCGCAATTATTACCGATCAGCAGTGAATCGCACTGGGTGAAGTTGCGGGCATTTTCGGCCCGCCTGTGGGCAGAGACCTGACCGCGATACGTGTTGTTGGATTTTCCGGAAGAAATGCCCTTCGAAATGATACGGCTGGAAGTGTTTTTGCCGAGATGCAGCATTTTCGTACCGCTGTCAATCTGCTGCCGCCCATTTGAAACCGCGATCGAATAGAACTCGCCGCGGGAATTGTCACCGCGCAGAATACAGGACGGGTATTTCCAGGTTATTGCGGAACCTGTCTCGACCTGGGTCCAGGAGATCTTCGAATTCGCACCCCGGCAGTCGCCGCGTTTTGTTACGAAATTGTAGATGCCACCCTTGCCTTCACTGTCACCGGGATACCAGTTCTGAACGGTCGAATATTTTATTTCGGCATCGTCAAGCGCAATCAGTTCGACAACAGCGGCATGAAGCTGGTTCTCGTCGCGCTGCGGCGCCGTGCATCCCTCAAGATAGGAGACATAAGCTCCGTCTTCGCAAATGATCAAAGTACGCTCGAACTGACCGGTGTTCTTTTCGTTGATGCGGAAATAGGTGGAAAGCTCCATCGGGCAGCGCACGCCCTTGGGCACGAACACGAACGACCCGTCCGTGAACACGGCCGAATTCAGCGTCGCATAGAAATTGTCGCTGACCGGAACCACCGATCCCAGATATTTGCGGATGAGGTCCGGATGTTCGCGAATGGCCTCGGAGATCGACATGAAAATCACGCCGGCCTTTGCCAGTTCTTCCTTGAAGGTCGTGACGACGGAAACCGAATCGAATACGGCGTCGACAGCAACTTTCGACTGCTGTACGCCTGCAAGAATTTCCTGTTCGCGCAGCGGAATTCCGAGCTTCTCATAGGTCGCCAGCAACTCCGGATCGACCTCGTCGATTGTCTTCGGTCCGGTCTGGTTCTTTGGAGCCGCATAATAGTAGAGATCGTTGAAATCGATCTGCGGATATTCAACACGTGCCCAGTTCGGTTCTTCCATCGTCAGCCAGCGGCGATAGGCATCAAGACGCCATTCCAGCATCCATTCCGGCTCTTCCTTTTTTGCCGAGATGAAGCGGATGATGTCTTCATTCAGGCCCTTTGGGGCCTTGTCCATTTCGATGAGAGTTTCGAAACCGTATTTATACTGGTCCACATCGATCTGGCGAACCTGATCGATCGTCTCCTGCACCGCAGGCATTGGCGCTCTCCAATCTCGCCGGGTTCAAGGTCCGGCAGTTGTCAACGTCATATTTTATGTCCGGCTTGGCCTTGAGGCTTTGCTAGACTGAATTTAGTGTTTCGGAAATCAGATTTCCATCACATGCAGCAGCTTGTAATCCGAATTTTAAAACTTTTCTAGACTAGCGCTCCGTTTTCTTGCCTTTTTTTCTCACGTTTTCCGTCTATTTTTGTAAAAACCTCCAAGAATCGGTCAATGTCGGCCTCTGTCGTTTGCGCTCCGATGCTGACGCGAATACCGCCTGGATCCACGTCCTGTCCCATCGCTTTGAGCACATGGCTGGGGCCGACTTTCCCGGAAGAACAAGCCGAACCGGCGGAAACCGCCACCCCTTCGAGATCGAAGGCAATCTGTGCGGTCTCGGCCTTCAACCCCGGCAGTGAAAAGAACGTCGTGTTGACGAGCCGCGGCACATCGGCGCCGTATATGAGACAGTCGGGCGCTATCCCTGAAATGCCGGTTTCCAAAGCGTCGCGAAGCTGTTTGATATCGGCCGCACGCGCCTCAAGATTTGTTGACGCGAAAGCAGCGGCAGCACCGAACCCGGCAATGGCAGCCGGGTTTTCCGTACCGGACCTGTGCCCCTTTTCCTGGCCGCCCCCCGGGATAAGCGGTGTCGGCATCATCACTTCACCAACACCCACAATAGCGCCGGCTCCCTTGGGTCCGCCGATCTTGTGCGAAGACAACAAAAGGAAGTCGGCACCCAATGCGGCCATGTCAATGGGCAGGCGGCCGGCTGCCTGCACCGCGTCGACCACCAAAATGCCACCTTGGTCCCTGACCAGTGCCGCCGCATCGGCAACGGGTTGGATGATGCCCGTCTCATTGTTCGCAAGCTGGATCGCCACCATTGCTGGCCCATCGGTCTGCTGATGACTGTGCAGCTGATTCCCCAGGTCGTCGAGATCAATGATGCCAGAGCTGTCGACATTTACCGTTGACACCTGATCCGCATCGAACCGGCCACCCGACAGCATACAGGGATGCTCCACGGCACAAACATACAGATGACCGACACGCAGATCCGACTTGCCCATCTTGTAGTCCGGTGTCAGCACCGTCGCGGCGGATTCCGTTGCACCGCTGGTGAAAACCACGGCGGAGGTTTCGCTGCCGCACATCTCCGCAACCAGTCGGCGTGCAGAATCAATCACGGCACGGGTCGAGCGGCCTTCGGAATGAACGGACGAAGGGTTGCCAGTAAGATCCATGGCCTCGAGCATTGCAGCGCGCGCGACAGGCAGCAGCGGCGCTGTTGCGTTGAAATCCATATAGATGCGGGACTTGATCATGCGGTCACCCGGCCGGACGCACCGGCAATGCCTCATTTTCCTTGAAATTTCAGATACCAATGGCTTATGACACTTCGTTATATCCGGAAGGATAAACAAAAACCAATTCGAACCTATCGAGATTGAGTTGGTGGAACAGCGTCAATTGCCCTTTTGCGGCATGCACGGTTCTGCCACAACTCGAAATTGAGTCGGAGACACAATGCCAGAAGTCATTTTCAACGGTCCAGCCGGTCGGCTGGAAGGCCGTTATCAGCCTGCCAAGGAAAAGAACGCACCGATCGCAATCGTCCTGCATCCGCACCCGCAATTCGGCGGCACGATGAACAATCAGATTGTCTACCAGCTTTTTTACATGTTTCAGCAGCGCGGCTTTACGACGCTGCGTTTCAACTTCCGCTCCATCGGCCGTAGCCAGGGCGCCTTCGACCACGGTACCGGCGAGCTCTCCGATGCAGCTGCGGCGCTCGACTGGATCCAGGGTCTGCACCCCGACAGTAAGAGCTGTTGGGTTGCCGGTTATTCCTTCGGTTCCTGGATCGGTATGCAGCTTTTGATGCGCCGCCCCGAAATCGAGGGCTTCATGTCGATCGCACCGCAGCCCAACATCTATGATTTTGCTTTTCTTGCGCCCTGTCCTTCCTCCGGTCTGATCATTCACGGCGACGCCGATCGTGTGGCTACAGAAAAAGACGTACAGGGACTTGTCGAAAAACTGAAAACCCAAAAGGGCATCATGATCACGCAAAAGGTCATGGCCGGCGCCAACCATTTCTTCAACGGACAGGTTGATGAGCTGATCGGCGAGTGTTCGGATTATCTCGATCGCAGGCTCAACGGCGAACTGGTTCCCGAGCCCGCACCCAAACGGATCCGCTAGTTCCAACGGAGCAGTCAATGAGAGGTTGGGCGCATCAGGAAGACTTCAGGCCGGCAGCTGTTTTATACGCCGTTGTCGCAAGTCTGGTCGCGTCCGTATACCATGCGCAAGCCGCTTTTGTCGCACTGGAATTGGTCGAGGTGCCGGCCGGCGTTTTCATCATGGGTTCGGACGAGACCGAACGTGAAACCGCTTATCGGCTGGACAAAGCGGCCTATGGGCACAGCGTAACCCGCGAGCGCGGCTGGTATGACCGCGAGCCGCAGCGGCGGGTTGAGCTGGATACGTTCAGCATTTCCAAAACGCTGGTCACCAACGAGGCCTATTCGGTTTTCTTGAAGGAGACCGGCCATTCCCCTCCGTCGGTTACCCGCAAGGAATGGGACGGGTACGGCCTCATCCATGCCTATCCAAGGGCTGTTCCCTATATCTGGAAATCACCAGATCCGCCGGCAGGCAGGGAAACCCATCCCGTTGTCATGGTGAGCTACGGCGATGCTATGGCCTACGCACAATGGCTGAGCGGAAAAACCGGCGAGACCTGGCGCCTGCCAAGCGAAGCTGAATGGGAAAAGGCAGCGCGCGGAAGCGATGGCGCCTATTTTCCGTGGGGCAATGAATACGATCCCGACCTTCTCAACAGTCATGATGCAGGTCCGTTTGCAACGGTTCCCGTCGGCTCCTTTCCGGATGGTGCAAGCCCCTATGGCATGCTGGATGCCGCCGGACAGGTTTTTGAATGGACGTCAACACCGGCAGGCAACAGCCGCCATATTGTCAAGGGCGGATCATGGGACGACAAGGGATGCGGCGTTTGCCGGCCCGCCGCCCACGACAGCCGGCTCGACACAATCAAACACATCCTTGTCGGCTTCCGGCTTATTCGCGAATAGTCTTACTCAGCGGGCGGTTTCTTTGCGGACGGCCGGACCAGCTCCCCACCGGTTGTCGGCTGCCGGCAGCCGGTCGTCTCCGGCCAGCTCAGCGGCAGTCCGTATCGGGAGCGGATCGCCAGATAGGCCCAGGCCTCTGCCTCTATCGCGTCGCCGCTCAGCCCCACATCTTCTGCCGCGATGACCCTGCCGCCCCTGCCGCCGACAATTTCGGCCAGGTCATTCATGATGACCCGGTTGTTGCGACCGCCACCGCAGACGATCCAGCTTCCTGGAAACTGCGGCAGCGCTTCGGATGATTTGACGATCGCTTCAGCTGTGAGGCGCGCAAGGCTTCTTGCACCATCCTCCAATGTGGCGCTGGCCGTATCCGGCGGACGAAAATCATTGCGGTCCAGCGAACGGCGCGTTTTGTCGCTGAAAAATTCGGCCTGCAGATAGTCATCAACCAGAGAGCGGATGATGCCGCCCTCACTGGCGATCGCACCACCCTGGTCGAATGGAATGCCTGCTTTTGCCTCGACCCACTGATCGATCAGCGTGTTGCCGGGCCCGGTATCGAAAGCGAAAAGTTGTCCGTCTTCCAAAACACAGGTAATATTCGAAATGCCGCCTATATTGACGAAGGCGACCGTGCCCTTTTCCTCCATCTGCCCGGCCAGTGCGCCATGATATGCAGGCGCAAGTGGAGCCCCCTCACCGTCTGCTTCCATGTCAGCGGCACGCATGTCGTAGACGACCGGAATACCCAGGCCATTGGCCAGTCCCACACCGTCGCCCAGTTGGACGGTCAGCCCCTTTTCCGGACGGTGCAGCACCGTCTGACCATGAAAACCGACAAGATCGATGGTCCCGAGCGCTATCGCGTAGCGATTTGCAAACTTACGGACTGCCTCCACGTGCAGGGCCGTAAGCTCACGCTCGACCTCCGCGAGGTTGCCCGGACGCTCATTGCGCGACATGATCGACGTTGCCGTTTCCAGCGCATCGGCAAGCCTTCGGCGGAAGGCCGGGCGGTATTCAACGGTCAGGAACGGTCCGCGTTCAAGTACTGATGCGCCATCGCTTTTGACCAGCGCGACATCGATGCCATCCATCGATGTTCCGCTCATCAGACCGATTGCGGTAAGCTTACCGGACGCTCCAATTCCATTCGCCATCAAAGTCCTCAATGAGTGCCATTCAAACAAATGGCGTGAAATCTCCGGAAAAGGATGATAAACGCCCCGCCGAACCGATACTACACTAGCACCCGTTATCAGGATGCGCAGGGAAAGAACAACAATGTCCGCATTCAAGTCCGATTTCCTACACACGCTCAGCGAACGCGGCTTCATCCGCCAGACATCGGATGACAGCGGCCTCGACGCTTTGCTCGACAAGGAAACGGTAACGGCCTATATCGGCTTCGATCCGACGGCACCGAGCCTGCATGCCGGTTCGCTCATCCAGATCATGCTGCTTCACTGGTTCCAAAAGACCGGGCATCGGCCCATCACCCTGATGGGCGGAGGCACCGGCATGATCGGCGATCCGAGCTTCAAGGACGAAGCGCGGCAATTGATGACACCCGAAAAGATCGATGAGAATCTTGCCGGCATCAAAGAGAATTTCTCCCACTACCTGAATTTCGGTGACGGAAAAACCGATGCCATGATGGTCAACAATGCCGACTGGCTGATGGGTATCAACTATGTCGAATTTCTGCGTGATGTCGGTCGGCATTTTTCCGTGAACCGGATGCTGAGCTTCGATTCGGTCAAGCTGCGTCTCGACAGAGAACAGTCGCTGTCATTCCTTGAATTCAACTACATGATCCTGCAGGCCTACGATTTCGTCGAGCTGAACAAACGTTACGACTGCAGACTGCAGATGGGCGGATCGGATCAGTGGGGCAATATCATCAACGGTATTGATCTTGGACATCGTCTCGGCACTCCACAGCTTTACGCGGTCACATCGCCGCTGTTGACCACCGCGTCCGGCGCCAAGATGGGTAAATCCGCAAGTGGCGCGGTGTGGCTGAGTTCGGAGCTGCTGAGCGTGTACGACTTCTGGCAGTATTGGCGCAACACAGAAGATGCCGATGTGTCCCGGTTCCTGAAGCTCTACACCACGCTCCCAATGGACGAGATTGCCCGCCTCGACGCACTCGACGGTTCCGAGATCAACGAGGTCAAGAAGATCCTGGCCACCGAGATCACCGCCATCCTGCACGGCCGAGCCGCTGCCGAGGAGGCGGCGGAAACAGCCCGCAAAACCTTCGAGGAAGGTGCTCTTGCACAAAACCTGCCGTCGGTCGAAGTGGCATCGTCCGAACTCGACGAAGGGATCGGGCTGCTGAGCCTTTTCGTGACCGCCGGGCTAGCGACGTCGAACGGCGAAGCCCGCCGCCACGTCAAGGGAGGCGCCGTGCGCATCAACGACACGCAGGTAACGGATGAAAAACGCATTATCGGCGAAGCGGATCTGACCGAAGACGGTGTTGTAAAGCTGTCCCTTGGCAAGAAGAAGCATATGCTTGTGCGGCCTGTCTGAAGACGGCGGCCGCTCAGCGTGTCTCCACATTGCGATTATTGCCGCGCGGCGCACGCGTCGGAACCGGCGTATCGTTGCGGAACTGGAAGATTGACCTGAAGATCCCGGGCGCGATAAGCGAAATCGGGTTGATTTGCAGTTTCGGGTCATCGAGGCTGCCGGTAAGGCGAAACGTGATGCCGATCAGGCCGCGATCCCGTCCATTGCCCAAGATAACGCCGAGCAAGGGAATTTCGCCAAATATCCGGTTCAGACCGTATGCAGGCATGAAAGTGCCGGTGATGTTCATGTCGCCCTTTGCATCGAAGACGGTGCCCTGGAATGCAAATCCGACTTCCGGGCCGCGCGCAATGCCGTCTCCGACCCGCAGATATCCCTTTCCCTTGTCGACGCGGGCAAAGGCATGCTGGAACTGGGCGCGGCTGACGTCAATGTCGCGGCGGACTGCCTGATTCAGGCTTTCGCCGCCACTGGGGCTGGCGGAGACAAGCGACTTCAGGTGCTCGTCGTTAATGACATTGAATCCGCGAATGTCCACCGTTCCGATATACGGACCGTTTCCGGCCTTAACCAGCTGCACGTCCAGCGTTCCACCCTGTATTTTTGGATAGATGTCGGTAAATCGGGCCAGGTTGCCGGCATCATTGCTTTTGACCGTCACAACAAGGCCTGAGCCGCCGTGTCTTCCAATAGCATTGAAAGTACCACCCGCCGAGGTTTTGGCGGATAGATCGAGTGACAGGATCGTTTCGCCTTGCCCGCTATAGTCGAGCTTGAAGCCGGTGACTTTCTGACCATTGAACCCGTGCGCCTCATCGGCTCGGACTTTTAATTGTACCTTGGATAAGTCCTGGCCGATCTCGGCCTCTTCAGATTCGCTCAGCAGATGTTTGATCGATGACCTTAGATCAACGGCCCGGCCGGCGACATCGACAACATAGGTTTTGCCTTTTCTCGCGAGGTTTACGGCAAATCTGTCATGGCGGCTAAGGGATGCCTTGCCTATTTTGGCCTTGACGACCTCGCCATGTGCGAAATCAAGATCGCCTTTCGCCGAAAAGCCCTCACCCTTGATATCGAAATTGTGTAGTTGGAAGACAGATGGAAGTCCAAGTCCCTTGTCGCTCGGATCAGCGGTTGAGGTCGAGTCGGCCGTCGCCACCTCGTTGCCTGTCTCCGAAGGTATCATTTCAAAGGTCGCGGTCGCCTTGATACCCTTTCCCTTCGACCAGCCGATCCAGGGCAGGATCAATCTGGCTTCTGTCAAATCGGCGTCGATATCCTGCCGGCCATTTTTTCCAAGCTTGGCAGTCAGGTAAATCGTGCCCTTGATATATTCGTTCAACTGAGGCGCGAACTGTCTACGATCAGCCTCCGTCACACTGAATTTTACAACCCGTATGGAATCGACTTTGCTATCGCGGTCCAGTGGCTCCGTGAAATCGATATTCGCCTGCATTCCGTTCAGATCGGCCTGGGCATCAATCTTTATCGTTTCGGTGTCGACATGCATTGTGCCCTTGGCATCGGTGACCTTCACACCATCGACCTTCGGGCCAATGGTGACACCGCTGAGATCGAGTTCGACATTCCAGTCGGGACTAGGAGGGTTTTGATCCTGAATGAGGCCGAACGTTACCTTGACCTTGGAAGAGACGGCGCCCTCGAAATCGCCTGCCTTATATGGCGTTTGCTGCAGAGCGTTGATGGGTTTGTAGGATATCAGTTCGGCAACCGCCGAAGCATCCCCGGAGACGTCGATATCAAGTTCCGCCATCAGCGGATTTGCATCGGTGTGGTCAATGATGAACAAACCATCCGATATTTTGACACTCCTGCCGGTCGGAAAAAATGATGTCCCCTTGTCGATCTTCAGTTCCAGATGCTTGCCACGCAGTGTCAAAAAACCCATGGCGTCCCTGACCGGAGGAATGTCGCCGGCGACATCGAACCTGGCTTCGCTGATATTGAAATCGATTTTCAGCTGCTCGCCGTCCAGATTCAGGGAATCGGGCAGGCCGGAAGCCATGCGACCCTCGGGAATGAAAACGCTGATCTTGCCGTCCGTCACGGTGCCGCCAAACAGATTTTGGTGAACCCACCGGCGCGCCATTTTTGCGATCCAGTATGGCCACAGCTGCTTGACCGTCGTCGTGTCCATCTTTTCGATATTGGCGACGAAGCTGACCTCGGGGCTGGTATCGGAGAACTGGATACTGGCTGAGGAAAACATTGTGCCGGCGCGGCCGGAGACAATAAAGTCGTCGACATAAAGCCGGCGCTCTTCACTCACGAACCGGGCAAATGCCTTCATCGCTACTTTTGCGGCTGGTTCTGACGAATCGGTCGGCGCCACATTCGCTTCATCGACAATAATGTCGATCGCGAAGCCCCGCTTGCTTTGCGCGGGAAGATTCTGCAGATCGATAATTCCTCCGTTGAAACTGTATGAGGATTTTCCGATCTTCAATTTGGACGGTTTGATTTCGATTGATTTACGCTGCGGATCAAAAGCCAGATTCACCGTGCTGGGCTCGACCTGCGCCGCAATGCCATCCATGAATAGCTCGCCGGCAGATATACGCAGATCGGCACGAAGATCGGGGTTTCCCCCGGCGGCGCCACTAACGGCAGTCAGATCAATTTCGACACTGCTCTCCATGCGAAATTTTCTGCGGGGATTCTTTGTCAGTTCCTTGATTATCTTACCCACATGCAGACCGATCATCCGCGCGGTGAGTTTCATCCGGTTGTCCTGGCTCGCGTCGCGAAACGCACGCGCATCAATGCGAATGTCCTGCTCGGCATAGGCAAGCTGCGCATCGATCTTCAGACCTGCATCGTCGCTTTCCACGATTTCCGCTGACTGTACCTTGATGGTGGCGCCGGGAATGTCCGGACTGTCCGACCTGCCGATGCCGGTGATCGTTGTGTCGGTCAGGAATACCCACCGGGTTCCCCGTTCGCTCAAAACGCCGGACAATGTCTCGATCGAAGCAAATGTCCGCTCAGTAACCGCCTTCAGATCGGCAACTTCAAACGTTTGATTTTGCGTGTCGGCGGCATCGGCAGCCATCGTCTGTTGCAGAAGACCTGCATCGATGAAGCCGCCGTAGATCTCGATATGCGAAATCTTGAGTTGCCCGGACAGCAGCGGAAGAATCTTCAGGGCGATGCTGACCCTTTGCGCATGTATGACCTCTCCGCCGTTTTGCGGAAGGTTCAACCCGACATTTTGCGCTTCAATCGCAACCAGGCCGCGTTTTGCCAATCGCACGCCGGCATTGCTGACGGTGGCGCTGAACCGATCGCCAGCCGCCTTTTGCAGCAAAGTTTGTGCTCTGTTGGTCAGCGTATTTTCGACGGCACCGCTCTGCAGCAGCAGAAAGCCGCCGACAACCACAAGGATCAGGAACAATGAAACAAAAGCAAAGGCGCGTGCGCAATAATGTGCAATGCCGTGAAATCGAGGCGTATTGACGATTATCGGGTCTTCGGCATTGGCGGAGGGCATGGCGTGCAGCGCTGTCGAGCCTTGCTGTCCGTGTTCTTTGTGCCCACCGTTGTTTTCCGTCATAAAAGTGCAAGTCCGCTGCTATATGAAGACCAATTGCCCATCCCCAACATTCGTGAGGACGAGAATTGGACGATTCTCCATTCAACTATATATAGCACGGCAATCGTATCAACAGGTCCAAAGCAATGGAGAGACATATACATGACAGCACTTGCAGAAGGAATGAAAGCGCCGGAATTTGCACTGCCGCGAGATGGTGGCGAAACCGTGGCGATTTCAGATTATTCCGGGCGCAAACTCGTGCTGTTTTTCTATCCCAAGGACGACACCAGTGGCTGCACGGCTGAAGCCATTGCCTTTACGGAATTACAAGAGAAATTCAGCGATGCGGGCACCGCGGTTCTGGGCATGTCTCCCGACAGTGTCAAAAAACACGACAAGTTCATCGCCAAACACGAACTGAATATCGCGCTCGCATCGGACGAGGATAAGAGCACGCTGGAAGCCTATGGTGTCCGGGTGGAAAAGAGCATGTATGGAAGAAAATATATGGGTGTCGAGCGCTCGACATTTCTGATCGACGAACAGGGCAACATCGAAAAGATCTGGCGCAAAGTGAAGGTTCCCGGTCACGCTGAAGATGTCCTCAAATCAATTTTCGGTTAGCCACTGCGCCAAATAGGACGGCGCTGTCCGAACCCGATGTCAAAGATCATGAGCACAAACGTTCAACCGGATTTCGAAACACTGCGTGAAGGTGCCAACAAGGCAATAGCCGCGTCGGATCTGGACCTCAAGACGGTGCTCGCCCAGGACGCCGCGAAATGCTGGTTTTCACGTGCGCTTTCGCTCCGCTCGCCATTGGACTCACCGATTGCTGAAAGACCGGGCCGGCCCGACCGGCCGGAATTATTGCCGCCCCGCATGGTCAAGAAACGCGGCCTGAACTCCGAGGCAGGCCGCATTGCGCTTTTGCATGCGATCGCTCATATCGAACTCAATGCAATTGACCTCGCGCTGGACATTGTTGCGCGCTTTGCCAGCGAGCCGGTTCCAATGTCCTTTTTTGACGGTTGGATGCAGGTTGCGTTTGAAGAGGCCAAACATTTCAAATTGATCAGGTCACGCCTGCAGGCTCTCGGCGCTGACTATGGTGACCTGCCCGCCCATGACGGCCTGTGGCAGGCAGCCCACGATACGCGCAACGACCTGACTGCCCGCCATGCCGTTGTGCCGCTGATTCTGGAAGCGCGCGGGCTCGATGTCACGCCGGCTCTGCAGGCCAGGATGACTGAATCGGGCGACAGCGAAAGCGCCGCCGTTTTGGACATCATTTACAATGACGAAAAAAAGCATGTCGCGATCGGCGCCAAGTGGTTCCGGTTTTTATGTCATAGGCAACGAAAAAACCCTGAAGAAACCTTCCGGCAACTGGTTCGCGCGAACTTCCGCGGACAGCTCAAGGCACCGTTCAATGATATCGCCAGGGCCGAAGCCGGACTGACACCATCCTTTTACCGCAGTTTGTCATCTTCAAACGCCTCTTAGGTCGTCACAACTCAAAGCTTTGTTAACCTTAACAGAGTCTAATGGCCCTCGTATCGACAGTTGACATTTTTGGGGGCGATAGTGTCGCAAAGTTCTGTAAGCCGCGTCTTCGGCAAACGTTCCAAACAGCATACGATTATTCTGGCGAGCGGTGACAAAGTCCGACATTGGACTATCCGTCCTTGGATGCTCGGCATAGCAGCCAGTTTTTTGGCGGTCATGGCGATCGGTTACCTGCTGGGAACCACCTATCTGGTTTTGCGCGACGACCTGATTGGCGCCACAATGGCACGCCAGGCGCGTATCCAGCACGCTTACGAGGATCGCATTGCCTCGCTGCGCTCTCAAGTTGATCGCATCACAAGCCGCCAACTTCTCGATCAGCAATTGATGGACGACAAGATGACGCGGCTGATGGAGCAGCAGGCCAGACTGAGCACCCGCCATGGCCGGCTCGACAGCCTGCTCAAGCGCGCCGAAGTTGTCGAAATTGTGCCGGCACGCATTCCGGTCCCTCAGTCCCGGCCGGAGGATCAATCGCCAGGAGACGGTCAGCAGCAGGCCGCCACCAAACAAGGCAGGGTGAAACAACAGGTCGCCGCCGTCGATCAACCATCGCCACAGACCAGCCAGCACTCCTATGCCGCAATCGAACCCGCTCCGGCAACCGGGACAGGCGACGTATTCGACAATGTCCTTTACTCGCTCAACGAGATCGAGCAGGAACAGTTCGAAAAAGTCCAGTACCTCACATCCAACGCCTACCGGACTGCCGAAACAATTCGCACGATCCTGCAGAAAGCGGGCGTCGCATCAGGCTTGAACGCCGGTATAGGCGGCCCCTTTATCAGCGCCGAGAATCCGACTGCCTTCGATGCATCGCTCAATGACCTTGGCGCGGCTCTCGATACACTCGAAAAGGCCAAGCTGCTGGTCAGGCAAATGCCCGTGGCAAATCCCGTGCCGAACCATTCGGTCAGCAGCAAATTCGGCAAACGCCGCGATCCCTTCCTGAAGCGCATCGCCCACCATGCCGGCATTGATTTCAAAACGACTTACGGAAAGGCCGTTTTGTCCACCGGCGCCGGCACCGTGATAACCGCCAAGCGCAAGGGCGGATACGGCAAGATGGTCGAAATCGATCATGGCGGTGGAATAACGACGCGCTATGCGCATCTCTCCCGCATTTCGGTTAAACCTGGTGACAAGGTAACCGTTGGAACGAAGATCGGCGCGGCGGGCAGCACCGGACGTTCGACCGGCCCTCACCTGCACTACGAAATCCGGGTCAACGACAAGGCGCTGAACCCGCAGCGGTTTCTGAATGCAGGCAAACAGCTTCAGACATATCTGTGATTTGACAAGTGACAGCGCTGACTGACACAACAGTCAAACAGTTCGCCGGCTTCCGAAATCAGTTTCACCCTGAACCGGGCAAGTCGATATATTGGCAGCATCCGGGGTTACACAGAAAAGTTATGTGTGCAGCCACATAATTAACCCTTATTGCCACAAATACCCCACAATTTATATGGAACCAGAGTAAATTCCGCGATTTCCTTGACTTAATGGAATGATCGGACTAGTCGGAGCGCATGGTGGCGGAGTGTATTTGGACTCCCACAGTTAATAGCTCTTAATAACGGAAACGACTTCCCCTTTGGCAACATTCTCTGATCTTGGCTTAAGTCAAAAGGTGCTTTCAGCGGTAGAAGACGCTGGATACACAATTCCGACACCAATTCAGGTCAGCGCCATCCCGCCTGCACTGGCACGCCGGGATCTTCTTGGCATCGCGCAAACGGGCACCGGCAAGACCGCCTCTTTTGTTCTTCCAATGTTGACACGGCTTGAAAAAGGCCGGGCACGCCAGCGCATGCCCAGGACATTGATCCTTGAGCCGACGCGCGAACTCGCTGCTCAGGTTGAAGAGAACTTCGTCAAATATGGCAAATACCACAAGCTGAACATTGCCCTTCTGATCGGCGGTGTTTCCTTTGAAGAGCAGGACCGCAAGCTGGAACGCGGCGCCGATGTCCTGATTGCAACGCCCGGACGCCTTCTCGATCACTTTGAGCGCGGAAAACTGCTGCTGACAGGTGTCGACATTTTTGTAATCGATGAAGCGGACCGCATGCTCGACATGGGCTTTATTCCGGACATCGAGCGTATCGCCAAGCTGATTCCATTCACACGGCAGACCCTGTTTTTCTCTGCAACCATGCCACCGGATATCCAGACCCTCGCCGATCGTTTTCTACAGAACCCCGAAGAGGTCAAGGTCGCACCACCGTCAACAACTGTTAAGACGGTCACACAGCGCCTGGTTACCGCCGGTGGTAAGGATTTCGAAAAGCGTGCTGCCCTGCGCGATTTAATCCGTGAGCAGACCGATCTCAAAAATGCGATCATCTTCTGCAACCGCAAGCGCGACGTGTCCGATCTGTTTCGATCTTTGGAAAGACACGAATTCGATGCCGGCGCGCTCCATGGCGACATGGACCAGCGTTCTCGCATGGCAATGCTGCAAAATTTCAGAGACGGCAATCTGCAGTTTCTGGTCGCCTCGGATGTTGCCGCACGCGGTCTCGACATCCCCGATGTCAGTCACATTTTCAATTTCGATGTTCCGATCCATGCCGAAGACTATGTTCACCGGATCGGACGAACCGGCCGTGCTGGTCGGTCGGGGGCGGCTTTCACACTCGTAGCAAAACGCGACGCCAAATTTGTTGATGCAATCGAAAAACTGATCGGTCAGACGATCGAATGGCACAACACCGATGTCTCCCCGGCAAAAACCCGGGAACCAGAGACGGAGAAGCCGAGATCCAGATCGCGCCGCGCTGCAAAACCGGCGTCTACGGAAGAGCGCAAGCCGCGCAACGCTCCCGCTGAGGCTCAGGAAAAGCCGGCAGCAGCGGCGCGAAAGAAAAGCAACGCCGCCACCAATGACAACGAAAACCGGCGCGGCCGCAGACATTCGGATGCCGACGACAACAAGCCGACACCGATCGGTTTTGGTGACGACATTCCGGCTTTCATGATGATCGGTTCGAAGCACTAAACGCAGCTTCGGGACGATCCTGGTTTATTTCGCGCGCAACGCCGCCTCAAAGGCAAGCTGCACCCATTTCTTCATCTCGTCCGGGTCATCGAGCGCTTCGTTCGGCACCGACCAGTACGGCATTTTGACCGGTTTATTCTTGCCGGTGTAGACCCATTGCGTAGAGTCGGCCTCCTCAAAAGTGCCGGCGCTATCCTCGTCGGCCTTCAGCAAGATCTCGCCATCGACCTCCAATGCCAGTATCTGCCCCTGGTGATAGATGCCCTTGCCGCCGAACATGCGTTTGATCGTAACGGTGCCAAGCCCCTCGAACATGTCATGAATTGCATCGTTATCCATGGTCTGCCAGTACCTCTGGTTTAATGTGCGCTGCCGACCGGGGAGCAGATCTCAACCGTATACCCGTTATTGTCGGCAACATAGCTGACCCATTGCCCCCAGGGCATAAGTTTCGGCTCAGAAAGAGCCCGGGCGCCCTTTTCTATCGCTCGATCAAAGGCCGGTCTTACTGCCTCCGTGACAAGTGCAATTTCAAAGGCGGCCAGGCTTTTGCCCGGTGTCTGGCGTTGAAAGGCGAAGCCGTGGCTGGCCGCCAATTCTTCCGAGACAAAGGCCAGCGTCGTTGCACCCGTTTCCATTTCTCCATAATCGCCGCCATCATCCGCAAAACGGATTTTCAAGCCAAACGCCGCTTCGTGAAAAGCCATGGCGGCTGGCACGTCAGGTACATACAAAATAACATATCCGAGCTGCATGTTAGTTTTCCGCAATATGGAACATAGCATGAACATATAGTATTTTGCGCGACGCGCAAGCCGGCTGATACAACCACTCTGGATTGATGACCGGCATATCGCGACTTATGTTAGATGCAAATGCGGTTTTAATCGGTAGCAAGTCGCGCGCGCGGCGGAACAAGTCACATGCTTTGGATTGCGGCTCTCCTGTTGTTGATGGGACTGGCCTTTGGGCCAACCCTTTGGGTGCGCCACGTCATGGGAAAGCATGCGGCTGACCGGATCGATTACCCGGGAACCGGCGGCGAATTCGCGCGCCATCTTCTTGATCATCACGGTCTCGATCATGTCAGCGTTGAAGTAACCCCCGAAGGCGATCATTACGATGCCGGCGCAAAGGCTGTGCGGCTCTCCCAGAAGCTCCACGACGGCAAATCGGTAACCGCCGTTGCCGTTGCCGCCCATGAAGTCGGTCACGCTCTGCAGGACCGGGATGGCTTTGCGCCGCTCAAATGGAGCCAGCGACTGGTGACCACAGCCAATCTGACTGACCGGGTGGGATCCGTGCTGATAGTCGGGTTGTCTGCTATTGGCGGCGCGGCGCTGTCGCCGCGGTTTTTCCTGTTCGGGATTTTGGCCATTGTGCTTATCGGATTGATTCGGGTTGCCGCTTACCTTGTGATGCTGCCGGTCGAGCTGGACGCCAGTTTTCGTCGCGCCTATCCGATCATGGTGCAGGGTGGCTACCTGCCGCAGGAGGACCTGCCCGCCGTTCACTCGGTTCTCAAGGCCGCCGCCTACACCTATGTCGCCGCGTCGCTGTTTCAGGTTCTCAATTTGCTGCGCATCTTGAGAGTGTTTCGGTGAGGGCCGGTTGAATTTTGCTCCGCGGGCCGCAGCAATATTTTAAAGCCGGCCAAACAGCCGCGTTCCCAGCCTCCTCACGACGCCTGTATTATTGGCTTTACTGTTGTCCGGCAATGCATATCCGAACCGCTCGATATCCCCGGCGCAATGCTGCGCCACGAGCTGTCTCGCCCGCGGAGCATTCGCGAAGACCGCCAGAACATCGGCACCTTCCTTGGGACGGGTTCCGCCTTTTGCATTGATGCTGTTGAACTGCTCCCAAAGTCCAGTGATATTGAGCTTTTCCTCCAGTACCGCCACATCATCCTGCAGCGATTCAAACCTCAGAAAATAGTCAACTGCACACACGCCGTCTATGTGGGTGATAACCTGGTTCTGGCTCAGCAGATGCTGGTTCTTCACCACAAATCGCTCAAACGCGCCGCGCCGCGGTTTGCCGCCGTGCCAGAAAAACGATGAAATGATCCTACCGTAGGGCGAACGAACCATCGATACGATCAGATAATCATCCCAGATTGCTGCTGGTATCCTGGCCTTAACATCGGCGGCCGTGATGTGATTGAAGTACTCCTGCAATGTTTGCCCACCAATATCGTCTTCAGCGCCGGCAAACCGGGCCCAGTCAGGATTGATGTAATTCTGTGCCGTCCTGAAACCCAATTCGGTCCTGATCTGCTCATCCTTGACGGCAATGGGCGTGATGATGTCGTTAGCACCGCAGAACTTCGAAAGCGCTATTTCAAACGATGTGCCGCCGACCTTTCTTGTCTTTATAAAAATGCATTTCAGATCATGCGATAAGATCATCGAATAAGTAACTTTCTTGAATAATTGACAGTCTGCCGCAGCCCATCAAAATAGTGGCCGGCGGCTTGCCGCCAATGCAGCAGCATCGACGGCAAAGATGGGTTGCACCGCCTGTTAAAAGAAGTCAACCGTCACACAAAGCGGGTTATTTGGGGACCGACACTTGCAATGTAGGCTTTTCTTCCGAATGTTCCAATTTTCCCCTTGCGCCACAGATGCTGGAAGTCTAAGGAAATCGGGCTTTTAAGCTCGGAGCGTAGCGCAGCCTGGTAGCGCATCTGGTTTGGGACCAGAGGGTCGCAGGTTCGAATCCTGCCGCTCCGACCAAAACGGCGCATTTTGCATTTGCGATTGGCGCATGTGACGGATTGGGGAGTTGCTGGCCATGTCTGCAAAAATCTATCGCCCGGCGAAAACAGCCATGCAATCGGGCAAGGCTAAAACACATCTTTGGGTTCTCGAATATGATCAGGAAGTGGCCCGAACCATTGATCCGATCATGGGCTACACTTCGTCAAGTGATATGAAGCAGCAGCTCAGACTGACTTTTGAAACCCGCGAAGAGGCTGTCAGCTACGCAAAGCGTAACGGCATCGCACACCGTGTCGTCGAGCCTCATGATCCAAAAAGAAGACGTGTCGCCTACTCCGACAATTTCCGTTACGACCGCCGCCAGCCCTGGACGCACTGAACGCACTGGCCTGATCCAGCTAGCGGTCAAAAATGGCCCCGTAGCTCAACTGGATAGAGCAAGGACCTTCTAAGTCCGAGGTTGCAGGTTCGAGTCCTGCCGGGGCCGCCAACTCTTCAAGGGCCCGCCTCCCACCTGTTATTCGCACTGTTCCTCACAAACAACCCAATGAAGGGATAGACGGCTGCGCTGAGCGCGGTCCATGTTACCGCCCCGTTTGTGCTAGCCCGGGCTGGTTTCCGCGAGGTCGTCAAATGTTTTCATCAGCTCGTTCAGGTCTGTTTCCAACCGCAGCTGACGTTTTTCCTGACGTTTTGTGTGTTTTGAGAGGCAATCTAACGTATCGGCTGCCCACGATTGTAATTGATCCTCGGATTTGATTAGCAGAGTATTTTGTTTCCAGGAATTACCACGAACCAATTTACTACTATTCCGTCTCATGATGCGTCCCGTACCCTCTCAAAATACAACTCAGACTAATCGCCTTCAAATCGGGTAGACGTGGAAATACTTAAATTATTTCCCAGAAACCCGCCCGTTTCTATTCCAGAACTCGAAGCTAACAATGTGCATTTCGTTATCAAGGAAATTTGGGGGTAAGGGGCAGTTATCCTCATAGTTATCCTCAACAAGATCTTAAATGCGCGTGCAATATAAATACGGGTGCACGCGAAGGTGTAGTGCCGGCACCATTCGAGCGGGTCTGGGTGTCGGGTAAGTTGCCGAAGGGGCTGATTTGCCACTATCGCAGGCAATTGCAGGACCGTAGTATCCCTGCACTGCAGATTATGGTTTCGCTGAATTCTGCTCAGCGCCCGCCGATCATCGGATGTTTGACCGAGTCGTCACGTCTCAGGCCGATCTTTTCAGCGATGCCGCCATTGACTTCCAGAACGTAGAGCACCGGTTCATTCGATTGGATGATCTCTTCGGAGTGCGGTATCGCATTATAGTGGATATCGGCAACCGTTCCGTCCGGTCTGATGAAGATCATATCAAGCGGTATCAGCGTGTTCTTCATCCACATCAGCACCGGCTGAACGCGATCGAAGCGAAACAGCATGCCGGCGTTTTCGTCCATTTGCTCGCGGTGCATAAGCCCCGTCGCCCGTTGCTGGTTCGTAATCGCCAGTTCAACAGTAAAACTGTGGGTGCCCGTGTCTGTGACGATGTCCAGCCTGTTGGCATCGCTTGCGGCGGCATGGCCTGCACTGACAACCAGCATCAGCAAAACGGCTAAAGTGCGCAGATCCGCCGGGACACTTAGCGGAATTCGTCGAATGGAATATGTCATCGGCGCAAATTGCATCAGGCCTTGAAGCCGCGCAATAGGCAATCGATGTATTTGTGATCAGTGGGATTTCGGAAAAGTCGCGTCGATATCCGGATGGATCTCTGCCGCCATCAGACCTTTCTCGCCTTCACCGAACCGCACCAGCACCACCTGCCCGGGTCGCAATTCGGTCAGGCCGTATCGCCGCAGCGTTTCCATGTGAATGAAGATGTCTTCCGTACCATCGCCGCGGGTCAGAAATCCGAAACCCTTAGACCGGTTGAACCATTTGACGAGAGCCCGTTCCAGCCCGCTTGTGGGTGTCACCTGGACATGGGTACGAACCGGCGGAAGCTGTGAGGGATGGACCGCTGTCGACTGATCCATCGACAGAATCCTGAAGGCCTGATAGCCCCGATCCCGCTTCTGTATTTCGCACACGACTCGCGTTCCTTCGAGAGCGGTCTGGTAGCCGTCCCTGCGCAGACATGTCACATGCAGCAGCACATCGGGCATACCGTTGTCGGGTACGATAAAGCCGAATCCCTTGGCGACATCGAACCATTTGATGACGCCGGATATTTCGATTAGATCAACGGCTTCACCGGACAACGCAGCCTGGGCCGCCCCACCCTTGCTTGGAGATTTGTCCCCCATTCACCCCAGCCTCTCAAATACGCAAACCCCAAAAATCAATGACTGATTCTATACGTAAGGATAACATTGGTAATGTAAGGTGATGCAAGCATTAGTTTGCCCTTATCCTAAAATCTCCTCTCTCTTGTTTATACAGCTCGTTACTCTATCTTGCCGTCAGTTTGAAAATCATGGAAAGATCAATGCGTTATCTACATACAATGGTTCGCGTTCGCGATGTGGACGAATCTCTGGACTTTTATTGCAACAAACTTGGCCTTGTGGAAATCCGTAGAATCGAGAGTGAAGTGGGTCGGTTCACTCTCATTTTTCTCGCCGCTTCGAACGACAGCGAAGCCGGCGAACGGAACAGTGCGCCGCTTCTCGAGCTCACCTATAACTGGGACAGCGAAGACTATCAGGGTGGTCGCAATTTTGGTCACCTGGCCTTCGAGGTCGACGATATTTATGAGCTTTGCCAGTCGCTCATGGACAATGGCGTCACGATAAACCGCCCTCCCCGCGACGGTAGAATGGCATTTGTGCGCTCTCCTGACGGCATATCGATCGAGTTGCTCCAGCGCGGTGGCGCACTGGCATCGCAGGAGCCCTGGACGTCCATGGAAAACACCGGCAGCTGGTAAATCCGCGCCAGTTCAACAGAAATTTGCGGCGGATCACGGTTCCGCCGCAATTGACGTTCACGTGTCTCGCAGTGGGATTTGCCGCGTTTACCGAGCATTGATTCTCGGCTGGCAACAGCGACCGCGGAAATCGGTCCGCCGCTTGACTGGGGACAACGGGAATTGGGGGCACTCCGGCTTCGATACGCGTCGACTTGCAAAGGCCTTGCCGGGTCTTGCATTGCAATGACGGCGGTTGTGTTCCTTTCAGGCTGCATGTCTTCCGGCAACATGACCCTCGTGCTCGCGCCGCAGGTTGGCTTTGGCGAAACCGCTCATTTTCCGACAAACGGATCCACTGCAAATTACGAATCGGATCGGACACCGAAACGACAGGCAAACGTATCGGCGCGTTCAACAGTAGCAACAAGCTATGCCGCTCCGGTTCGCGTTCAGGTGCCCGCCGCTGTCGTGCCCGAACCCGCCGAAACAGACAGCGCGGCCGATACCGATAAGCCACAACCGGACGGTCAGACAGGCGATACCGTGGCGGCCGTAACTGCGGCAGACAAGCCCCCGTCCAAAGCTGCGGAAGCTGCACCAACAGCTGCTGCATCGGCAAACAAGAAGTCACCCGGACCGCTTGCACGGCTGTTCTCTTTCGGCAAACCGCGCCCGTCGGCCGAGATCGAAATATTCAGCGCCGAGACATCGCGAGAGACCGTTTCA
Source organism: Hyphomicrobiales bacterium (assembly GCA_024244645.1). Classification (GTDB taxonomy): domain Bacteria; phylum Pseudomonadota; class Alphaproteobacteria; order Rhizobiales; family Rhizobiaceae; genus Hoeflea_A. The sequence continues at coordinate 70,336 of JAAEOH010000178.1, forward strand.
ACGCCAGCGGCTTCCAAGGGTCCGAGGAAGGCCGCGCGCAAATCCGCCGGCAGCGAAAAGTTGCCGGGTGTCCGCCTCAACAATCTGTTTGGCATTGGCAAGCGGAATGCATCCAACGTTCAGGCGCCGGTCCAGGTTGCCTCTGCAGCCGGTCTTGCTCGCCTTGCCCCGAACGGCCTCCGCCGGCAGCACAATGCCGTCAGCACCGCCTGCCTCAAGCCGCCACTGCTCAATCTGCTGGCGAGCGTCCGCCGGCACTATGGCCGCGATGTCGTGATCACCTCCGGATTTCGTTCATCCAAACACAACCGGCGCATCGGCGGTGCGCGCGCATCACGACACACGACCTGTGATGCAGCCGACATTCAGGTGCCGGGCGTGAGCAAATGGGAATTGGCAAAATACCTGCGCACCGTGCGTGGCCCGGGCGGTGTCGGAACCTACTGCCACACCCGGTCGGTGCACATTGACGTCGGCAGCAGAAGGGACTGGAATTGGCGCTGCAAGAGGCGCTGAAGTGCTGATTTTCCGGCACAAAATCCAGCTGTCACATTTTTTTCAAAAAACCAGATTTCGCGCTTGCGGGAATCCGAAGACCTGACTATATAACCCCACCATGCGCCCTTCGTCTATCGGTTAGGACGCCAGATTTTCATTCTGGAAAGAGGGGTTCGATTCCCCTAGGGCGTACCACTTTCATTCATTTTGATCTTCCCTAGCACCGGCTTAGAGCGGTGTTTTTTCGATCATTGGAATGGATTGGACAGTGATCATCCATCTCCAGCGGCGCCAGTTTACACCGTTGCGTTTCCAGGTGGACATATCCTCGGCTATGCTACGCTGGATGACATAGAGTTGGGGGGCTTCATGAACGAGAAGATTGTCCAGACAAGTCACTGCAATATAGCCATTGCCGAAAGTGCCGGCTCTGCGTCGCCTGTCGTTCTTATGTTGCACGGAAATTCTTCCTGCAAAGAAGTGTTCCGAAATCAATTGGAAGGACCCATCGGAGCAAAGTATCATTGTATCGCCATGGATCTGCCCGGACATGGTCACTCCGATGATGCGAGCAACCCGGAAGCAACCTACTGCATGCCCGGATATGCCGATGCCGCGCTGGAGGTGATGCAACAGCTTAGCCATACAAAATTCGTGGTACTGGGATGGTCACTGGGTGGTCACATTGGCCTTGAGATGATTGGTAAATCCGATGCGGTAATCGGTCTGATGATCACCGGCGCCCCGCCGGTGGGCATGGGTGATGAGGCTGTCAGTGCGGGTTTCAAACCCTCCGAGCACATGCATCTCGCCGGTCAGCGCGATTTCAGCGGCGATGAAGTGGATGCCTATGCGCGGGCCACCTGCGGGGTCAACGCGCCGTTTGAAGCCTTTCTGAAAACCGCTGTCGCCCGCACGGACGGGCGGGCACGTGAAATGATGTTCTCAAGCTTCATGGCAGGGACCGGATGCAATCAGAAGCATGCCGCGGAACAGTCACCGGTCCCGCTGGCGATCGTCAACGGAGGCGGCGAGCCGTTCGTCAACAATGATTATGTTGTTTCGCTCACCTATGACAATTTGTGGGAAAACAAGGTGCACCTCATCGAGGAGATCGGCCACGCGCCATTTTGGGAAAGCCCGGACAGATTTGACGCATATCTTGATCGATTTCTGGAAGATCTGCAGGAAACGTCCTGATCCGACACCAGCTGTTTGAGCGCGCGATGTGCAGGGCAAGCATGTCAGGCTTCAACACATAGTCGTTGTCCTCAAATACGCTCTTCTGCCATCAATCTCCCGGAACAAAAATGCGATTGAGGCATAGAAACATCTCAGATCGTACATACTTCCCTCTCTACCAAATCAACAAAATGATGTTGGAACCGTCAATCAAATATCTTGGGCGCCGGCCGGAACCGCGATCCCGAAAACACGAAGTGACAAGCAGTTGAAATCCATCACCTATTCGAACTACGGACCGCCAGATGTGCTCCAATTGAACGACGTGGAAAGACCCACCGCCAATGACGACGAAGTGTTGATCCGGGTACGGGCCGCGGAAGCAACCAAGTCTGACTGCGAACTGCGCAGTTTCAGATTTTCGGTCAAGTGGTTTTGGCTGCCGCTTCGGCTGGCCATCGGCATCACCAGGCCGAGGAAGCGTATTCTCGGCGGTTATTTCTCCGGCGAAGTTTCAGTGGTTGGAAAGAATGTGACACGATTTACCGCTGGCATGCCGGTGTTTGGTGCGGCAGGGCTACGATTTGGTACCTACGGGGAGTATGTGAACCTTCCGTCGGATTGCACGCTGGTCGGCAAACCGGACAATATGAGCTTTGCCGAGGCCGCGGCCGTTCCGTTGGGGGGATTGAACGCGCTGCATTTCATGCGGCTGGCAGATATCAAGGCCGGAGAAAAAGTATTGATCAACGGCGCCGGCGGCAGCATCGGTGCCCATGCGGTGCAGATTGCCAAGTCAATGGGTGCGGAAGTCACCGCCGTAGACACAGCAATCAAGAAATAGTTTTTGCGCCGGATGGGCGCAGATCATTTCATTGACTACAAACGCGAGGATTTTGGTCGCTCGGACCGCAAATACGACGTGCTTTTCGACATGGTGCCCCGCAGCTCATATCGAGCTTGCATGCGTGTGTTGAATTCCGGCGGACGCTATTTCACCGGCAACCCCGTCTGTCGGTCATGATCCGGGCAATTCTAACAAACCTCTTTGCCGACAAGAAGGCCAGTTTTGCCTTTGCCAGGGAGACCATCGAAGAACTGGCGTCTCTCAAACAGATGATCGAGGAAGGGGCGATTTGTTCGATTGTCGATCAGGTGTTGCCAATGCACCAGGCGGCACAAGCACATCGCCTGGTCGAGGCCGAACAGCGTCGCGGTGCAATCGTAATTTCAATCGGTGAACCTGAGCCTGAACATTCGAACGACTGACCGGCTTCTTATCCAGTTTCAGACTGTATCGATCACAGGTGCGTTCCGCTCGTGGCCGATCGCCAATCAATTGGAAGGACCAGTCGGAGCCAGGTTTCATTGTATCGCCATGGATCTGCCCGGACATAGTCACTCCGATGATGCGCGCAACCCGGAAGCAATCAGAAGCTTGCCGCCGAACAGTCACCGGTTCCGCTGGCGACTGTCAATGGAGGCGGCAAGCCGCTCACCAACAATGACTATGTTGTTTCGCTCACCTATGACAATTTGCGGGAAAACAGGGTGCACCTGATCAACGGGATCGGCCACGCGCCATTATGGGAAAGTCCTGACAGTTTTGACGAATATCTGGATCGGTTTCTGGAAGGTCTTGGGCAGGCGTTCTGAGTTGTCACTATCAGCAAGCACCGCAATCAGCGTGCTCCCAATCGCTGTTTCCAGATTTTCTTAAAGACGTTACCAACCCTGGTCACGCTTCCGTGAAACTCCAGGCCAATCATGATGACACCCCGGTATCCGTCGCGACAGTAGTTACCTTTGTGAACAATATTGTTCTTGAAGATAAGCGTTGTTCCGGGTGGTCCGGTTACTTTACGACCATCACCTTTATAGGCAATGCGGTTGTCGTTGACGACATGGCCGCTGATATAGGGTATGTATTCGACAGGGACCTTGTACTCAAACGGCGCGCGGTCTTCGGTAACATCAGACAGGTAAACGATAATCTTGAATTGGCCGGGCCTGTCATTGTCCGTATGCCAAAGTTCCGATATCCATCCTTCATCGGTTGGTGCAACGTTGCCGCGATCCGATTTCCGATCCGTTTCCTGCAGGCGAAATGTGGTGAGTTCGCGGATTTTCGCACCGTAGGATTCTGCAATGCGATCCACATCCGGCTGGAGAAAGGTATGATCGATCAGATGTTTGCGAACACCATTGTTGGTGTGTTCGCAATTTTCGTCATTGTCAAAATAGTGTTTGATCTTGTCGGCATATTTGTCAGCGAGATATTTGTATTTTTCGCTGACATTTGCTTCGGTGACTGAAGCAAGATCGACTGGCAGCTTGACAGTTTGCTTAGAGCGGACATACGCAGATAATCTATTCAATGCGTCATACTCCCATTCACGCATTTCACTTATCAAATGAACGGGATCTTTTCAATCAGCGCGAAATTAGCGCCGATGTTTGCAGATCTTGCGGTCCGATGAGGTCGGGCTCGCGCAAGCACGACAGGAACAGTGTGTTGCCGAATTGGTTCGGGCAGGTCATTGAGCACGCGCCGCATCGATGATCCGCACCTGCACCCTGCGGCTTCCCTGCCAGTGATTGACCGACAGCATGCCCGCAAAATGGAAGCGCTGTCCCCTGCCATCGAGAAAGGCTGCTCCCATGGGTGTTTCGGCTGCCCGGAATGCAATCGCGTCGACCTGTTTCCCGGTGGCATCCGCCAGTCGCAGCTTGACGTGATCAGAGCCGACAACACGTGCGTCGGTCAACTGATGATCCGGCAGAACAAGAACCGGCTGCGGATGGCCGGCTCCATAGGGCCCCGCCTTCTCGATCTGGTCCATCAACTCCAGCGTTGCGCCGCTGGCGGCAAGCGCACCGTCAATCTTCAACGATTGGTTGGCACGCAGGGTGCCGACAACCGTGGCCGCACGCTCTTCGAAAAACGCCCGCAGCGCGCCAAGCTGAGCACGTCCAACGCTGAGACCGGCGGCCATGGCATGTCCGCCACCCTTCGTGGCGAGCCCGTCCGAAACCGCATCGCGCACCATGCGCCCCATGTCGAAACCGGATATCGACCTGCCGGAACCCGTGCCCTGGCCTGACGGGTCCAGCGCAATTGCAAAGGCGGGGCGCCTGAACTTTTCCTTGAGCCGTGCCGCGACGATACCAACGATGCCGGGATGCCAGCCTTCGCCGGCGGTCACGATCACGGCAGGCCCCTCGCCCGTTCCGAATTCGCTTAAAGCCTCAGCTTCGGCCTCGGCCAATATCGACCGTTCCATGGCCTGCCGCTCGGCGTTCAAGCGGTTCAGCGTATCTGCAATTTCCTGAGCCTGCATGGCATCAGACAGCGTCAGCAGCCGGCTGCCGAGCGCCGCATCGCCAATACGGCCGCCGGCATTGATGCGCGGGCCGATGAGAAAACCGAGATGGTATGGCGTGACCGGGCCGTCCACACCGGCAACACGCATCAGCGCTGCCAGTCCCGGATTGCCCATATGGCGCACTGCCAGCAGGCCTTTGACCACATAGGCCCTGTTCAATCCGATAAGCGGCACGACGTCGCAAACCGTTGCCAGTGCCACGAGGTCAAGCATTGTCATCAAATCGAGCAAAGCGGTCCGATCGTTGCCGCGCTTGCGCAATTCGCGCTGTGTTGCCACCAGCAGAAGGAAAACCAGACCAGCGGCACACAGGTGCCCCTGCCCCGACAGATCGTCCTCGCGGTTGGGATTGACCAGCGCCACACATGGCGGGTGTTCACTGCCGATCTGGTGATGATCAGCAACGACGACATCAACGCCGCGCTCGTGCGCGTGCCCGAGCGCGGCAGTGCTGGTCGAGCCGCAATCGACGGTCAAAATCAGCCCGGCACCGTTGTCGATCAGCGTATCCATTGCGGCCGGGTTTGGCCCGTACCCTTCAAAGACCCGGTCCGGAATATAGATCTCGCTTTTCAGGCCAAAATGATCGAGGAAGCGTTTGACCAAAGCCGACGACGCGGCACCGTCCACGTCATAGTCGCCGAAAATTGCTACCCTTTGACCCGAGTCGATTGCATCTGCCAGACGCGCTGCCGCAATCTCCATGTCCTGCAAGCTGGATGGATCGGGCATCAGCTCCCGCAAAGTGGGCGCCAGGAAAGATTCAGCGGTTTCCGCGGTAACGCCCCGCCCAGCCAGCACCCGTGAAACCAGATCTGAAATGCCATGCGACTGGGCGATCGCCAACGCGCGGTTCAGGCCGGCCGGATCTAGCCGCTGCACCCAGCGCTGATCCAACAGGGATGCCTCCACGTCAAGAAAGGTCGGTTCGCGATTGCTGGCGTCCACCCGGTTCACTCCGTATTGAACCGAACACTAGTTTATATTGTGCAGTGACAGAAGGCCTGCCCAAATGGCGCGGCCATCGTCCACCTGGTCAGTCGAATTTGCCGAGGTCCTGATGGCGTGCCTTGATCTCGCGCACGGTGCGCGAGGACGACCGCATGACGATCGTGTGCGTAACGGTGGCGTCGCGGGCAAAACGCACGCCGCTCAGCATATTGCCGTCGGTGACACCAGTCGCGGCGAAAACCACATCACCACTGGCCATTTCCTCCATAGTGTAGACCTTGTTGGGATCTTCGATCCCCATCGTACGGGCACGGGCGATTTTCTCTTCCGTGTTAAGCTGCAGCCGCCCTTCCATCTGACCGCCGATGCAGCGCAGCGCCGCAGCGGCCAGCACACCCTCGGGTGCACCGCCAATGCCCATATAGATATCGATGCCCGTCTCGTCGGGATCGGTGGTGTGAATGACCCCGGCAACGTCGCCGTCGCCGATCAGCCGGATTGCGGCGCCGGTGGCGCGGACCTCTTCGATCATGCGTGCATGGCGCGGCCTGTCGAGAATACAGGCCGTAACGTCACCAATCGCAACGCCCTTCGCCTTGGCGACGGCGGCTATGTTTTCGGTCGGGCTTGCGTCGAGCGATACCGTTCCCGCCGGAAATCCCGGACCTATGGCGACCTTTTCCATGTAGACATCCGGCGCATAGAGAAGGCTGTTCTTTTCAGCGACTGCAATCACCGCCAGTGAATTCGGCAGGTTCTTGGCGCAGATCGTCGTGCCTTCCAGCGGATCGAGCGCAATATCGACTTCCGGCCCCTTGCCGGTACCGACCTCCTCGCCGATATAGAGCATCGGCGCCTCGTCGCGTTCGCCTTCACCGATGACCACGCGTCCATTGATCGGAAGCTTGTTCAGCTCCTGGCGCATGGCATCGACGGCCACCTGATCGGCTTCTTTTTCGTCGCCGCGCCCGCGAAGATGGGCGGCCGCGACCGCTGCCCTTTCTGTAACCCGCACAATTTCCAGTGTCAGGATACGATCAAGACTGCTTTCGCCGCTTTCATTGGTCGCCATTTTTAATGATCCCATTATTGCTATTGCGGCCCTGATAGCGCGACGCAGTGGATATTTGCAACGCCAGTCTGACGAAATCGAACCCTATTTCAAACATCTTCCCAACTTGATCACCACTAAATCGATTAGTGTCAGTGCGAATGTGCGATTCGGACCGACTAAACACAGCAATTGAGACCGCAAATTCAGCTCGCCGAATTCAAGAAGCCGGATAAATAAGCTATTGAAAAACATCGGACAGAAAATACGGATTTGTGGATATTGAGAAGATGTCGCGGAAACACTAATCCCGGCTTCCCTCGCATGCTCCATGGAAACCAATGTCGAAAACCCTGTTGTCATATATCTGGAAGTTCAGCGCACGGCAGCAGATTATCCTGCTGATCCTGACAGTTGTCTCGTTTCCGATCCTCTATATGTCGCTCGAACTGCCAAAGCAGATCATCAACGAGGCCATCGGCTCCAGCGCGTTTCCGGTTGATTATTATGGATTTTCGCTCGGACAGTTCGAATATATGGGAGTCCTCTGCGCAGCATTCCTGCTGACCGTCATCGTTTCCGGTTTGCTGAAGATGCGCACCAATATCTTCAAAGGCACAGTCTCGGAACGTTTGTTGCGCCGGTTCCGGTATCAGCTGATTTCCAGAATTCTGCGTTTTCCGCTTCCGCATTTTCGGCGCACTTCTCAAGGTGCGTTGATTTCCATGGTCACGGCCGAAACTGAACCCATGGGCTCGATGATGATGATGCGGTATCGCGTCCGGTGTTTGCCGCAGGCCAGATGCTGACGGTGGCTGCCTTCCTGTTCGTTCAAAGTGTGTGGCTGGGTCTTGCAGCTATATTCATGATTCCGCTGCAGGCCTATATCATTCCGAAACTTCAGCGCCAGATCAATCAGCTCAACAAGAAGCGCATTCTTGTCGTGCGCTCGCTTTCCGATCGCATCGGTGAGAGCGTCACCGGGGTTGAGGAGCTGCGCAACAACGCCGGGCTCGGTCACGCCCTTGCGGATTTTTCCAAACGGCTGGGCCAGATCTTTTACATAAGGCTGGAAATCTACAACCGAAAATTCTTCATGAAATTTCTCAACAATCTCATCAACCAGCTGACCCCGTTTCTGTTTCTGTCGATCGGCGGATATCTGGTTGTCAAAGGCCAGTTGACGGTTGGTGCGCTTGCCTCGCACAAGGACCTGATGTCGCCGTGGCGCGATTTGCTTGCCTATTACAGCCAGATCCAGGATGTCAGTCTTCGTTACGTCACGATTACCGAGCAGTTCACGCCGCCTGACATGATCGATGAGGATCTATTTTATGGTCGGCCGGTTGAGACGCCCGACCTTCGTGGTCCGATCTCCGTCAAGAACGTGACCGTCACAGACCAGTACGGCATGCCGATCCTCGATCAAATAAGCCTCGAGATCAAACAGGGCTCGTTCGTTGCCATTCAAAGCGACAATTCATTTGTTCGGCGTGCCCTGGTCCAGGCGCTGACACGATCGGTTGTCACCGCAAGCGGCAGCATAAGTATTGCCGGTCACGACCTTTCCAGCCTGCACCAGCAATCGATTGCCGCGAGGATTGCCACTGCCGGGGGCGGTTCGCACATATTCAGCGGTTCGATCGGCGACAATTTGCGCATGCCGCTGATGCCCGCGCCTGTCGAACTCGACCATCTGTTGGATCGGGCAATTGCCGAAATCGAGGAGTCGCGGCGGGTCGGAAACAGCACCGATCCGGTCGATACCGAATGGCTCAATCCGGCGTTGGCCGGTGTTGCATCGCGTGAGGATCTGCGGGCCTGGTGGCTCAAAATCATCCGCGCCGTCGGGCTCGATGAAATACTGATGAATCGTGGTCTTGAAGCCCGCATCGACCCGCAGGACAATGTCGAACTGACCGTTAAGCTGCTCAAGTTGAGAAAGCGGCTGCACGACAAGGTCCGGACCGCGGAATTCTCAAAATACATCCACTTCTTTGATCGCGCCCGCTTCAATCCCGGGCTCACAGTCAGCGAAAACCTGCTGTTTGCCATTCGCAATGACACCGCAATTGACCGTCATATCATTGAGGACCCGACCTTTCTGCCAGCCTTGCAGGAACTCGATCTGTTGGATGACCTTCGTCATCTCGCCATCGAACTGATGACGATGCTGGTGCAGATCTTTTCCAGTGTCGGCGCCGACCATCCGATGTTCCAGCGGACCACATCACTCAGCCCGGAATTCTTCGAAAATCTGGTGAAAATCTACCGCAAGCAGGATGCCGAGGGCTGGTGGGCCCTGTCGGACGAGAAACGCAACACCGTGGCGTGCTTGCCCTTCACAATAACCGCGGAGCAATTCGAGGATGCGTTCCCCGACACGCTGCAGCACAAGATCCTGGAAGTGCGAAGGGATTTCAGTTACCAGCTCTACAACAGGGCAAGAAATTTCTATGCGCCGCTCGATCGCAACAGCTATTGCGCTAATCTGTCGATCCTCGAAAACATACTGTTTGGCCGCATTTCCAATAGTGAGGGCGGCTTGCCGATCGCATTGTTGCGGATCATCGGCGTTGCGCTAGACCGGGAAGATCTTCGCGGTGACATTATGACGGTCAACACACTGACTGAATCCGGCATCGCCGGCGTCAATCTGCCGCAAATTGCGCGTGAGCATGTCGATTTCATCAGGGCTGCAATCCGGCGCCCTGACGTGCTCATTCTCGACCACATTTTTTCTGGTCACGACGAAATCCGGCGAAGCGAAATGAAACGCAACGCCCGGGCACTTCTGCCCGACGCGACCATTATCGTGCTGGAAGCAAAATTCCGCAATCCGCAACAATATAACGCCTACTATGAGGTGCGGAACGGCAAAGTGGTGGAGGCAGGTGCACAGCCAGAACCAGAGCACGATACCGATGCAGACATATCATCGGGTGCGAGCAACCTTGTTGAAAAGCTCCACGTGCTTTCGCGGACCGCGCTGTTCGCCGGTCTGGATCGCAGGCAACTTCGCCTGCTCGCCCACGGCGCGCACTGGGTTTCTTTCAAGAAGGGTGACTATGTATTTCGCGCCGGCGACCCGACCGACGGCGCCTATACATTCACCACCGGTTCGGCTGAACTGTGGTTGCCCGAATCCAACAACAACAAAGCGCTGCGCATCACCACGATCGATCCCGGACGCATCATCGGCGATTTGTCGGTCATCCTCGAGCAGGACCGTGAGTTCGATCTGTTGGCGGTGGCCGACATGAAGGGCCTGCGCATCGGCAAACAGGCGTTCCTGGATGTCATCGAACATGATCACGAGGTCGCACTGAGCCTGCTCAAGAACGTCTCGGCGCACCTCTTGCACGCACGCCATATGTGGTAGGTGTCAACTGTCAGGCCGCTCGATGCGAATAACCTGTGGCTTGTCAAGCAGATAACCGTCCGAAGAGATCGCCTCAACCGCCTTGCGCACCGAATCTTCCATCGTTGCGTGGGTAACGAGAATGACGGTTTTTTTGTCGCCGTTTCCGTTGGCGCCGTTTTTTCCCGGTCGCTGCACGATCGACTCAAGCGAAATGTCATTGTCCGACATGTGTTTGGCGAGACTGGCAAATACGCCCGCCTTGTCCTCAACCGTCAGCCGGATGAAATAGCCGCCTTCATGGCTGCGCATGCGGGCGCGCGCATAGGGATCCAGATGGACGGCCGGACGGCCAAGGACGGGCCCGTGCTGATGACCGGGGCGGCTTTTTGCAATGTCGGCAATATCGCCCATGACGGCGGATGCTGTTGCATCGCCGCCGGCGCCAGGACCGGACATCATCAGCTCGCCCAGAACATCGGCATCGATCGCAACGGCATTGGTCACTCCGTCGACCTGCGCAATGACCGAGTTCTTCGGCACCATGGTGGGATGAACCCGCTGTTCGATACCCGACTCCGTCTTTTGCGCCACACCGAGCAACTTGATGCGGAAACCGAGATCGTCCGCGGCGCGGATATCTTCGATCGAAATGTTGGAGATGCCTTCAAGATAGATATCGTCGGCAGCGATCTGCGTGCCGAAGGCAAGGCTCGTCAACAGCGCAAGCTTGTGCGCCGTGTCATTGCCTTCGACGTCAAAGGTCGGATCAGCCTCGGCATAACCGAGCCTTTGAGCCTCCTTGAGGCAGTCCTCAAACGACAGACCGTTGCGCTCCATCTCGGTAAGGATGTAGTTGCAGGTTCCGTTGAGGATGCCGAATACCCGCGAAATACTGTTGCCGGTCAGCGACTCACGCATCGCCTTGATCACCGGAATTCCCCCCGCGACTGCGGCCTCGAAGTTCAAAAGTACGCCATTTTCTTCCGCAATGCCGGCCAATTCGACGCCGTGGCGCGCCAGTAATGCCTTGTTGGCGGTAACCGCATGGCAGCCACGCGACAATGCTGATCTGACCGCACTGAACGCCGGATCGCCCTGGCCGCCGATCAGTTCGACGAACACGTCAATATCAGCGCTTTCAGCCATTTCGACCGGATTTGTGTAGAATTGAATAGCTGACAGGTCGATGCCGCGGTCCTTGGATGCATCCCGTGCACTCACCGCAACGATTTCGATTGGCCTGCCGCAGATATCGGCCAGCTTGTTGTGTCGGTTCGACAATATGCGCGCAAGCGACGCACCGACGGTGCCGAGGCCCGCAATGCCGATTTTCAGGGCTGGTGCCATTTGCATGATCCAGTTGTTCAAATGCTGCGCCGTTGCTATTGCCAGGCAGCGCGTGAATGATTGAATGTCTGGCGGCTAGCGCCGGGTGTTCAGCTGGACGACGTTTTGCATGCTTTCATTCGACGAGGCAAGAAAACGTTTGATGTTGCGCGCCGCCTGCCGGATACGGTGCTCGTTTTCGACCAGGGCAATTCGCACATAATCATCGCCATATTCACCAAAACCGACACCAGGAGCCACGGCCACTTCGGCTTTTTCTATCAGCAATTTCGAAAATTCCAGCGAGCCGATCTCGCGGAACCGTTCAGGCAGCGGTGCCCAGGCGAACATGGTCGCCTGCGGTGCGGGAACCTCCCATCCGGCTTTGGTAAAGGATTCGACCATGACATTGCGCCTGCGCTTGTAGGTTTCGCGCACCAGTTCAATCTCTGAACCATCGCCGTTAAGCGCGGTGGTGGACGCAACCTGGATCGGCGTGAACGCCCCGTAATCCAGATAGGATTTGACCCGGGAGAGCGCCGCTATCAGGCGTTCATTGCCAACCGCAAATCCCATGCGCCAGCCCGGCATGGAAAACGTCTTGGACATGGAGGTAAATTCCACTGCCACATCGACCGCGCCCGGAACCTCCAACACTGAAGGCGGCGGTGTGCCGTCATAGTAGACTTCGGCGTAAGCCAGATCGGACAGGATGATGATGTCGTGCTTGCGCGCAAAGGCCACCACATCCTTGTAAAAATCGATATCGGCCACATGCGCGGTCGGATTTGACGGGTAGTTGAGAATCAGCGCAAGCGGTTTGGGTATCGAATGGCGCACGGCACGCTCAAGCGAATAAAAGAAGCTGTCATCGGGTTTGACCGTCATCGAGCGGATAACACCGCCCGACATGATAAAACCGAAAGCATGGATCGGATAAGTCGGGTTCGGGCACAACACCACATCGCCGGGCGCGGTGATGGCCTGTGCCATATTGGCAAAGCCTTCCTTCGATCCGAGCGTCGCGACAACCTGCGTGTCGGGATTGAGCTTCACCCCGAAACGGCGGTCATAATAGCGGGCCTGGGCTTTCCTGAGGCCCGGTATTCCGCGGGACGTTGAATAGCGGTGCGTGCGCGGGTCCTGAACCACCTCGCAGAGTTTGTCGACGATGGACTGCGGAGTGGGCAGGTCGGGATTGCCCATACCGAGATCGATAATGTCGGCACCTGCCGCCCGTGCGCTGGCCTTCAGGCGGTTCACCTGTTCAAACACGTAAGGCGGCAAACGGCGGACTTTATGAAATTCTTCCATGACGATCTCGGTTTCGAATGTGGCTGGTGCGTGCTTATGCGCCCATTATGGCATAAATTGCAACAAACAGCTGAAGCGCACCGCACTGCATTCAGCCGATGCCGCTCTGTCTTAGCGACGATATCTGAAGCAGCCGGTCGCGCCGAACTATTGCTCGATTTGGTTTTTGGTTTCGACACCGTGCGAGCGGGCGATTTCCTGCAGTTCCTTATAGCGGGCCGCATAAGCGGCAGATGAACTGCCACCGCGCCGCTGAGCGGCTTTCAGTGCTTGCATCTGATTTAACAAGTCCTGTTTTTCCTCATCGCTGAGCTGAACAGTCGCGCCCTGTGGAGTTTTTTCAAACGTCGGGAAATCATCGTTGCGCAGTGCACCGGCATCCACAAAACTGTTATCGCGAGGCTCCGTTTGCTCGGAAGTGGAGTCAGCCGCAGCCGTCCCGGAATTCGATGCATCTGCCGTCGGCGCGGCGTCCTCCAGCGACGCCGAAACGCATCCTGCCAGAACGGCAAAATGTGCAATCATGACCGCACCCGCAATTTTAGAGCCGATATTCATTGTCCTCTGCCTCTTCCCCATCGGTCCGCATTCATCAAAAGTACACCATTAGAGAGCAATTTAGGTGTATATTATTATTGTCCTATTTGCATAATAAAGATGTCCCGAAATCCATAGTTTGTCGATATGGGTGGGGAAAGCCTTTGGGAGGTACGAGTGGCCGAAAAAAAAGCCCGGAAGGGGCACAACCGTCCCAAGCGCGCGCCTGCCGGAAAAAAGGAGAGCGCCAAGAGTGCCAAACCTGCCGATAACAAGCCGCAAAATCGGACCGAATCCGGCAACGGCAAGTTTGAACACATTACAAATCTGGCGGCCATCGAACCATTTGTCGTGAAAGATCCCGAGGCCATGGCGCGCAACATGGCGCACATGGTTGAAGAATTGGGCAAGGCGGCGTCCGCTTGGGTGACCCCGCGCGAATCCGGCGAAAAGAAAGACACACTCTCCGGTCCCGCGACCGATATGGTGAAAACGTTCTCCAAACTATCGGAATACTGGCTTTCGGATCCGAAGCGCACAATAGAAGCGCAGACCCTTCTGCTGACAAGCTATTTCGACATATGGTCCAATTCAATTCGAAAAATGTCAGGCGAAGAAGCGGAAGATCCTGCAGCCAGTCATAAAGGCGACAGGCGCTTTTCGGACGAAGACTGGCAGAACAATGCCTTTTTCAGTTTTTTGCGTCAGGCCTACTGGGTAACTGCCGACTGGGCGGACAAGCTGGTCAAGGATGCAGACGGCCTTGATCCGCACACCCGCCACAAGGCGAAATTCTACGTCAAACAGATCACCAGCGCGCTGTCGCCGAGCAATTTCGTGCTGACCAATCCGGAGGTCTACAAGGAAACCGTCGCCGAAAGCGGTGAAAACCTCGTGCGTGGCATGCGCATGCTGGCCGAAGATATCGAGGCGGGTCGTGGTGATCTGCGTCTGCGCCAGTCCGACTACAGCAAATTTGCCGTCGGCGAAAACCTCGCAATGACGCCCGGCAAGGTTATCGCGCAAAGCGAAGTATGCCAGCTGATTCAATATGCCGCGGCAACCGATAAGGTATTGAAGCGCCCATTGCTGATCTGCCCTCCCTGGATCAACAAGTTCTATATTCTCGATCTGAACCCGCAAAAATCCTTCATCAAATGGGCGGTCGAACAGGGCCACACCGTCTTTATCATCTCCTGGGTCAATCCCGACGAGCGCCAGGCCGACAAGGGTTGGGAGGCCTATGCGCGCGAGGGCATCGGTTTTGCACTCGATACGATCGAAAAGGTCACCGGCGAGGACGAGATCAATGCAATCGGCTACTGCGTCGGTGGAACCCTGCTGGCGGCAACGCTTGCTCTGTTTGCCCAGGAAGGCGACAACCGGGTTGCCTCTGCGACGTTTTTCACGACCCAGGTCGACTTTGTCCATGCCGGCGATCTGCAGGTATTCGCCGATGCCGACAATATCGATTCGATCGAAGAGAACATGAAGGAACACGGCTATCTGGACGGCTCCAAGATGGCGACGGCCTTCAACATGCTGCGCGCTTCCGAGCTGATCTGGCCCTATGTCGTCAACAATTACCTGAAGGGCAAGGAACCCATGCCCTTCGACCTGTTGTACTGGAATTCGGATGCCACGCGCTTGCCGGCAGCGAACCACTCCTACTACCTTCGAAACTGTTATCTGGAAAACAACCTTTCCAACGACCGGATGGTGCTCGGCGGAAAGAAAATCAGGATGAAGGACGTCAAGATCCCGGTCTATAATCTTGCCGCCCGGGAAGACCATATCGCGCCGGCCCGCTCCGTCTTCATCGGCTGCGGCTCGTTCGGCGGCAAGGTGACCTATGTCATGTCCGGCTCCGGCCACATTGCCGGCGTCGTCAATCCACCGGAAAAAAAGAAGTACCAGTACTGGACCGGCAACAAGCCGGTCGGTGAATTCGACGACTGGGTCGAAAAGGCAAAAGAACATCCCGGATCATGGTGGCCGCACTGGGATGCCTGGATCAAGAAACAGGACGACGAGATGGTCGATGCCCGGGAACCCGGCGGCGGCAAACTGAATTCAATCGAGGACGCTCCCGGAAGCTTCGTGCGCGTCCGCGTTTGATCCCTTCAGACTATTCCAAACGGAGGTCGGTTGTTCTATGACGGCCCCATGAAATTTCCAACGCCCCTCACCCGCGCCATCCTGGTCAAACGCTACAAGCGCTTCCTCTTCGATGCGATACTGGAAGACGGGCGGGAAATCACCGGCTCGTGCCCGAACACCGGCTCGATGCTGGGTCTCACCGATCCAGGATCGCCCATATGGATGTCGGAACACGACAGCCCCACCCGCAAATATCGTTATGCGCTGGAACTGGTGGAGGCTGACGGAACGACTGTCGGGATCAATACTGGCCTGCCCAACAAGATCGTCGAAGAGGCAATCCGCAACGGTGACATCGGCCCGCTTTCAGATTACGCCGACATGAAGCGGGAACAGAAATACGGACAATACTCCCGCATCGATATTCTGCTGACAGACGAAACCCGTCTACCGGCTTATGTCGAGGTCAAAAACGTTCACTTCATCCGAACGCCTGATCTTGCAGAATTCCCGGACAGTCCGACCAAGCGCGGCGCCAAACATCTGGACGAATTGGGCGATATGGTCGAAGCTGGATATCGCGCCGTCATGGTCTATCTTGTGCAGCGATCCGACTGCCAGAGATTGAAAATCTGCCGCGATCTCGATAGCAATTACAGCAAGGCATTTGAAAGGGCAATCGCGCGCGGGGTTGAAGCCCTGGCGGTGCGATGCCACATCACGCCACAGGAAATCCGCTTCGACCGGCTGATTCCGATAGACGAACCTGGCTTGTGAGGAAGACAATTGGTTAGCTACATCGACGCGATAGCCGCGCCAAAGAAAAACAACGGTCAGGTCAAGCTGCACGGTCCGGAAGGATTTGCCGGCATGCGAAAGGCCGGACAACTGACGGCGCGCTGCCTCGACGAACTGGTTCCACAGGTTCAGCCGGGCGTCACCACGGCTCAAATCGACAAATTCGTGTTCGAGTACGGCATGGACCACGGCGCCGTTCCGGCGACGCTCAACTATCGTGGCTACACGAATTCCTGCTGTACGTCCGTCAATCACGTGGTTTGTCACGGCTTTCCCGGCACCAAACCCCTGCGCGAAGGCGACATCGTGAATATCGATGTCACTTTGGTGCTGGATGGCTGGCACGGCGATTCAAGCCGTATGTATCCGGTCGGCCAGATCAAGCGGGCGGCACAAAGACTGATGGAAGTGACGCACGAATCCCTGATGCGTGGCATCGCCGCCGTCAGACCCGGCGCCCGGACCGGCGCGATCGGCGAAGCGATCCAGCGCTATGCCGAAGGTGAGCGCTGCTCGGTTGTCCGCGACTTCTGCGGCCATGGCCTCGGCCAGCTCTTTCATGATGTGCCCAACATTCTTCACTATGGCCGTGCCCACGAGGGCGTCGAACTGCGCGAAGGCATGATCTTCACCATCGAGCCTATGATCAATCTCGGAAAACCCCATGTGAAGGTCCTGTCGGACGGCTGGACAGCGGTCACCCGCGACCGTTCGCTGACAGCGCAGTACGAACATTCCGTGGGCGTCACCGCTGACGGGTGCGAAATATTCACCCTGTCGCCAGCCGGCCTTTTCACGCCGGGTCTCGACCTGTCCTAGGAGTTTCGTCTCTGTCTGGATCCGGAAACAGCGCCCATCATCACGGACACCGGGAACGGCTCAGAGAGCGATTTCAAAATGCCGGGCCCGACGCGCTGGCCGACTACGAACTTCTGGAACTTCTGCTTTTCCGTTTGATACCGCGCCGTGACACAAAGCCGATTGCCAAGGCATTGCTGGACCGCTTCGGATCGATTTCTGAAATCATGGGCGCCCCGACAAAACTTCTGTGCGAAGTCCCCGGCATCGGCGAGACGGTGGCAGGCGATCTGAAGGTCTTTGCCGCCCTCACCCAGCGCATGCTCAAGACAGACATTATCGACAAACCGGTTCTGGCATCGTGGTCGTCGGTAATCGAATACTGTAATTCGGCCATGGCCTATGAGCGGCGTGAACAGTTCCGCATTCTTTTTCTCGACAAGAAGAACAGGCTGATTGCCGACGAGGTCCAACAGACCGGTACCGTCGATCATACGCCGGTCTATCCGCGCGAGGTGGTCCGCCGTGCGCTGGAATTGTCGGCAACGGCGATCATTCTGGTTCACAACCACCCGTCCGGCGATCCAACGCCTTCCCGCGCCGACGTCGCGATGACCCACAAGATTATCGAGGCCGCCGCGGCACTCGATATCACTGTGCATGATCATGTCATTATCGGTCGGTCCGGCCACGCGAGCCTTAAGGGCCTTTCGCTGATTTGATCCGGACACAAAAAAGGCCGCAACGGGTGCGGCCTTTTTCGATTGATTTACGCTGACCTATTCAGCATCCGCCTTCTTTTTCGGCGCCGCCTTTTTCTTTGGCGTGGCCTTTTTCTTGGCCGGCTTTTTCTCGACCTTGGCTTCTTCTTCGTCATCGGCCATCAGCTCTTCCTTGCTGACGGTCTTGTCGGTGACGTCGGCTTCGCCAATGATGTGGTCGATGACCTTTTCCTCGAAGATCGGCGCACGCAGCTGCGCCACTGCGTCCGGTGTCTGCTGGAAATACTCCATGATTTCCTTTTCCTGACCCGGATACTGGCGCACCTGGTCGTAGACTGCGCGCTGCATTTCTTCGTCTGTCGCTGAAATCTCGGCCTTTTCGCCGATCTGCGACAGAACCAGACCAAGGCGGACACGGCGTTCAGCAAGCTTGCGGTAGTCTTCGCGGGCTGCTTCTTCCGTTGTATCCTCGTCCTCGAAGGTCTTGCCGTTCTGTTCCAGGTCGGCAGAGATCTGGCCCCAGATGTTGTTGAACTCGACTTCCAGGAGACCCTCCGGCGTATCGATCTTGTACTGCTCGTCGAGCGCGTCGAGAATCTGGCGCTTGATCTTTTGGCGGGTGTACTGGCCGTATTGGCCTTCGATCTGCTCGCGGACCACTTCACGCAGGCGCTCGGCCGATTCCAGGCCCAGCGTCTTGGCAAGTTCGTCGTCAATCACCAGATCACCCGGTTTTGCGACTTCCTTGACCGTGACCTCAAAAATGGCTTCCTTGCCGGCCAGGTGCGCAGCCTGATAATCCTCGGGGAACTTGACGGTGATGGTCTTTTCATCACCGGCCTTCAAACCAACCAGCTGTTCTTCGAAGCCCGGAATGAAGCTTCCCGATCCAATCACCAGATTGGAATCATTGTCGGCACCGCCTTCGAACGGCTCGCCGTCGACCTTGCCGAGATAATCCATGGTGACACGATCGCCGTCGGCAGCCTTGCCCTTCTTGGTCTCGTAGGTGCGTGCACTGTCGGCAACGCGGTTGACCTGCTCTTCGACTTCATCGTCGCTGATAGCGACGACCTGCCGCTCGATCTTGATCTTGCTGACGTCCTTGACCTCGAATTTCGGAATGACCTCGTAGGACATTGAAAACTCGAAATCGGCCTTGGCGTCGAGGATTTCATTGGCTTCGGATTCGTCTTCCGTCATTGTGATCTGCGGACGGGTAGCGGATTTTTCGCCGCGTTCGGAGAGGATCTCGGTCGGCTTTTCGTTGATCATTTCATTGACCAATTCAGCCATGATCGACTTGCCGTAGATCTTGCGCATATGGGTCATCGGCACCTTGCCGGGGCGGAAGCCGTTGAGACGGACCTTGTCCTTGGCATCGATGAGACGCTCGTTCATGCGCGATTCCATGTCCTTTGCCGGAACCACAATCTTGATTTCGCGCTTCAGTCCCTCGGACAGCGTTTCTGTAACCTGCATAATCCAACCTTCAATTTCAGGGCTTTCGACACCGATCCCAACGAAGACCGGCGTGGTGCCTTAATGCCTGCCAAGTGTGGCAGCGATCTGTCACAGTGCCCTCGCCCGGGCATTTCGGGTGCAGCACTATTGAATTTATTGACTTTTTCCGCTTCGCGCAGACTGAAATCAGTGGTTCAGACGCGCAAACAGCGGTTGCCGCCAACGGGCGTTCGCCGCGCAATAGCAAATTGGCCGCCGGCCCGCAATGCAAAACCGCTGATTGGCGGAACAGTTGATGTTTTTTTTGGTGAGCGACCCGAGACATAGGTGACGTTTTGTACCGGACACATAGGTAACACTTTTGGTTTTTTGACCGGAGGTGTTGATGCCGTGGAAAGAGGTATGTGTCATGGAGGAACGTCTTCGATTTGTGGCCCGCCGTCTTGA